>JBNKQQ010000016.1:0-110354 GCA_050295955.1 Thiohalomonadales bacterium
TCCTGCACTCAATCAACCTCTCCCAGCGTCGATCGGGAGGCGCATTCTACCGATTTTAAAACTTCTGTCAACCGGTATTTTTACTTCCTTTTTCGCCTCACTCTCTCCGACTCCCTCCTGGACCAGAGCCGCGCATTCTACTCGCTTTTTCATTTCCGTCAATGACTTTTTTAAGGTTTTTTCGCCATAATAAAAAGGGCACTTGCGCGCCCTTTTATAGTCATGATTTATTGCGGTATAGCGTACACTACTCAGATAGCTTAACCACTACATCTGCACTATCTCGCAAGCTTTCAGAGAAGGCTTCGTAGTCGCTATTGCCGCCAATACCAGCTAACTGCCCACGCATCCTTTCACGATCTTCTTGGGTAAAGTTAGTAATATCAGCATCAACCACCTTACTCACACTTACTACAGCATATCCCCCATTGCCTAGCGTAACCGAACCCACAGCACTTTTACCCTCTTCGGGGCGGGTAAGCTCAAATGCACGCTCAACAATAACACGGTTAACACCGCTAGCATCACGCTTTAACAAACCGGCTTCTTGCCAAGCAAGATGATTCTCTTTTGCCAGTTCTTCTGGAGAAACCCCTTCTTCCAGCGAGGCAAGAACTCTTTCCCCCAAAAGCTGTGCCATCTCTTGGGCAGCTTTACGAGTAAGTTGTTGCTTAATCTGTTCACCAACGTCTTCAAGTGGCTTAGCCTTAGAAGGAATATGCTGGCTTACACGAGCAACAATCAAGTGATTATCAGATATTTCCACAGGCTCACTATTCAATCCTTCCTCTAGGACCTCATTACTAAACAATGCCTTGGTCAACTTAGGGTTACTAAAAGGTGCTGGCCCACCAGATTTGGTTATGCCTGAAAGTTTTTTGACTGTTAGCCCAAGCTCTTCTGCCGCACTATCCAAATTATCAGGGTACTCAAAGGCCATATTAGTTAACGTATCAGCCTTATCATAATAGAGACGTTCCGCTTTATTAAATTGCACCTGGCCGTATAACTCTTCACGCACCTCATCAAAAGCAGGGATTTCACTTCTCTTAATCTCATCAAGACGAATAATGTGATAACCAAACTCTGTGGCCACCAAATCACTCATTTCCCCCTCATTCATTGAAAATACCTTGGCATCAAACTCTTCAACCATGTCTCCCTTAGAAAAAAGGCCTAGATCTCCACCCTGCTCTGCAGACCCCGGGTCATCAGAGTGCTGTTTAGCAAGTTCAGCAAAGTTTCCACCATCTTTCAGTAAAGCTAGAACTTCATTAGCTTCTTTCTCGGCTTCTGCTTTCTCTTCATCAGAAGCACCATAAGGAACTTCAATCAAAATATGGCTTGCACGACGCTGCTCGGGTGTTGCCATTCCCTCTTTTTGTTCATCATAGGCACTCTGCAACTCCTCTTCCGAGACACTGATCTGCTCGCGAAGCTGGCCCACAGATAATTCAAGATACTGGACATCAACCTTTTCAGGGGTAATGTAGTTATCCAGGTTTTGGTTATAGTTTTCAGCTATCTGCTCATCACTCACTTCCACCTCAGAGATGAATTTAGCTGCAGGAATTTCAAAATAGCCAATTTCACGCTCTTGATTTTCAAGTTTCAGGAGTTGATTCACAGCGTAATCAGTCACAATAGCCGAATCAACCACACCAGAGTATAGTTGCTGAGTAAGAAGACTCCGACGAACTTGCGATTCAAAATATCCAGTACTCTGTCCCTGCATCTTGAGCGTAGACTCATACGTACCTCGATCAAAAGTCCCATTATTCTGGAATGCTTCGATATTTTGAATCACCATAGCCAATTGTTCTGGGCTAATGCGCATTCCAGCCTCACTTGAGGTCTGTACCAGCAACTCCTGTTCAATCAACCCATCAAGAACATTTTTGCGCATTTGATCCTCAAACATCGATGCATCAAAATTCTCACCCAGCATCTCTTTCATACGCTGCTCTTGGCGATAGTAAGCCATTCGAAATTCTTGCTCACTAATCTTGGTGTCATTTACAACAGCGACGCTACTATCAGCATTACCAGTGAAATAATCGCCAATTCCCCATAATACAAATGGAATAAGAATCAGTGCGACAATCACCCACGAGATCCATGTTTGTGCGCGATTCCGGATAAATTCAAGCATTGTTAAGAAAACTCATTTTATTTTTAATTGGGTATAAAAAAAGGGTGTAACCAAACTTGGTACACCCTTCTCTACTACTGGCGGAGTGGACGGGGCTCGAACCCGCGACCCCCGGCGTGACAGGCCGGTATTCTGACCAACTGAACTACCACTCCAAATTTGGTGGGTGCTGACGGGATCGAACCGCCGACCCTCGCCTTGTAAGGGCGATGCTCTACCAGCTGAGCTAAGCACCCGAATCAATCGGCCGCCTAGTTTACTGCATCCTTAAGGGCTTTGCCAGCCTTGAAAGAAGGAATCTTAGCCGCAGCGATCTCTATAGTCTCACCAGTGCGGGGGTTACGTCCGCTACGAGCAGCGCGGTCACGCACCAGGAAAGTACCAAAACCGATCAGCGCAACTTGATCGCCTTTCGCCAAGCTACCACTAATTGCGTCCAGCGCAGCTTCTACTGCACGAGCCGCTGCTGCTTTAGTGAGGTCAGCTTGTTCTGCAACCGCATCGACTAGTTCTGTTTTATTCACTTCGTGTCCCCTTATATTTATTAAGTTGGGTGATCAAAAATCCCGCCTATTAAAATTATGAGCGGCGGCTTGGATGTGAGAATTTATACCAACTGCCCAGTGCCGCCGTCAACAGCTTTGCCAGCCTTAGACTCTTTTTTTCGCAAAGCTGATTACTTTTTAAGCAATTCCATCCCTTGACAACACTCCTGACAATCTTAAAAAAACCTTTACTCATTAATGGGCTCGGATATTACCCGATTTTTTACCCTTGGATTTTGATGAAGATGCTCCCTTTTCTGACTCAATTACCCCCTCAGGAGTTGGCATATGCTGCAGCGCTATTGATAACACTTCATCTATCCATTTAACAGGATGAACATCGAGATATTGTAGAATATTTTCAGGAATCTCTTTCAAATCACGGCGATTCTCTTCTGGGATAATAACTGTTTTAATTCCACCACGGTGTGCCGCAAGAAGTTTCTCCTTTAGGCCTCCAATCGGCAACACTTCTCCACGCAATGTAATTTCGCCTGTCATCGCCACATCAGCTTTTACTGGAATGTCTGTCAAGGCAGATACTAAGGCAGTACACATGCCAATGCCTGCACTAGGGCCATCTTTGGGAATAGCTCCCTCTGGCACATGTATATGGATATCTTTCTGATCTGCAAAATCGGCAGCTATCCCTAAAATCTCTGACCGGCTTCGCACCACAGTCATAGCAGCCTGAATTGACTCTTTCATTACGTCGCCAAGCTTGCCAGTAAGGAACTGCTTTCCTTTACCAGAAACAACAGCTGTTTCTATTGTCAGTAGATCACCGCCAACCTCCGTCCAGGCGAGCCCATTTACTTGACCCACGCGATCATCCTCTTCAACTTCACCATAGCGGAAACGTTGTACACCAAGATAGTCTTCGAGGTTCTCGCTACTCACTTCAACTGTGGCGCCTTGCTCTTTATTTAACAGGGCCTCTTTCACTACTTTGCGGCAGATCTTGGCCATCTCACGCTCCAGATTGCGCACTCCAGCCTCTCGAGTGTAATAGCGGATTACATCGCGAATTGCGGATTCATCAACACTCAGCTCTCCCTCTTTTAGGCCATTATTTTTCATCTGCTTGGGAAGGAGGTAACGTTGTGAAATATTTACCTTTTCATCTTCGGTATAACCAGAAATACGAATCACCTCCATACGATCCAACAGTGGACCAGGAATATTCATGGAGTTCGAAGTTGCAATAAACATCACGTCAGAGAGATCGTAGTCAACCTCCAAATAATGGTCTGCAAAGCTGTTATTTTGTTCTGGATCCAGTACTTCAAGCATAGCTGAGGCTGGATCACCACGAAAATCCGCAGACATCTTATCTATTTCATCCAAAAGGAAAAGTGGGTTTTTTACCTTTACCTTAGATAAGTTTTGGATAATTTTACCGGGCATAGAGCCAATATAAGTACGACGGTGCCCACGAATTTCCGCCTCATCACGCACACCTCCCAATGCCATTCTGACAAACTTTCGATTTGTTGCGCGGGCAATAGATTGTCCTAGAGAAGTTTTACCTACCCCAGGCGGCCCAACTAAGCAAAGGATTGGTCCCTTAAGCTTGCTAACGCGCTGCTGAACAGCCAGATACTCAAGAATACGCTCCTTGACCTCTTTTAGCCCATAGTGATCTTCGTCCAATACTTTTTGAGCCTGTGCTAAATCATTGCGAACTTTAGTGCGCTTTTTCCAGGGTGCCCCAGTTAGCCATTCGATATAGTTACGCACCACCGTCGCTTCGGCAGACATTGGCGACATCATCTTGAGTTTATTCAATTCAGAATTTGCCTTAGCGACAGCCTCTTTACTCATCCCTGCCTTTTCAATTTTGGAGGTCAGCTCATCGATTTCATTTTGCGCCTCATCCATCTCACCAAGCTCTTTCTGAATTGCCTTCATCTGCTCATTCAGATAGTACTCACGCTGATTCTTCTCCATTTGACGCTTCACACGTCCACGTATCCGCTTTTCAACCTCCAGGAGGTCGATTTCAGTCTCCATAAAGCCAATGATCTGCTCTAAGCGCTCTCGCACATCTTCTGTCTCTAACAGCTTTTGTTTATCTGCAATTTTCAATGACATATGTGCAGCAATAGTATCTGCAAGTCGAGCGGGATCCTCAATGCCAGAAAGTGAAGAGAGAATCTCAGGTGGGATCTTCTTATTCAGTTTCACATATTGATCAAACTGCGCCAGCACAGAACGAGTCAATACTTCTACTTCACGCTCATCAAGTTCTTGTACCGTTAAGGTATTCACTTGTGCCTTGAAATAGTCCTCTGATGCTAAGAAGTGAATAATGCGAGCTCGCTCCCCACCTTCGACAAGAACCTTGATCGTACCATCGGGAAGTTTCAGTAACTGCAGAATATTAGCAAGGGTGCCAACGCGGTATACATCTTCAGGGCTAGGATCATCTTCAGAAGCATTTTGTTGAGCCACAAGCAAAATCTGCTTGTCATTCTCCATTGCGGCTTCCAGTGATTTGATGGATTTTTCACGCCCAACAAAGAGCGGGATAACCATATGTGGGTACACAACAACATCCCGCAACGGCAAAACCGGTACAGCGATGAGTTGATCTTCGATTATTTCTGATGACTTATCTTGATGGGGCATCACAAGGAATCCTCTGTTGCGTCTCCACCCTATATGGAGGCTATTTTTACGACTCTTATAGCCTTAGGATGGAGACAGATTCTTTGTAAATCAACCCTTAGGTGAAAATTTAGTTTTTAGAAGAGGCTGCGCGGCATTCATCACCACCTTCATGGACCACTAAAGGGGCGGAGTTGCCATTAACAACATCGGCATCAATGACGACTTTACAGACATTTTCCATGGATGGCAGATCATACATAATATCCAATAGAATATTTTCCATAATAGATCTCAAGCCACGCGCACCAGTCTTCCGCTCCATTCCCTTAAGAGCAACGGCATGTAACGCGTCGTCTCGAAACTCCAGTTCACAACCTTCCATCTCAAACAGGCGGCCATACTGCTTAACCAGCGCATTCTTGGGCTCTGTAAGGATCTGGACAAAGGCATCTTCATCGAGTTCATCCAACGTTGCCAATACAGGTAAGCGGCCAACAAACTCCGGAATCAAACCAAAACGTACCAGATCGTCTGGCTCTACGTCAGAAAGGGTTTCTCCTGTCGCCTTTTGCTCGCTCTCTCCCTTAACCTGAGCAGAAAACCCAATTCCAGACTTTTCCGATCGGTCTCGAATCACCTTTTCCAGCCCATCGAAAGCACCGCCACAAATAAAGAGAATATTGGCGGTATTGACCTGTAGGAATTCTTGCTGCGGATGTTTTCGCCCCCCCTGAGGAGGAACCGAGGCAACAGTGCCTTCAATGAGCTTCAGCAGCGCCTGCTGCACACCTTCCCCCGAAACATCACGAGTAATGGATGGATTATCTGATTTGCGAGAAATTTTATCAATTTCATCGAGATAGACAATGCCAGTCTGTGCGCGCTCTACATCATAGTCACATTTTTGTAGCAGCTTTTGGATAATGTTTTCAACGTCTTCACCAACGTAACCCGCTTCTGTAAGAGAAGTTGCATCAGCAATCGTAAAGGGAACATTTAGCAAGCGAGCCAAAGTCTCTGCAAGCAGAGTCTTACCGCTACCAGTAGGGCCAATCATCAAGATATTGCTTTTGGCCAGCTCTACATCATCTTTCTTGCCGGCACCACTACGCAACCGCTTATAATGGTTGTATACCGCCACAGAGAGTACTTTTTTGGCTCTCTCTTGGCCGATAACATACTCATCCAGCCGCTGGTTAATTTCGTGGGGGGTCGGCAGATGATCATCTGCACCATCATCACTCTGCTCAACTATCTCTTCACGGATGATTTCATTACAAAGCTCAACACACTCATCACAGACATAGACAGAGGGGCCCGCAATCAATTTACGCACCTCATGCTGGCTTTTACCGCAGAAAGAGCAGTAAAGCAGCTTTTCTCCGTCACCGTTGTTCTGGTTATCGTCACTCATTACTTAACCCTTTGGATTCACTGACTTATGGCTTATCGACTTAATTCGATAATCTTAGCCATAAATCAGTGATTGGTAAAATTTGCTTTTATCAAAGCTCTATCTACTAAGCGTTATCGGACTTTACGGCACGTTTTTCAAGTACATCATCAATTAGGCCGTATTCTTTGGCCTCATAGGCACTCATAAAGTTATCTCTATCAGTATCCTTAGCAATAATGTCAAGAGGCTGACCGGTATGTCCTGCCAGTACTTTGTTCAAGCGCTCACGGATCTGTAAAATCTCACGGGCGTGAATTTCGATATCGGATGCTTGCCCCTGAAATCCACCCAGTGGCTGGTGAATCATCACTCGAGAGTGAGGTAGCGCATAACGCTTACCAGCAGTACCACCTGCAAGTAGCAAAGCCCCCATACTGGCAGCCTGACCAATACACATGGTGCTAACATCGCATTTAATAAACTGCATGGTATCGTAGATGGACATCCCGGCAGTTACTGAACCACCGGGAGAATTGATATAAAGATGAATATCTTTATCAGGGTTTTCTGACTCTAAAAATAGTAACTGGGCAACTATCAGATTTGCCATGTGATCCTCAACAGGCCCCACCAGAAAGATAACACGCTCTTTCAACAGTCGGGAGTAGATGTCATATGCCCGCTCACCACGGGAGGTCTGCTCTACCACCATTGGCACTAAGCTATTCTGGATACCTTCGAAACCGCTACCACTTTTAGCGTCAAACATTTATATACCCCTTGCGATAATAATTAGACTTTGACTACCTCTTCAAAGCTAGACTGTACCTCATTTACCTTTGCGGCATCCAGCACAAAATCAACAATCATGTCTTCCAATACAATAGCTTCGATCTCAGCCAAGCGATTTTTATCGCCATAATACCAGTCGATTACTTGTTGAGGCTCATCATAGGTAGAAGCCATTTTTTCTATTTCTGTACGTACGCGCTCAGCGGGTACTGACAGATTATTATTCTTAATAATTTCAGAGAAAATCAAGCCTGTTGCAACACGCTGCTGAGCTGCAGGTGTCATTTTTTCACGCTGATCATCACTTAGCTTATCGGCTGTCAGTCCAATACGCTGAGCAGCATTGTCTACATCCTGCTGCACCATAGATTTAGGAAGTGCAATATCATTTAAAGCGACCAATTTCTCGGCAACTTGCTGTTTCAAATTAGAACGTAATGCATTGTCCAGTTCCATCTGCATGCTCTGCTTAATCTGTTCGCGTAGTCCGTCAACACCACCCTCTTCTATGCCAAGAGATTTTGCAAACTCCTCATCCAATTCAGGTAGTGCTGCTTCTTCTACTTTGTGGGTTGTCGTTGCAAAGCTAACATCTTTACCTGCAAGGTTTTTAGCATGGTAGTCTTCAGGGAAGGTCAACTCCAGAGTACGCTCGTCCCCTGCTTTAACACCAACCAGTTGCTCTTCAAAGCCCGCAATCATTCGACCTGAACCAAGCTCCACTGGCATATTTTCACCAGCACCACCGGGGAATTCCTCTCCATCGATGCTGCCTTTAAAGTCAATAACCACGCGGTCACCCATCACTGCAGCACGATCAGCCTCTTTCCATTCAGCGCGCTGCTTACGCACTTTTTCAACCATGCGGTCAACATCAGCTTCGGTGATTTCAACAGCGGGTTTCTCAATCTCAATACCATCCATCGCTGCGAGCTCAAACTCAGGATAAACCTCAAAAATAGCCTCATAGGATAGGCCTTTGCCTTCATCTACAGACTTTGGCTCAATTGAAGGCGCTCCAACTGGCTGCAGATTTTCTTTTGAAACGGCTTCATAGAAGGTGCTTTGGATTACTTCGCCAATCACTTCTTGCATCACTTGGCCTTCATAGCGCTTTCTCACAACACTAAAAGGCACCTTGCCAGGACGAAAACCATCCATACGAGCAGTACGTGCGATAGACTTCAGACGGTTTTCCACTTCGCTGTTAATACGATCTTCAGGAACTTCCACCGTCATGCGGCGTTCTAGAGCCGAGGTTGATTCTACCGAAACCTGCATAAAATACTCCTTAGGAAAAATTCATTGCTACAACGTAAAAAGAGCTCATAAAGAGCTCTCTTACTATTTATATGGTGCGAAAGGAGAGACTCGAACTCTCACGGGTCACCCCACTGGAACCTAAATCCAGCGCGTCTACCAATTCCGCCACTTTCGCATTTATTCTGTTCACTCTATTAACTACTGAGCCGGTTGCAAAGAATTGCGCGGTCTCTCGATAGTAAGGATAGAGGGTGGATGGGATTACAAACTTATTGTGTCTCTTTCCGCCCGTTTCACTGGGGGTGAAGTAAACCACATTCCTTTTATCTAAGCAAGCCCAAGTAATGAAAATTATTTGATTTAATAAATTATTTTAATAAGAAGCCGCCAACAGGCGGCTTTCTTTTATTTCACAATAAGTTAGATAGCCGTCATACACAGCGCCATTAGCCCCGCTGGGAATATTCCCAAAGCAAGTACGGCTAGAGAATTGAGACTAAGCACTACTTTCAGATCACTTCCAGCTGTAATAGGCTGAGTATCCTCTGCTTTGTCAAAATACATTACCTTCACAACACGTAGGTAGTAGAACGCACCGATGATTGAGAAGATAACCGCGACAACGGCTAGCCAGACCATCCCAATGTTGACAACAGCTTCCAAGACAGCCAATTTTGCATAGAAACCTAAGGTTGGTGGAACACCAGCCATAGAGAACATTAGGATCATCATCATAAAGGCAAACCAAGGGCTACGTTCATTCAGGCCTTTGAAATCATCCAGTTTATCTGCTTCAAAGCCATTTCGGCTTAATAGTATAATCATACCGAAACCACCTAATCCCATGATCGCGTAGGCAATGACGTAAAACATTGCCGCTTGATAGCCAAACTGGGTTCCAGCCATAATGCCTAACAAGATAAAGCCTACATGAGAAATTGTTGAATACGCTAACATACGCTTAATGTTAGCTTGTGCGATGGCGATGATGTTACCAATGGCTAGAGACAACACTGCCAGAATAATCAGCATCTCTTGCCAATGAACATGCAACCCGCTCATGCCTTCTACCAACAGGCGGAAAGTCATAGCGAATGCTGCAATCTTTGGCGCAGTACCAATAAAAATGGTAACTGGCGTTTGCGCACCGTGATAGACATCAGGAATCCACATATGAAATGGTACTGCGCCAAGTTTGAATGCAAGGCCAATAATGACAAACACAAGACCGAAGATCAGCACAATATCATTATGGTCAGCTTCGATAACACCTTTTCCTACTTCAGCAATATCCAGCGATCCAGTCATTCCATAGAGCATAGACATGCCGTAGAGCAGCAAACCAGAGGCAAGCGCCCCCAGAACGAAATACTTCATTGCCGCTTCAGTAGAAGCCTTAGAATCACGATTCATTGCTACCATTGCATACAAACAGAGCGACAACAGCTCAAGACCAAGATAGATGGTCAAGAAGCTATGTGCAGAAACCATAATCATCATGCCGAGCACTGCAAACAAGGTCAGTACGTAAAATTCACCTTTGAATTGTGAACGCTCAGCCAAATACTCACGAGAATAGATAATCACACCTGCAGATGTCAGATAGATAAACACCTTAAGAAGGTCCGACATTGGATCAGCGACATAGGTACCACTAAACGTATAAACCGCTTCAGTGGTATGCAAAGAGATAGTTAATACTGCAGCAATCGCTAGGGTTGCTAGTGACAGCAGGTAAGTAATGATACGTCCCTTATCTGACACGAACAGGTCCAGTAGCAGGATGATACATGCCATCGAGAGAACAAAAATCTCCGGAATTGCTGGCAGGAAATTAGGCATTTCAAAGTTCATACGCTGTTACTCAATCTTCTTATAGTTTAGTGCTGCTGATTTGTTGGATCAGGTGATCAACTGTTGGGTGCATAACTTCCAATAGTGGCGCAGGCCAGATACCCAGCACCAAAACAGCAATCGCCAATGTCGCTAAAATGAAAAACTCTCGCTTATTCAAATCTTCCAGTTTCTCAACACCCTCATTGGTTACCTCACCAAAGATAACCCGCTTAACCATCCACAAGGTATATGCTGCACCGATAATCAAGGTTGTAGCAGCAAGGAATGCAATCCAGAAATTTGCCTTGAATGAGGCCAGTATAACCATAAATTCACCAACGAAACCAGAAGTGCCTGGTAAGCCTGCATTAGCCATAGCAAACAAAACCGCAAACGCTGCAAACCAAGGCATTTTGTTTACCACGCCACCGTAGGCGCTGATTTCACGACTATGTAAACGATCATATAGCACACCAATACAGAGGAACATTGCACCAGATACAAAGCCATGTGAAATCATCTGTACCATTGCGCCTTCAAGGCCTAATGCTGCGCCAGACATACTACCGGTATTAGCGTAGATGACAAATGGGATAAAGAAGCCCAGGGTCACAAATCCCATGTGAGAAATCGATGAATAAGCCACCAACTTTTTCATATCTGATTGAACCAACGCAACAAAGCCGATATAAACCACTGCAATCAGAGACAAAGTGATTACCAACCATGCAAGATCTGCACTAGCATCTGGCGTAATGGGCAAACTGAAACGCAAGAAACCATAGGTACCCAGTTTCAGCATGATTGCTGCCAGGATTACAGAACCACCAGTCGGTGCTTCAACGTGAGCATCAGGCAACCAAGTATGCACTGGCCACATTGGCACTTTAACAGCGAAGGCAATCAAGAACGCCAGGAAAATCCAGGTTTGTGCTGTCGCACCCAGTGGTAAGTCATGCATATCAAGAATCCCAAAGCTACCGGACTGCATGTACATATAAATCAAGGCAACCAGCATGAATACCGAGCCAAAGAAGGTATATAGGAAGAACTTAATGGTTGCGTAGACGCGGCGTGGACCACCCCAGATACCAATCACAATAAACATTGGAATCAGCAGTGCTTCCCAGAATACATAGAACAGCACAGCGTCCAGCGCAGCGAACACTCCATTCATGAAGCCCATCATAATTAGGAATGAGCCCATATAAAGCGCAACCTTATCCTTAATAACTTCCCAACCGGCTAACACAACCAAAACCGTAGAGAACGTTGTTAGGATAATCAACGGCATGGAAATGCCATCGACACCCAAATGATAGAAAACGTTGAAAGCAGGAATCCAGGAAACGTTCTCAACAAACTGCATTTCGTGCGTTGAAAGATCGAAACCAATCCAAAGACCCAAAGAGATCAGGAAGGTAATACCTGCAACTGCAAGTGACAAAACACGCGCAAGAGGTGCTTTCTCTTCCGAGTTACAAGCAAGTACTAGCAAGGCTCCGATAATCGGTACCCAAATAACCAGACTGAGTAATGGCAAATCTGACATTTAAATCATAACCCTTTTTATTATTTGATTACCCGAGCAGAACCCAGCTCAGCATCAACAACAGACCGATAATCATTGCGAATGCATAGTGGTACAGATAGCCCGTTTGCACATGGCGAATCTTACCTGCAATCCAGCCGATTGTGTTAGCAGTACCATTGACCATCACACCGTCGATTATCTTGACATCCCCAACCTTCCACAGGAAGCGACCCAGTAGACGCGAGCCGCCCGCAAAGAAAGCCTCATTAAACTTGTCAAAGCCATACGCATTCTCAAGCACATTATTAACTGGCATAAAACTTTTCTGAATTTTCGCTGGAATATCACGACGCTTCATATAAAAGAACCAAGCAGTGCCCAAACCAGCCATTGCCAGCCAGAATGCAGGCCCCATTACACCATGCAAAATGAACCCCATTACACCAGTATAGTGCTCGCCAAGAGTTCCAAGTGTATCGGTTTCCGCTGCAACATAAATTGCATCGCCGAAGAAATCACCAAACAGCATTGGCCCAATGAAGTAACCCGCTCCTACTGCTGGAATTGACAATAGGATTAATGGAATCGTAACAACCTTAGGCGATTCATGCAGATGCTCCTTGGTGTGATGATCCATCCGCTCTTCTCCATGGAAGACCAGGAAGAACATACGGAAGCTATAAAACGCGGTGACAAATACACCAAGCAGTACGCAGATATAGGCAAAACCTGCACCAGCGATTTCGGAGTGATGTACAGCCTCAATAATAGAATCTTTAGAGAAGAAGCCTGCCAAACCAGGGAAACCAATTAGTGCCAGTGAACCAATTAGCATAGTGACATAGGTGATCGGCATATACTTCTTAAGGCCACCCATCTTGCGGATATCCTGTTCATGGTGCATGGCAATAATTACCGAACCAGCAGCCAGGAACAATAGCGCCTTAAAGAACGCATGGGTCATCAGATGGAATACACCAGCGGCATAGGCTGATGCGCCAAGTGCAACAGTCATATAACCCAACTGTGAAAGCGTTGAGTAGGCGACAACGCGCTTGATGTCATTTTGAATAATACCCAAGAAGCCCATAAACAATGCGGTAATTGCACCAATAACAAGAATAAAGCTCAATGCGGTAGTGGACATCTCATACAGAGGAGACATGCGTGCCACCATGAAGATACCCGCGGTAACCATGGTCGCCGCGTGGATCAGTGCAGAGATAGGCGTCGGACCTTCCATCGAATCAGGCAACCACACATGCAGTGGAACCTGTGCCGATTTACCCATTGCACCGATGAACAGCAGAATACAGATAACTGTCATCAATGACCAATCGACACCAGGCCAGATCTGGATAGTAATATCAGCCATCATGGGTGCTGCATCAAACACCTCTGCATAGTCCAGACTATTGAAGTACATCAATACAGCAGCGATGCCCAGCAAAAAACCAAAGTCGCCCACGCGGTTAACCAGGAAGGCTTTCAAATTGGCATAAATTGCTGTCTCCTTCTTATACCAGAAGCCAATCAGCAGATAGGAGACCAAGCCCACGGCTTCCCAACCAAAGAACAGCTGCATGAAGTTGTTGGCCATTACCAACATCAGCATTGAGAAGGTAAACAGTGAAATATAGCTAAAGAAGCGCTGATAGCCGGAGTCGTCATGCATATAGCCAATGGTATAGATATGAACCATAAGAGAGACAAAAGTCACCACCAACATCATCATTGCTGTTAATTCGTCAATCAGGAAACCGACTTCGAACTTGATACCATCACTAACCAGCCAGGTATAAACAGAAGCGTTGTAAGTTCCCGCACCATCAATAACAATGTGCTTGAAGACAACACAGGAAAGAATGAAGGCAATCGCCACACCGATATTAGTCACCCAGTGTGCACCGGAACGACCAATCTGCTTACCAAACAGACCGGCAATAATAGCGCCAAACAGCGGTGCCAGTACGATGGCGAGATATACGTTATGCATTGAATCTGTCATCGTTATCCCTTCAAGGAGTCTAGATTATCAACATTGATAGTGCGCTTGTTGCGAAACAGCACTACCAGGATTGCTAAACCGATTGCTGCTTCAGCCGCAGCAACAGTCAGAATGAAGAATACAAAAACCTGACCAGCTAAATCATTCAGGAAATATGAAAAGGCCACAAAGTTCATATTTACCGCCAGCAGCATGAGCTCAATAGCCATCAGCAAAATGATGATATTTTTACGATTCAGGAAGATACCAGCCATACTGATACAGAACAGAATGGCGCCCAGAATCAGGAAATGGGACAAGGTAATCATGACTGCACCTCTTCTTCTTTTTGTTCTGCAGGCATTTTTACCATACGAACACGATCATTACGACGTACACGTACCTGCTGAGATACATCTTGTGATTTCACCTCAGGGCGTTTACGTAGCGTCAGGGCAATAGCTGCAATAATCGCCACCACCAGAATCACTGAAGCAATCTCAAACGGATAGACATATACGGTATATAGGATGCTACCTAGCTCTTTGGTATTGCTGTAATCAGCACCATGGCGATCAGGCAGAGCAAACTGCTCAAGACCAAAATTTTCAGGCCCAAGAATAAAGGCCATCTGTGCAATAATAATGATTCCTACCGCTACACCCACAGGTAGATACTTGATAAAACCCTCTTTCAGCGGTACGAGATTAATATCAAGCATCATCACGACGAATAAGAAAAGCACCATGACCGCACCGACATAGACAAGAACCAAGGTGATGGCCAAAAACTCAGCTTCCATCAACAGCCAGACTCCTGCGCTGGTAAAGAAAGCCAACACCAGAAACAGAGCGGCAAAGACAGGATTACGTACAGTAATAACGGCAAGAGAGGCTCCTACCAGTATCACTGCGAATATATAAAATATGATCAGTTCGAAAGACATGTTATTACGCCGTTTTATTGTTAGCGGTATGCTGCATCTAGAGAGCGATCTTTAGCAATCTGCTCTTCAAATTTATCACCCACCGCCAAAAGCTTCTCTTTTGTCATATAGAGGTCTTCACGCGTCTCACCGTAATATTCGAAGTGACGTGTTTCAACGATGGCATCTACTGGGCAGGATTCCTCGCAAAATCCACAGAAAATACATTTAGTCAGATCAATATCGTAACGGGTAGTACGACGAGTACCATCCTCCCGCTCTTCCATATCGATACTGATCGCCAATGCAGGACATACTGCTTCACATAATTTGCATGCAATACAACGCTCCTCACCATTTGCATAGCGGCGTTGTGCGTGTAGACCACGGAAGCGATTTGACTGTGGCGTCTTCTCTTCTGGATATTGCACCGTAATCTTGCGTGCGAACAGGTATTTTCCTGTCAGCCATAAGCCCTTACAAAGCTCCAAGAGGAGGAAGGTTTTTATGTAGTGTTTAACTAAATTCATTTCTTACTCTCCTACCGTTACCACCAAGGGCCCCAGCCTTCGACAATCGCCAAGCCCAACAGCAATACCCAGACGATGGTGACAGGAATCAACACTTTCCAGCCCAGACGCATGATCTGGTCATAGCGGTAACGTGGAAATGTTGCACGGAACCATAGGAACAGGAATAGGAAGAAGCAGGTCTTCAGCAGCAGCCATACAATACCCGGCACCCAGCTAAACAACCCCTCAAGGCCAGGAATACCTTGGAAAGGTGATAGCCAGCCACCACAGAACATCAATGCGGTCAGCAGCGCAATCAAAATCATGTTGGCATATTCAGCCAAGAAGAAAATTGAGAACGCCATGCCTGAATATTCAACATGGAAACCCGCAACGATCTCAGATTCACCTTCCGCAACATCAAATGGCGCACGGTTAGTCTCAGCGACACCAGAAATATAATAGACAACGAACATTGGCAACAGAGGAATCCAAAACCACATCCAGAACCCACCGGATTGTGCCTCAACAATCTCCGTCAAATTTAAGCTGCCAGCAGCCATCAAAACGGTCACCAGAGCAAAGCCCATCGCAATTTCATAAGAAACAATTTGCGCGGCAGAACGCAGAGCCCCCAGAAATGCGTATTTGGAGTTCGAAGCCCAACCAGCCAGAATAACGCCGTATACCCCCATAGAGGTGATAGCCAAAATATAAAGCAGTGAAGCATCAATATCAGAAAGCACTAAGCCATCATCAAATGGCACCACTGCCCATGCTGCTAGCGCAGGCGCCAATGCTAAAACCGGTGCAACAAGAAACAGGAAGCTATTTGAGCTACTAGGAATAATGACCTCTTTCATTAGTAGCTTAACTGCATCCGCAATCGGCTGTAAGAAGCCCCGTGGGCCTACTCGATTTGGGCCGATACGTACCTGAATGTAGCCAATCACTTTACGCTCAGCCAGAGTCAGGTAAGCAACCGCCCCCATCAGAGGCAATACAATAACCAAGATCTTCAAAGAAATGACGACCAAGGTTTGCACTACCTCAGGTAGGAAACTCAAAAAATCTTGCAATTCAGACATTAAACCCTCTCACCCCTGAAACAGAGCCTATTAAGCTTTTTGAATTGTTATTGGCAATGCCACTGCAGTAAATCCTGCAGTTTGAGGCAAGCCACTGTATACCAGGATGCTACCCTCAGCAACGCGATCATTGATAATTACCGGCATAGTTACCGCAATATCGCCTTGCTTCACGATGACATTATCGTCCTTGCCAATACCATTCGCCTCAGCTGTCGTACTTGCCAGCTGAACTGATGCACTGTTTTTCGCATCAATCGTCTGCTGTAAACTATGAGAGCGACGAACTTGCGCATCAACTGCGTACATAGCACACTCATCAATACGTTGTATGCCATCCATTTCAAGCTCAGCGGATAATACGGAAGAAATTGTACTAGAAGGCTTAGTATTGCTACATTGTCCACGCAGCTCACTAATCACCTCTTCGCTTGAAAGATAATCAAATCCATCGATATCAAACAAATTACCCAGCACTCTTAACACCTTCCAAGCTGGACGAGCATCACCTTTAGGGGCAACAGCACCATTAAATGACTGCCAACATCCCTCAACATTGATTAATGTTCCTGATGTCTCACTCAGGGGTGTAACGGGCAGCATGACATCCGCACAAGATTCAAGTGATTCACTGCGGAACGCACTCAGTGCCACTACGTAATCTGCTGATGCAATAGCCTGCTCAGCAGCTAAGCCATTTGCACAATCTAAAGCTGGCTCAATACCCATTAATAGGTAGCCTTTGCGCGCTTCACTCGTTAGTGAGTTAGCATGGGCACCAACATTAGATGCTTTCTTATTACCTGCATTACGATGAGGAACAGCGCCAGCCAACCATGCACCAGCACTATTTGCTCCCTCACTCAGCATTCCAAAACGGCTATCACTGGCTTCAGCAATCACTGAAGCTAGTGCACGCAGAGTTGATGCCTGAGGATGATTCGCCGCATAGTTCCCCAATATGACCACACTATTATTAGCACTGCAAAGCTGCTCGGCGATTGCAGTAGCCAGATCACTTTGTGCAGCATCATTAATAAGTGCCGCCGCTACACCTGATGCAGATTTACCAGATTTAACCAATACGGCTTTAGCAACAGAAACTAATGTGCTGACCATTTCAGTTGGTGCAGCCTTAATGTTAGATACCGTGCTGAAGTTAAAATCATAATCCACTGGATTGACAGCACTGAACTGTGCACCATTCATTGATGCCTTACGTAAACGTAACGCTGCAATAGGTTGGTCTTTACGAATATTAGAGCCAATCAACAAGCCACCATCTAGAGATTCCAGCTCTGCAATGGAAAGACCTAAATATGGGAATGCCGCAGCTCCCTCTTGATCAGCAAAGTCCACTTGACGTAAACGATGATCGATATTGTTGCAACCCAAGCCACGTATTAATTTCTGTGCTAGAAACAACTCTTCAGTAGTAGAGCTTGGCGAAACCAGCGCGGCCAATTGTTCAGCTCCAGCTTTGTCAATAACACCTTGCAATCCACGCAAAGCATTTTCCAAAGCGGTATTCCAGTCAGTTTCCTGCCACTCACCGTCAATCTTAATCATCGGCGCAATCAGGCGGTCACTACTGTTTGCCCCCTCATAGGCAAATCGGTCTCGATCAGAAATCCATGCTTCGTTGATCTCATCGTTATCATGAGGCACTACACGCTGCACCTGATTATTACGGGTATGCAGAGTAATGTTTGAACCTAGGCAATCGTGTCCCGCAATACCTTGCGCACTACCCAGTTCCCAAGCACGAGCACTGTAGCGGAACGGCTTAGAAGTCAGAGCGCCTACAGGGCAGAGATCAATCACATTACCAGAGACTTCAGAACTTACGCTGCTCTCAACATAAGTACCTATCTCCATGTGCTCGCCACGGCCGGTCGCACCAAGCTCGCGAACACCAGCAATCTCATCACCGAAACGAACACAGCGAGTGCAATGAATACAACGGGTCATATCAGTTGAGATCAAAGGACCAATATTTTTTTCCGCCACAATACGCTTGTTTTCATAAAAACGAGACTCATCGCGACCAAAGCCAACTGCCACATCTTGCAGTTCACATTCACCGCCCTGGTCACAGATAGGACAGTCCAAAGGATGGTTGATCAACAAAAACTCCATTACACCCTTTTGCGCATTAATCGCTTTTGGTGAACGGGTAAAAACTTTCATGCCATCAGTAACCGGTGTAGCACAAGCAGGCAAAGGCTTAGCTGCCTTTTCAACTTCCACCAGACACATTCTGCAGTTAGCGGCGATCGAGAGCTTTTTGTGATAGCAGAAGCGTGGGATGCTGATACCCGCGTCATCTGCCGCTTCGATCAACATAGCGCCATTACGCGCTTCTACTTTCTTACCATCGATTTCGATATTTACTGTAGTCATATGCAATCAAAATCTACTAGTTAGGGAGGCTCTGCCTCATTACTCGTTTCCTGGAGGCCTTAACTGGCAGCACCAACCATACACTTCTTATGTTCAATGTGGTACTCGAACTCATCACGGAAGTGTTTGATAAAGCTCGCAACAGGAGCAGCTGCCGCATCACCCAATGCACAGATGGTATGACCTTCTATGCCTTTGGCAACGTTACACAGCAACTCAAGATCCTCTGGGCGACCTTGACCATTTTCAATACGGTTAACCACTCGAGAGAGCCAGCCCGTGCCTTCACGACATGGTGTACATTGACCGCAGGACTCTTCGTAGTAAAAATAAGAGATACGTGCGAGGGCTTTTACCATACAAGTCCCTTCGCCAATCACGATGACAGAACCTGCGCCAAGCATAGAGCCCGCCTTGGAAATCCCATCATAATCCATCGTGACATCCATCATTACTTCACCGGGTAATATGGGTGTAGAGGACCCGCCCGGGATCACAGCCTTTGGAATTCCACCGCCACGCATTCCACCTGCCATCTCAAGTAACTCTGAGAACGGCGTACCCATCGGTACCTCGTAATTACCAGGCTTATTAACATGACCGGAAACAGCAAAAATTTTGCTACCTCCGTTGTTGGGCTTACCCAATTCCAGAAACCACTGGCCACCGTTTTTCAAAATCATTGGAACGGAAGCAAGAGTTTCGGTGTTATTAATGGTAGTGGGACGGCCATATAGACCGAAGCTAGCAGGAAATGGGGGTTTAAAGCGTGGCTGACCTTTTTTGCCCTCAATCGATTCGATCAAAGCAGTCTCTTCACCACAGACATAAGCACCGCCACCAGCATGATATTCCAAATCGAAGTCGATGCCGGAACCCATGATATTTTTGCCTAACAGCCCAGCCGCTCTCGCCTCTTCAATTGCAGATTGGAAGCGTTCAATCGGCTCATAAAACTCACCGCGGATATAGTTGTATCCCTTTGTTGCACCAATGGTATAGCCTGCAATGGCCATCCCTTCTATCAACTGATGAGGGTTGTAACGCAGAATATCACGGTCTTTAAAGGTACCAGGCTCACCTTCATCCGAATTACATACAATGTACTTCTGACCAGGAGTATTGCGAGGCATAAAGCTCCACTTCAAACCTGTCGGAAAACCTGCACCGCCACGGCCACGTAGAGCAGAAATTTTCAGCTCATTAATGATCTCATCGGGAGAGGTCTTCTCTTGAAGGATTTTCTTCCATACCTCATAACCACCATTTTCCTGATAAACAGGGAGTGTCCAGGACTTATCCAGGTGATTGAGGCGATAGCAGACTTCGTTTGCCATAATCTTAATCCAAGCTATCCAGTATCTGATCAACCTTTTCGGTTGTCAGATTTTCGTAATAGTTTCTGCCGATCTGGAACATTGGCGCACCGCCACATGCTCCCAGGCACTCAACCTCCTTCAGGCTAAAGCGACCATCTTCCGTGGCCTCACCAAATTTGATGCCCAACTTATTATTAAGATGAGAAACAATTTCATCAGCACCACAAATTTGGCAGGAGATATTGGTACAGATACAGATTTTGTGCTTACCAACTGGCTTCAACTCGTACATAGAGTAGAAGGTTGCCACCTCATATACAGCAATACGCGGCATGCCAATATAGTCAGCAATAGCATCCATCAGCTCAGTGGTCAGGTAGCCACCGTTGTCATCTTGAACTGCATGCAACGCACCCATAACAGCAGATTGACGCTGATCCTCTGGATACTTCGCAAGATACTTTTCAATTTCAGCAACAGCAACTTCAGACAGAATAGTGTTGGCCTGTGAACTCAACGGTCAACCTCCCCAAATACGATATCTTGTGTACCGATAATTGCTACCACGTCAGCTAGCATATGGCCTCGAGACATTTCGTCAGTGGCAGCAATATGCATAAAGCCTGGCGCACGAATCTTCATACGGTAAGGCTTGTTGGCCCCATCTGATACCATATAAATTCCAAATTCACCTTTAGGGTGCTCAACAGCAGCATAAGCTTCACCTGCTGGAACACAATAGCCTTCAGTAAACAGTTTGAAGTGATGAATCAACGCTTCCATATCACCCTTCATCTCTTCACGAGTAGGCGCAGCAAATTTGTGATCCTGAGCAATTACCGGCCCCGGATTTTCCCGCAACCACTTAATACACTGTTTGACAATGCGATTAGACTGTCGCATCTCTTCAATACGAACAAGGTAACGATCATAACAGTCACCCTCAACACCCACTGGAATATCGAAGTCTAGTTTGTCATACACCTCATACGGCTGTTTCTTACGTAGATCCCATTCAATACCAGAACCCCGCAGCATGGGACCAGTAAAGCCAAGCTGCAGTGCACGCTCTGGAGATACTACACCAATACCCACCGTACGCTGTTTCCAGATTCGATTATCTGTTAACAAAGTTTCGTATTCGTCAACGTAAGTTGGAAAACGATTCGAGAAGTCTTCCAAGAAGTCGAGCATGGAACCTTGGCGATTCTCATTCATCTTCTTCACGTCTTTGGCATTGTGCCACTTGGAAGGCTCATATTGAGGCATGTGATCAGGCAAATCCCGATAGACGCCACCAACACGATAGTATGCTGCATGGAGGCGAGCTCCAGAGACTGCTTCGTAACAGTCCATCAGATCTTCACGCTCACGGAACGCGTAAAGAAATACTGTCATCGCCCCGATATCCAGAGCATGTGCCCCTATCCACAACAGATGATTAAGAATGCGAGTAATCTCATCGAACATGACACGGATATATTGCGCACGCTCAGGCACCTGCAGACCCAGCATCTTCTCCAAACACATCGCATAGGCATGCTCATTACACATCATCGATACATAATCGAGACGATCCATGTAGGGAAGATTGGCATTAAAAGGCTTGGTTTCTGCCAGCTTTTCAGTGGCGCGATGCAATAGCCCAATGTGAGGATCTGCACGATCGATTGTCTCACCATCCATCTCCAGCACTAGACGCAATACGCCATGAGCAGAAGGATGCTGTGGACCAAAGTTCAAAGTATAGTTACGAATCTCTGCCATCGTTATTTCTCCTCGGCAGTTTCGTGGGCGTAACCTTCACGGATTACGCGCGGAACGAGCACACGCAGCTCAGTCTTCAGAGGCTCGTAAACAACACGCCCCTTCTCTTCGTCATAACGCATTTCAACATTACCGAGCAGCGGAAAATCTTTGCGGAATGGATGACCAATGAAGCCATAATCAGTCAACAGACGGCGTAAATCAGGATGCCCGGCAAAGAGGATACCGTAGAGATCAAAGGCCTCTCGCTCAAACCAATTAGCACAATTCCAAATACCCACGACTGAATCAACCTGTGGCATCTGGGCATCAGCATAAACCCGCACTCTCAGTCGATGATTATTCTCCACTGACAGCAAGTGGTAGACCACAGCATAGCGTGGTGCATCCCAAGTACTCTGTTCAAAAGCGGGAATACCACCATCATGACGCTCAACACCACGACTAAAGCCTTCAGCCGTAGCAGATTCAGTTTCCCATTCTGCGCAGCCATATGCCGCATAATCCACACCGCAGAGATCTATCAACTGATCAAATTTAAAAGGAGATTCATCACGAAGCGCTTGAAAGACTTCCAGCATTTTTGCCCGTGAAATTTCGATAGTGACTTCACCCAATGCAACTGTGGACGAACTAATCAGATCACCGAAACGTTCGTTCAGCTGTGAAGCCAATGTTTGATTTGCATTACCCATAGCTTAGTCTCTATGTGTCTTATTAGGAACGAGCAATCGTATTCGTTCGCTTGATCTTATTCTGCAACTGAATGATGCCATAAAGCAGTGCTTCTGCTGTAGGAGGACATCCAGGAACATAGATATCCACAGGTACAATCCGATCACAACCACGCACAACAGAATAGGAGTAATGATAATAACCACCGCCATTCGCACACGAGCCCATCGAAATGACCCAGCGCGGCTCAGGCATCTGGTCATATACCTTGCGTAGAGCTGGCGCCATTTTATTCACCAACGTGCCCGCAACAATCATCACATCCGATTGCCGTGGACTTGGGCGGAAAACAATACCAAAACGGTCCAAGTCGTAACGGGATGCACCTGCATGCATCATCTCTACTGCGCAGCAAGCCAAACCAAACGTCATAGGCCACAACGAGCCCGTACGCGCCCAGTTGATCAGCTTATCTGCACTGGTGGTTACAACACCTTTCTCGAGAATACCTTCTATTCCCACTCCAAGGCCCCTTTCTTCCACTCATACACAAAACCAATTACCAGGATTCCCAAGAAAACGCACATAGCCAAAAAGCCGAACATACCCAGCTCTTCTAGCACGACGGCCCATGGGAACAGGAAGGCAATTTCCAGATCGAAAATAATAAAAAGAATTGCAACAAGATAAAAACGCACATCAAACTTCATGCGTGAATCTTCAAATGCTTCAAAGCCACACTCATACGGCGAGAGCTTTTCGTCATCTGGCTTATTTGGACTAGCAAAATAGCCGATCGCCATCGGCACTATACCAAATACAATACCAAACAACACAAAAATCAGGATTGGTAGGTAATCAGTCAACATCAGCCAGGTCTTCCCCTTGTTGAGTTATCGGCGCACAAAAAAGCTGACACAAAAACTACATAATTGTGTCGTATATTATGCAACACCTAGGATTCTGGGATTCGCACTGTATTGTTTTGCTATTGTTTGGTGCCGATGGCCGGAGTCGAACCGGCACGGCTTGCGCCACTACCCCCTCAAGATAGCGTGTCTACCAATTCCACCACATCGGCAATATCAAAACAACACTTACTTTTTCTACCTTATAGCTACACGATTTTACTGTGTAACGGGCGATTCGCTATCCATAGCAGGCACATCAGACTTTGCTTCAGACTGAGATGCCGCACCCATATCAGGCACATCATTTGATACACCCTCTGGCTGCTCCACTTGATCCAACACACTCTCTGCAACCGTTGTGGTTCCAGAAAAGTATGCCAGGGTCAAACTTGTTATAAAAAATACTGCCGCAAGAATCGCAGTTGTACGAGAAAGAAAATTTGCCGACCCCGCACTGCCAAATACCGTTCCTGATGCACCCGCACCAAAGCCAGCCCCTGCATCAGCACCTTTACCATGCTGCAGTAGCACAAATGCAATAACTGCAATCGCTACTAAAACATGCACACTTAAAACAATTGTTGTAAACATTTAAGAAGTCGATCCAAGTTAACAAATAGTCAGTTTACTTTTTACCAGCTGCTGCACAGATGGCTAAAAACTCTTTTGCATCCAGAGACGCACCACCAACCAAGCCGCCATCTATATCAGGTTGAGCGAATAGCTCTTCAGCATTAGCAGCCTTAACACTACCGCCATACAGAATCTGAACTTTTGCGGCCACTTCCTCACTGCACTCTGCAATGCGACCACGAATAAACTCATGCACTGACTGGGCTTGCTCAGGCGTAGCGGTTTTACCAGTGCCGATTGCCCACACGGGCTCATAAGCGATCACTGTTCCATCAAAAGCTTCCACTCCGAAGAAGTCCAAGATTGCATCAATTTGACGCTTAACAACACCAAAAGTGTTACCACGTTCATACTCAACCAGCGTCTCTCCGACACATAGAATTGGTACCAAACCATTCTCTTTTACTGCAACAAACTTACGCGCAGCTTTTTCATCGGTTTCACCATAATTTGCACGACGCTCAGAGTGTCCAATAATCGCATACTTCACACCAAACTCTTTCAGCATTGGACCAGAAACTTCGCCCGTAAATGCTCCCGATGAATGGCGACTCATATTCTGCGAGCCAATTTCAATCTTACTATCTTCCAGCAACTTAGCTGCCTCTGGAATATATATGAATGGAGGACAAACTGCGATATCAACATTGCCTACCGTATTTTCGCCGGCTTTGAGCCCTTCAACTAGATCCCTGATACTGGCCAGTGTGCCATTCAGCTTCCAATTACCAGCTACAAATGGTTGACGCATGTTAAATCCTCATTCTTCGTACGATTCGCTAAAACGGTCCCGCAGCTTACCGGTAGAAAATCAAAAAATCAATCCGTTTGTCAGCTCAACTGTTCAAATATCAGGCAACCACACTCTATTAGCCTATTTTTTAAACAGACTCTAGTTTTATTAGATGCCCATTTCTGCATTAACAATTCCCGCTAACTTTTCAGCCTCAGACTTTACCTGAAGCAAATCCTCTCCCTCCACCATTACCCTGACCAAGGGCTCTGTACCCGAAGGCCTTAGCAAAACTCTACCCGCACTACCTAGACGCTCTTCACTTTCCTGCACAGCCCGAGAAATCACCTTATTCGAAGCAACCTCAACTCGCCCCTGAATCTTCACATTGATCATATGCTGAGGACATTTATTCATTCCAGATTTCAGTTCATGCAAACTTTTACCGCTTTGCACAACCTCATTCAAGACCTGTAGTGCAGCCACAATCCCGTCACCTGTCGTAGTGCGATCCAAACAGATTATATGACCAGATGACTCTCCGCCTAATAGCCAACCTTGCTGCTGCAACCTTTGCATAACATAGCGGTCACCAACCGCTACACGCTCAAATCCCACGCCACGTGATGCCAAGGCTTTTTCCAATCCCAAGTTACTCATCAACGTGCCAACGACAGCTCCCTTCATTTCCCCTGTACGCTGACGAGAGCAAGCAATGATATAGAGGATTTCATCCCCATCAATCACCTCCCCTTCAGCATCCACCATAATGACGCGATCACCATCACCATCTAGTGCAATCCCCAGGTCAGCACCATGAGCAACGACAGCGTCTTGCAGCATTTTGATATGGGTGGAGCCACAATTCTCATTAATATTAAGACCATCAGGCTCTGTCGCCAGCTCAATAACGTCTGCCCCCAACTCGTGAAATACACTCGGCGCCACATGGTAAGTAGCTCCATTGGCACAATCCACCACTACCTTTAACCCCGTCAAGGACGTAGCAGTAGGCACTGTGGACTTACAAAACTCAATATAGCGCCCTCTCGCATCCTCGATTCGTCTAGCCTTACCCAGCCTGTCTGATGATACAGTCTTCATGGGCTTTTCCAGCTCCGCCTCTATCGCATACTCCAGCTCATCGGAAAGCTTCCCCCCCTGAGATGAAAAAAATTTAATACCATTGTCATAATAAGGATTATGTGAGGCGCTGATCACAACCCCGGCCTCTGCATGAAAGGTCCTTGTCAGATAAGCAATTGCAGGCGTCGGCATCGGCCCTAGCAGGCGAATATCCATACCTGCCGCAGAAAGCCCTGCCTCTAGAGCAGATTCGAACATATATCCAGATATACGGGTATCTTTTCCAATTAATACCTTACCCATACCATTTTTAGCAAGAACACGGCCTGCCGCCCATCCAAGCTTCATAACAAATTCAGGGGTAAAGAAATCATCACCAACGCGCCCACGAACACCGTCGGTACCAAAATATTTTTTACTCATATTTATCCTACTTCTGCTTTAACGCCTGACAGATTTTGACTGCATCGACCGTCGCCTTCACGTCATGGGTACGGATAATTTTCACCCCCCACCACAACGCAAGGCTTGCTAGCGCTATTCCACCCTCTTTTCTTTGATCAACCGGGGCATCAAGAATAGTACCAATCATTGTTTTTCGGGAAACACCTACGAGAACCGGCATCCCCAGAGACACAAAACGGGGTAATTCATTAAAAAGATCAATATTGTGTTGTAGGCTTTTACCGAAACCAAAACCCGGATCAATAATGATACGCTCCCGGGAAATACCCGCAGCCTCACATTTATCCACCTGGGTTAGAAGGAAATCTGCAACATTATCGACAACATTATTGTATTGGGGATTGGCCTGCATAGTACGCGGAGCACCTTGCATATGCATTAGGCAAATTGGCACATCAGTCACTGCGGCAATTTCGAGAGCGCCTGGCGCACGCAACGCATTCACATCATTGATCAAACCTGCGCCGGCAGCAACCGCTTCACGCATCACTGCAGCCTTTGAAGTATCTATAGAAATTGGCAAATCGATTTCGCTACTTATCGCCTCTATCAGCGGTATAACACGATCCAACTCTTCCTGCTCAGAAACTTCTTCGGCACCAGGTCGAGTCGACTCACCACCAATATCGATAATATCTGCACCAGCAGTTACCATCTCGATCGCGTGCCTTAAGGCTTTATCGTTCCCCAAAAAATTACCCCCGTCCGAAAAGGAGTCGGGGGTGATATTGAGAATACCCATAACACGGGGCTTGGCTAAATCCAGCACTCGCCCCGCGCAATTCAAAACCATCGTCATCCAGGCTTCCTTAGTGCTCGCTGGCAGGACCACCTATATTGCCATCAGCTGGCTTATCCGACTTATCAAGCGAACCATCCTCATCAGTAGATACTGCAGATGCTCCACCATCATCACCTGGTGAAGGAGAGTTGCCTCCCCACCCTTCTGGTGGACGAGGCTCATTGCCTTTCATAATATCGTCAATTTGAGGCAGATCGATGGTTTCATATTTAATCAATGCATCAGCCATCATGTGAAGCTTCTCCATATTCTCCTTGAGAATAACTTCAGCTCGCTCATAGTTGCGATCAATAACTTGACGTACCTCTTCATCGATAATATGAGCAGTCTCATCTGAAACATTTTTCTGCTTAGCAACTGAGTGCCCCAAAAAGACTTCACCCTCATCTTCGCTATAGGTAAGTGGGCCAAGGCGCTCTGATAAGCCCCATTTGGTTACCATGTTGCGGGCAATTTCAGTTGCACGCTGAATATCATTAGAAGCACCAGTAGTCACACTATCCCTACCGAAAATTAGCTCTTCAGCAATGCGGCCACCATAAAGTGTCGATAACTGACTCTCAAGACGAGTCTTGCTGTAGCTATAGCGATCCTCCTCAGGTAGAAATAGTGTCACCCCCAAAGCGCGACCACGAGGTATAATTGAGACTTTGTGAACAGGATCATGCTCAGGTACCAAGCGGCCAACAATGGCATGACCAGCCTCATGATAGGCCGTCAGTTTTTTCTCGGAATCGCTCATCACCATCGACTTGCGTTCCGCACCCATCATAATTTTATCTTTGGCACGCTCAAAATCATCCATATCCACCAAACGCTTGCCACTTCGTGCCGCAAACAGGGCTGATTCATTCACAAGGTTAGCCAGATCCGCACCAGAAAAGCCTGGTGTACCGCGAGCAATAATGTCTGGGCGAACATCATCTGCCAAGGGCACCTTCCGCATGTGTACTTTGAGGATATGCTCCCGTCCACGAACATCTGGCAAGCCCACTACAACCTGGCGGTCAAAACGACCAGGGCGAAGCAGTGCGGGATCCAATACATCCGGACGGTTTGTAGCTGCAATAACAATCACACCTTCACTACCTTCAAAACCATCCATTTCAACCAACAATTGATTCAGTGTCTGCTCACGCTCATCATGCCCGCCACCAAGACCTGCACCACGATGACGGCCTACTGCGTCGATTTCATCGATGAATATGATACAGGGCGAGTTCTTTTTCGCCTGCTCGAACATATCACGGACACGTGATGCCCCCACACCGACAAACATCTCAACAAAATCAGAACCGGAAATTGTGAAGAAAGGTACCTTAGCCTCGCCAGCAATCGCTTTTGCCAACAGGGTTTTACCTGTACCAGGAGGACCTACCATCAACACACCACGAGGGATCTTACCTCCCAGCTTTTGGAATTTACCTGGATCACGCAAGAATTCCACCAACTCCACTACATCCTCTTTGGCTTCATCACATCCAGCTACATCATTGAAAGTGACCTTAACCTGGTCCTCACCCAACATGCGTGCTTTACTTTTACCAAATGACATCGCGCCACGGCCACCACCACCGCCCTGCATCTGGCGCATAAAAAATACCCAAACAGCAATCAGTAACAGCATTGGGAACCATGAGATAAAAATCTGCATCAGCACACTCTGCTGCTCTGGTGGCTTCGCATCAATCTTCACACCATTATTCAGCAGATCTGCTAGTAGGCCATCATCCCCTGGACTATAGGTTGTAAAACCTTCACCGCTGGACTTCCAACCCTTGATAGTACGTCCCTCAATCAAAACTGAAGAAACCTGCCCACCTTGGACATTTTCAATAAACTCTGAATAAGGAATATCTCGTGCCGCACCAGCATGCTGAGCACTAAAATTATTAAAGACTGAAATCAACACAATGGCGATCACAATCCATAGCAACAAATTCTTACCAAAATCGTTCAAAACGCTAACCTCGTTTTACCGCTCTGGGTAAATCCAACTTAATGACTTGTATTATCTGAACTATAGCTTAAAGCCACGCGCTAATAAATAAACCTCGGAAGATCTATCCCTTGAAGCTTTTGGCTTACGCGTAACTACTTTCTTGAAATTCTTACGTAATTCGGCCAGCAACTGATCATACCCCGGCCCCTGGAAC
The DNA here is from genome assembly GCA_050295955.1 of Thiohalomonadales bacterium. Taxonomy (GTDB): domain Bacteria; phylum Pseudomonadota; class Gammaproteobacteria; order RBG-16-57-12; family RBG-16-57-12; genus JAFLJP01. The sequence goes on from JBNKQQ010000016.1 coordinate 29,594, forward strand.
ACCTTCATCAACAGATCACCCTCCTCACGTAAAACCTGCCGTGCCAAATCCACTGCCAGCTCAACTAGATACATCGCTCGGGTTTTATCCAAGTCACGCACACCACTCATATTGGGGGCCATATCCGACATTACAAGGTCAACCGGTGAGTCACCAAGCATTTTCAGCAAATCCTCCATCACACTGTCCTCACGGAAATCACCACACAGGAACTCTACACCAGGGAGGTTATCCATCTCCAGAATATCTAATGCTAAAACACGACCTTTATCGCCAATACGACGCCTTGCCACTTGGGACCAGCCTCCCGGCGCTGCCCCCAAGTCAATAACGGTCATACTCGACTTGAAAAGCTTATCTTTATCATCAATCTCAAGCAGCTTGTATACCGCCCGTGAACGATAGCCCTCTTTTTTTGCACGGGATACATATTCATCATCCAGATGCTCTTCCAGCCAGCGGCGACTACTACTACTAACTTTTTTATTCTTAGTGAGTTTTGCCACTATCCTGCTCCACCAGCCTTGACACCACCCTACGGACTCTTACCACCAGCCACACCGCTGCAGATACCCCATAACCGGCATAGATCATCAATTGCACAATATGATCACTAATAAAGGTGGGAATAACTAACAAAAGCAACACCGAAACCACGATCAAAATGCCCAACTCAAGCTTTACTTGATTAAGGGGGCTCGCTGCCACTATTACCCCTCTACGCTTCTGGGGTACAATATCGCTCACTTTTTCAATTGTCATACAGAAAATTACTACTATGAAGCTAAATCGAAACCAGACCAGTCACCTTCGCAGCCTGGCACATAAACTTAAGCCCGTGGTTATTATCGGCGGTAATGGCCTCACCGAAAATATCATCAATGAGATTATTGCACAGCTGGAGCACCATGAGCTTATCAAAGTCCGCGTCAATGCTGAAGAGCGCGATGACCGTAAAGCGATGATTGAGGAAATCTGCCTGCAGTGTAATGCGGCTCTGGTTCAAAGCATTGGCCACATTGGGGTTTTTTACAAACCCGCCAAAAAACCTACTATCCAACTCCCTAACTAACGGTCTTTCTCACGCCCTTCAGCACCAGCAGCAAGCCCAATAGACTGTTAATCAAATAACAGACAGATGAAATGCCGTGGAGTTTCCCAAACTCTGCGGCTAATTTAGGGTTGGAAAACATATCCTGACCCTTAAGCAACTCCATCTGGGGTCGGATGTAAAGCTCAATCGCTGCAACCAATAGCAGCATTGTCAGTAGGACCCATAGCCGCCAGTTATGGAATGCCTTTTTAATTCCATCGGCAAACAACAAGGTAAGTAACAGGCCACCACAAACTGCGCCAAGCAGATGGACAACGTCAAACATCTCTCCCGCCAAACTACCCGCGAGACGACGATCATCCAAGACCTTAAACAGAATGGGTGCAACCAGATACCCAACGGTCCAAGTTGCACCCATCCAGATGGTTAGCGCAAGGCGCTCTAGATGTCTAGCTAATGCGTTCATTAAATCCTACTACAGCGGCATCTTGATGCTAAAAGCACCTCGTAGCTCTCCAGCCTTGTAGCCAACCGCTTTATCATGGGGATAACGTGATTCAATCGCCTCACGAATCTCATCAGACATATCAACGGTGTCACCATGACAGGTAGTACACTGGGGCTGCACTGGAATGGCCTTCATGAAACGATAGTACCGGTAACCATCTGCTTCTTTGCGCATCTCGCCATAGGCCATAGTTTTCATATCTTCGCCTTTAGCAACACGTACTTCGAAATCAGCCAGCACCTTTTGCTCCCACTCATCAGGCATCCCAATCAAGGTATTCCTTACCCGAGTGCCAACCCGCTTCACCTGCCAACCGGTATCCCGAGATAGCTCTCCGGCGATACGCAACGCATCGACAGAACAGGCTTGGATAGCCATAACTGGCCCACCTTCCTGCATCTTCTGCTTCATCACTGCACCTAGCTGCTGAGCCATGCTCTGCACAGTCTGCTTGGCCTTATTCTGATAACCGTTGAGCGGTGAAGCCTGCACCTCCAAGCCCACAAAACATCCTACCAACACTAAAGCAACAACACACCGCGACAGAACCATAATGATCTCCTCAGTCAGCTTAGATATATTTAACTGTAACTACCTCATATTCAATAATGCCGCCAGGTGCATTCACCGAGGCAATATCACCCTCCTCTTTACCGATTAGAGCGCGAGCAACCGGCGAGTTCACTGAAATTTTATTCTGCTTAATATCAGCCTCGTCATCACCAACGATCTGGTAATACACTTCTTCACCAGTCTCCTCGTTGACTAGCTCAACAGTCGCCCCAAACACTACCTTGCCATTAGCATTCAGCGATGCAACATCAATGACCTGAGCATTGCTCAATTTACCCTCAATTTCTGCAATTCGCCCTTCGATAAAGCCTTGCTGCTCACGAGCCGCATGGTACTCCGCATTCTCTTTCAGATCGCCATGCTCACGCGCTTCCGCAATTGCCGCAATCACTTTAGGTCGCGCAACAGACTTTAACTCTTGCAACTCTGCCTTTAGCTTCTCAGCCCCTTGAAGGGTCATGGGAAAACTTGCCATTACTTAATTTCCTCATGCAAATCCTGAAGGCGATTAACACTCCAGTTATCCAACTCTTTTAATGCTGCACAGGTCGCTTTTGCCCCTGCAATGGTCGTAGTGTAGAAGATTTTATGCTGCAATGCTTCGCGACGAATCTCAAAAGAATCCGCAGTCGCCTTCTTGCCTTCTACCGTATTTACAATGTAGTCAATCTCATCATTTTTCAGCATATCAACGATGTGTGGACGACCCTCGGCCACCTTATTCACATGTTCACAAGCTATGCCTGCCTCATCCAACACCTTCTTGGTACCGCCGGTAGCACACAAAGTAAAGCCCTGCTCAACCAGCTGACGACCTAGATCTGGCAAGTGGGTTTTATCGGTATCACGGATCGAGAGGAATGCCTTGCCACCCCGAGGCAAGGCTTCACCCGCCCCCAGCTGTGCCTTGGCAAACGCCTCACCGAAGCTCTTCGCCGCCCCCATTACCTCACCGGTAGACTTCATCTCAGGACTGAGGATTGGATCCACGCCACGGAACTTGATGAAGGGGAATACGGCCTCTTTTACTGAGTAATATGGAGGGATGATCTCCTCCGTCGCACCCTGTTCAGCCAGCTTCTGACCCGCCATGCAGCGCGCCGCAATCTTCGCCAGAGGCTGACCAATTGCCTTGGAGACAAATGGCACGGTACGTGATGCACGTGGATTCACCTCAAGAACATAGACCTCGTCACCCTTGACGGCAAACTGGGTATTCATCAAACCGACCACACCGAGCGCCTTAGCCATCTTGGCCACCTGCTCTCGCAGCTGCTCCTGAATCTCTTCAGACAGATCGTATGGAGGCAGCGAACAGGCAGAATCACCAGAGTGAACACCCGCCTGCTCGATGTGCTGCATGATACCGCCAATCAACACACTTTCACCGTCACAGATCGCATCCACATCCACTTCAATGGCGTCATCCAGGAAGCGATCCAGCAGCACAGGAGAGTCATTGGAAACAGAGACCGCCTCACGCATGTAGCGACGCAGCTCCTCTTCCTGATAGACGATCTCCATGGCACGCCCACCCAATACATAGGATGGACGCACCACTAGTGGATAGCCAATCTCTTCCGCCAGCTTCACTGCGGATTCTGGATCACGGGCGGTACGATTAGGTGGCTGCAGCAGACCCAACTTCTCGATCAGCTGCTGGAAGCGCTCACGATCCTCTGCCAGATCGATACAATCCGGGGTAGTACCAATGATGGGTGCACCTGCTGCTTCCAGGTCCCGCGCCAGCTTCAGTGGAGTTTGACCACCGTACTGCACGATCACACCCTTAGGCTGCTCCAGATCGATGATCTCCAGCACATCCTCCAGGGTCAGTGGCTCAAAGTAGAGACGATCCGAGGTATCGTAGTCGGTAGAAACCGTCTCAGGGTTACAGTTAACCATGATGGTCTCATAGCCATCTTCACGCATCGCAAAAGCCGCGTGCACACAGCAGTAATCGAACTCGATACCTTGGCCCACACGGTTTGGACCACCGCCCAGCACCATGATTTTGTCACGATTGGTTGGCTGCGCCTCACACTCCTCCTCATAGGTGGAGTACATGTACGCAGTTTCAGAAACGAACTCAGCCGCACAGGTATCTACACGCTTGTAGACTGGCTTAACGCCCAGCTCTTTACGACGGTTACGCACCTCTTTCTGAGTGGTCGCCAGCAGAGTTGCTAGGCGGCTATCCGCGAAGCCCTTCTGCTTCAGACGGAACAGAGCGTTCTTGTCCAGATCGTTCAGTGACTTGGCCTTCAGATCCGCCTCAATATCGATCAGCTCTTTGATCTGTACCAGGAACCAAGGATCGATGTAGCACGCCTCATGGACATCCTCTACCGAGTAGCCGGCACGGAAAGCATCTGCTACATACCACAGGCGCTCAGCACCCGGCAGACGCAGCTCGTGACGCAGAGTAGACTTCAGATCTTCAGCATTCAGGTCCGCAATCTCGTTCAGACCATCCTTACCGGTCTCCAGACCACGCAGTGCTTTCTGCAGCGACTCCTGGAAGGTACGACCGATTGCCATGACCTCACCCACGGACTTCATCTGGGTGCTCAGGCGATCATCTGCAGCCGGGAACTTCTCAAAGGTGAAGCGCGGCACCTTGGTTACCACGTAATCGATAGATGGCTCAAACGAAGCCGGGGTTGCACCACCGGTGATGTCGTTGTCCAGCTCATCCAGGGTATAACCCACTGCCAGCTTGGCCGCCACCTTAGCGATTGGGAAGCCAGTCGCCTTAGAGGCCAGCGCTGATGAGCGCGATACACGTGGATTCATCTCGATGATGATCATGCGGCCGTTCTCTGGATTAATAGAGAACTGAACGTTAGAACCACCGGTATCCACACCAATCTCACGCAGTACCGCCAGTGAGGCGTTACGCATGATCTGATACTCTTTATCGGTCAGGGTCTGAGCAGGAGCCACGGTAATGGAGTCACCAGTGTGCACACCCATTGGATCCAGGTTCTCGATAGAGCAGATGATGATACAGTTGTCCTTGTGGTCACGCACCACCTCCATCTCGTACTCTTTCCAGCCGATAATGGACTCTTCAATCAGCAGCTCATTGGTTGGCGACAGGTCCAAACCGCGCTCGCAGATCTCCAGAAACTCTTCTTTGTTGTAGGCGATACCACCACCGGAGCCACCCAGGGTAAAGGATGGGCGGATAATGGTTGGGAAGCCTACCTCAGCCTGCACCTTCAGCGCTTCTTCGATAGTGTGCGCCACGTCAGACTTAGGCATATCCAGGCCGATCTTAATCATTGCCTGGCGGAACTTATCGCGATCCTCAGCCTTGTCGATCGCCTCTTTTTTGGCTCCGATCAGTTCAACATTGAACTTGGCAAGTACGCCTTCGCGATCCAGATCCAGCGCACAGTTCAGTGCAGTCTGACCACCCATGGTAGGCAGCAGTGCATCTGGACGCTCTTTCTCGATAATCTTGGCAACCACTTCCCAGTGAATCGGCTCGATGTAAGTGGCATCGGCAGTACTAGGATCGGTCATGATGGTAGCTGGATTGGAGTTAATCAGGATAACCCGATAACCCTCTTCGCGCAGCGCCTTACACGCCTGCACACCAGAGTAGTCAAACTCACAAGCCTGGCCGATGACAATCGGACCAGCACCCAGGATCAAAATACTTTTTATATCGGTACGTTTTGGCATGGCTCGGCCCTTACTTATTCTTTTCGATCAGTTCAATAAAGTGGTCGAACAGGTGCGCCACATCATGGGGACCTGGGCTCGCCTCAGGGTGCCCCTGGAAGCCAAAGGCTGGCACGTCGGTACGATGAATGCCCTGCAGAGAACCATCAAACAGCGAACGATGGGTCGCCTTCAGGTTGCCTGGCAGGCTCTCTTCGTCCACAGCAAAGCCATGGTTCTGTGCGGTGATCATCACGCGCTTGGTTTCATCATCCTGTACCGGATGGTTACCGCCGTGGTGACCAAACTTCATCTTAGCAGTCTTAGCACCACTGGCCAGCGCCAGCAGCTGATGTCCCAGACAGATACCAAAGGTTGGGATGCCCTTATCCAGAATCGCCTGGATCGCCTCGATAGCATAGGTACATGGCTCTGGATCACCAGGGCCATTGGAGAGGAAAACACCATCCGGATTCAGCGCCAGCACATCATCAGCAGAGGTTTCAGCAGGAACCACGGTCAGCTTACAGCCACGCTCGGCCAGCATGTGCAGAATATTGCGCTTCACACCGAAGTCGTAAGCCACAACGTGATACTTAAAGCTCTCAGGGGTGACATAGCCTTGCCCCAGCTTCCACTCACCCTCGGTCCACTCGATGGTCTCAGAGGCGGTCACCTCTTTTGCCAGATCCATACCCTTCAGACCTGGGAATGATTTAGCAGCCTCAATGGCCGCTGCCTCATCGATATTATCTCCTGCGACGATACAGCCGTTCTGGGCACCTTTATCACGCAGGATACGGGTCAGGCGGCGAGTATCAATACCGGCAATGGCAACAACCTTGTTTTCTACCAGATACTCTTCAAGGGTCTTCTCACAGCGCCAGTTACTGGCGATGGCTGGTAGATCGCGAATCACCAGACCACTTGCTACGATCTCGCTATCCTCCTCATCCTCGGCATTCACGCCGACATTACCGATGTGGGGATAGGTTAAGGTTACGATCTGCTTAGCATATGAAGGATCAGTCAGGATCTCCTGATAGCCAGTCAAAGAGGTATTAAATACCACCTCACCCACGCTCTGACCTTCGTAGCCAATCATCTCGCCCTGGAACAGGGAGCCATCTTCTAATGCTAAAAGGGCCGGTTTTCTCAAGATAACCTCCGCTAGATGCACAAAAAGCGGATGATACCCGAATGGCTCACCCGCCCTTTGTCGATTGGTTTAATTTGGACTCAAAATTCGCCGCATTTTACTGTATTTACCCCCAAAGGTCTATGCTAATTCGCCCTATTGGGGCGTATCCTCTATGTCGAAATCCCCGCTTGCAAAGAAGCATGTATAGATATACAGTAAAGTGACTATAATCTGAGATATGAGGACAAATCATGGCCGTTATTGCAAAGTGGCTCTGTGACCGGGACGACAGTATGTTTAATAGCAAAAAAGAAGCAGAAGCCCACGATAAGATGCTAGAACTGGCTGAACAGTTCACTGCATTATTGGAAACCCATATTCCCGAGGTGGATGCCAGCCAAGCCGAAGCCTTCGGTATTTTACTGGCGAAAAACAAAGAACTAATTATGAAAGCCTGCAAAGGAGAGAGCGAAGCCCTGGCAGAAATCGGGCAAAGCAATGACGATAAAGTTACGCCAATCAAAAAGGCCAAAGGTTAATTGCAATAGAGCTGGTCATAATAACAAGGCCAGCTTTCATTAAATCGAGCGCTGAGACTTACTTAGCCTGCAACAAACTCACCAGTGAAACCCATGCCTGCTTGATCACCGGTACATTACGAAGTATTCGCGCATCCCATCTTCGCAACATATCTGCCAACTCCACCTCACTACACTCTCGTACCACCCTATTCTTCCAATTGGCAAAAGTCAGCAATCCATCAGAATCGCTCCGTTGTACCAACCTGGCTATTTCAGCAGGAGCTTCGACATCACTAAATTCAACCCAACTATCGAGAGGCAGTTGGCTTACTCGCTCATCATAATAATCCGCCTCCTCTTCCCAGAGCTCCCCATCCAGCAAGGAGTCCAGAACCAAGCTCTCCGCCATATCGAATCCATCGCCTCTCCCGCGAGATGACTCCCCAGCTCTACATATGACCTCTGAGTGACAATCCCCCAACTCCTCAAGCAATGCTCGCTGTTGCGCGACTTGCCAGCCGCCCTCCTGCATGTAGTCCTTCAAAATGTCTACTAAATGAGGAATCATTTTCTCCAAATAGTCCTCCTCTTCCTTGGAGACTTTGGGCCCAAAGGACCATATCATCTCCTCGGTAATCTGTAGATGCAGCTCCCATAACCAGCTATTCTCACCCTCCTGCATATACGTATCTATCAGGACGCTACGCCACACATTTTGAAAAAACTGCTCAAGCAAACTGGGAAGTTTCACGCGGGATAGAGCACAGGCCATCGCCTGGTCTACCGCCTCAACAGCCTGCGTCCAACACTGTTGGAATTGCGCTTGATAATCAACCGCGCCCTCCTCAACGTGAGGGGTATCACTGTTTTCGTTATCCATTGCATTAACCACCGACGGGTGAAAAACATTACGATTTATCCCCATACCGGGGCTTTATTTCACAATTGAATCTCTAATGCGCATATTGTCATTGGCTTCCACATGAAGCATCCCACACAATTCATGGCAAATAAACACATCCACATCAATGTGGCTTGATACTTCCATTCTGGAAAATGTCAGATCTCACCAAAAATTTTTTCGGAAAAAACTTTCCCTATTTCAATACCTTTACCATAATTCTATGTAATGTGTTACCTCCCAAAACAATAACAACGGTTCAGACACCCCGCTATGGATACACAACAGGAGATCGGCCACATCCATCAAGTACAAGGTCCGGTAGTGGTCATTCGCTGTGAACAACTCCCTCCTCTGCGCCAAGCTCTCTATCTACAACTGGACGGGGAACCGGTACTTTTTGAAGTCCACCAGCATCTGGATGAACGACATATCCGTGCCATCACCCTGCACAGCACTTCGGGTCTGAGTCGTGGTATGCCGGTTTTTGATACTGGTGCGCCGTTACATGTGCCAGTTTCAGAGGAGTGTCTAGGGCGGGTGATCAATATCTTCGGCGAGCCATTGGATGGACTCCCGCCATTTACATCTCAACAAATGAATAACATTCATGGCATCAAACGCCCTCTTTATGAGGTACGAGGCAGCCATGAAATTCTACCGATTGGCATTAAGGTCATCGATCTGCTCTGCCCTTTTGTTCGTGGAGGTAAAACCGGACTTTTCGGGGGGGCTGGGGTGGGAAAAACCGTCCTGATCATGGAATTCATCCACGCCATCACCGCTATCCATCGCGGGGTCTCCATCTTTGCCGGCGTGGGGGAGCGAATCCGAGAGGGCCATGAGCTTTGGAGCGAACTCCAGAAGGCTGATGTCATGAAACAAGCCCTACTGGTATTTGGCGAGATGGATGAATCCCCCGGCGTTCGTTTTCGTATCGCTCACACCGCACTCACCTATGCCGAGTATCTACGGGATAGTATGCAGAAGGAGGTATTGCTGCTAATGGACAATGTGTTCCGCTTTGTCCAGGCCGGCAGCGAGATCTCCAGCCTTTTAGGACGCATGCCCGCCACCGTCGGTTATCAACCTACCTTGGGAACAGAGGTAGCTGAGGTGGAAGATCGCATTAATTCCACCGACGAAGGAGCGATCACCTCGGTGCAGGCGGTCTACGTACCCGCTGACGATATGACAGATCCAGCGGTCACCACCATACTGGGCCATCTTGATACCAGCGTTATCCTCTCCCGCAAACAAGCCGCTCAAGGAATCTATCCAGCAGTGGATCCCCTCAACTCCAATAGCAAGCTACTAGACCGCCATGTAGTGGGGGATCACCACTATACTATCGCCGAGGGGGTGAGGGAGCACCTTGCCCGCTATCAGGAGCTGGAGGACATCATTACTATGCTGGGCATGGAGGAGCTCTCTCAACAGGATCGAAAAATTGTCCAGCGAGCACGCAAACTCCAACGCTATCTCAGTCAGCCCTTTCATGTGACGGCCCCCCATACCGGCATACCAGGGGTTTCGGTTCCCCTTCAAGATACCTTGGCGGATTGCGAAGCCTTTCTACGTGGCCACTATGACGACGTCTCGGAAGATCAATGCTATATGCGTGGCAGCATGGGGAGGGCCACACAGTGAATGGATTCACGCTGTTACTACAAGGAGCCACTGAGAGTGAAACCCTTCGGGATGTACTCTCTTTTGTTGCTGAGGATAACAGCGGCAGTTTTGGCCTAATGAAGGGACATGCCCACTTCATTACTACTCTGGTATTTGGTCTGGCCAGAATCCGCTTTGTCGATGGCCGCAACGAATATCTTGCCCTGCCTGGTGCCGTCGCCCACTTCGCCAATGACCAACTTACCCTCAGCGGTCGCCGCTATCTACGTAGCGATGACTATCAGGAGATCAGTCAAGCATTGCGTCAGGAGCTAATAGAAGAGGAACTGGCTCTGGTCAGTTTCAAGCAGAGCCTTGAGCAGATGGAACAGGCAATGATGCTACGCCTATGGCGTATTGGACGAGGTGAAGGAGGCAAATCATGAGTCTTCATAATGGAAATGACCGCTTAAGTAAGCGAGTTGAACAACAGGCAAAGCGTATGCTGAAAGCGGAAAAAGAACGCCCTACCTTGTTGGCACAAACCGTCTATCTAGGCAGCCTCGGCCTGATGTTTATCCTGCCAGTTATTGCTGGCGCCTATCTGGGACACTGGCTGGATAACATGATGAGCGGTTACTCCATGCGCTGGACACTCAGTCTGCTCACACTGGGTATTTTCGTTGGTGCCTTTAATGTCTACTGGCTAATCAGGAGCCACGAATGATAGCAAGACAACTCGCCATCGAGGAGACACCATGGACCCGTTAAGTTCAGAGGTCGTATTGGCACTTGGCCCGTTACATATCACTGCCACGGTACTTTCTACCTGGGGAATCATGTTACTACTATGGGTCGCTAGCTTCCTACTCTGCCGCACCCTACAGCTACAGCCACAGGGATGGCAAACTGCCTCCGAAGGCATATTAGGGGTTATTGAGGATACGATTCAGCAACTACTTACCCCTCAGCAAACCCAACAGGTACTCCCTTTTGTAGCGACACTCTGGATCTATCTGGCCTTGGCCAATCTAATCGGACTTATTCCCGGGCTTCACTCCCCCACCGGCAACCTCTCTGCCACCAGTGCCTTAGCAATTCTGGTTTTTCTCTCGGTACACTGGTTTGGTATTCGGGACAGTGGCCTGCGCCGCTACCTGCGCCACTACTTGCAACCCACACCATTACTATTACCTTTCCATCTCATTAGTGAAATCACCCGCACTGTAGCCCTGGCTGTTCGCCTGTTTGGCAACATCATGAGCTTAGAGATGGCCGCACTGCTAATACTCTGGGTTGCAGGACTATTAGCACCGGTACCAATCCTGATGCTACATATTATCGAAGCTCTGGTTCAGGCCTATATCTTTGGCATGCTGGCACTGATCTATATCGCTGGCGGCCTACAATCCCAACAATTACGACAACAGAAGGAAGCATCATGAGCGAGCTAACAGGCTTTGTCACCAACTCCACCATGCTGGCGCTACTCGCCATCGCTATCGGTGTACTCGGCCCAGCCATCGCCATGGGCATGGCCATCAGCCGAGCTCTGGAGGCGCTTGCCCGGCAACCGGAAGCAGAAAAGGCCATCTCACGTACCCTGTTCATCGGTCTGGCGATGATTGAATCCCTGGCCATCTACGTGTTGGTGATCGTCTTGATCGTACTGTTTCGCAACCCGTTACTGGAATATCTGCTTAATTAAAGGGGCACAACGTGGAACTGGACTGGAGCACCTTCCTACTTGAGGTGATCAACTTTCTGATCCTGGTATGGCTGCTGAAACGTTTTCTCTATCAGCCAGTACTCAGAATTGTTGAGCAGCGCCGCAAAAAAATTGAGGCTGAGCTGACTGAAGCAGCAGAAAAAGCCCAGCAGGCGAATGATCTGCAACAACAGTATGAGAGCCGTCTCGCCGACTGGCAAAAGGAGAAAGATCATGCCCTGGAAGCACTGCAGCAACAACTTGCCCAGGAGCGCAACAAGCAGCTACAACAGCTGGAAAATGAGCTACAGCAACAACAACTCAAGCAACAAGCGCTGCATCAACAACAGCAAACTGAGCTTCGCCAACATGCTGAACTTGAAGCGTTACAGCTTGCAGGCGCTTTTGCCTCACGACTGTTAAAGGCACTATCCTGCCCACAGCTGAACCACCAATTACAACAGCTGTTTATCGATCAGCTAATCGCACTACCTGAAAGCAGTATTAGGGAAGTACGTGAGAGCTGGAAGGAAGAAAGTACACCAGTGGAAGTCAGTAGCGCAACCCCACTGAATGACGAAGCTCAACAAGTGATTCGCCAGGCACTGGAGCAGAAATTAGGCCCTAGTCCAATAGACTTTCACTTTCGCCACGATGAGCGGTTAATCGCTGGACTCAAGGTGGCAATTGGCGGCTGGGTATTGCAAGCCAATCTGCAAAATGAACTACGCTTTTTTAGCGAGGCCGCCGCCAACCATGAGTAACTTCCCCCAACTCAAACAGCAGCGCCACTGGCTGGAGGACTACCAACCCACCCTACGCGTAACAGAACAAGGGCATGTGGTCTCGGTAGGGGATGGTATCGCCTGGATCAGTGGCCTCCCCTCTGCCGCTATGGATGAATTACTCCACTTTACCGATGGCAGCCTTGGTCAGGTATTTCACCTGGGAGAGCGTATGCTGGGTGCGATTCTACTGGGTGAAACCGATCAATTGACAGCCGGAACCCCCGTACATCCCACTGGCCACCGGGTCAGTGTGCCGGTAGGCAGCAAATTACTCGGAAGGGTGATTGATCCCCTGGGGCATCCACTGGATGGTCAGCCTGCCCCCCACACCACCAAACGGCGCAACTTGGAAGGTCCTTCCCCTCCGATGATTGAGCGGGACTTCGTTCAACGCCCCCTCTACACCGGCATCCGCCTGATCGACAGCCTACTCCCCATCGGTAAGGGACAGCGCCAGCTTATTATCGGTGATGAGGGACTTGGACGAACCAGCATCGCTCTGGACACCGTCATCAACCAAAAGGACAAGGGGGTTATCTGCATCTACGTGCTGATTGGTCAGAAGCGCGCTGAAGTTATCAACATCTTGGAGCATCTTAAAGCCAGTGATGCACTGGACTACACCACTGTCGTGGTTGGCGAGGCAAGCGCGCTGCCCGGCTTAAAGTATCTCGCCCCCTATGCAGGATGCGCAATTGGCGAGCACTGGATGCGTCAGGGTAAAGACTGTCTGATCATCTATGACGATCTAACACGCCACGCCCGCGCCTACCGAGAACTCTCCCTACTACTTCGACGCCCTCCTGGGCGAGAGGCCTACCCTGGGGATATCTTCTACCTTCACGCCAGGCTGCTGGAGCGTGCGACTTGCCTTTCCCCTCAGCATGGTGGGGGTAGCCTAACAGCACTTCCCATCGTAGAAACCCAGCAAGGGGAAATTGCCTCTTACATCCCCACCAATCTAATCTCCATTACCGACGGCCAGATCTACTTGCAACAGAACCTCTTCTCCGCTGGCATTCGACCCGCCATTGATGTCGGCCGGTCAGTTTCCCGTATTGGTGGTAAAGCTCAACACCCTCAAATCAAAAAGCAAGCGGCCCGCATCAAGTTAGACTACCTGCAATTTCAAGAGCTGGAAGCATTCACCCGTTTTGGCGCGCGCCTGGAGAAGCAGATGCAACTCAAGCTACAGCGTGGACGCATTCTACGGGAGCTACTCAAACAAGAGCGACTATCCCCACGCAGCGTAGAGGAGCTACTAGTGTGGCTTATGGCCTACAATCAAGGTCTGCTGGATAAGCTAGAGCCACAACAGGCTTCGCGCCGATTACAACGGCTTAGTAGTGCCATCAGCCACAGTCACTTAACCCTAGACTCCCCTATCGAAGCTTGGCAGGAACAACTCAAACAGTGGTGGGAAGAGTTCAATGGGTAAACGCCGCCAGGTCAAAGAGCACATTGGAAGCCTCAAAGAGATACTCAGCATCATGGATGCCATGAAAAGTCTGGCGATGATGGAGAGCCATAAGCTTGCCCGTTACCACAAACATCAGCAGCAACTCACCGACTCGGTACGTCATGCCCTTCTTCAGGTCAGCGGTCATTATGCAGACGAAGAGCAGGACCTCAACACTCAGCCCCTCTACCTACTGATCGGCTCAGAGCGGGGTTTTTGCGGTGCTTATAATGAACAGCTACTCACCTGCCTGGAACAACAATCTCCACCGCCACAATCCCCCATCATCGGCGTTGGTTCGCGCTTGGCAGGCCCTCTCGCCCGAGACTACCCGGATGCTATCGCGCTCCCTGGTGCCAGTGTGGCTGATGAAGTGGCCAATCTCTTAAGCCGTTTGCTGAACACCATTAACCAATTACGCAAAGAACATGGCCCCATCCATCTCGAAGTAATCCACTTTCAGCCAGAGCAGCATCGCCCTCAATGCCAGAAACTACTCCCCCCTGGTCCAGGCCAAAGTAGAGGCGTTCCCCCATTGATCAATTTACCCCCTGAGCAGTTACTGGAAGAGTTATTGGAGCACTATCTGTTTGCCCTCACTCACACATGGCTCTACGCAGCTCTGTTAGCGGAAAACCAGCAGCGTATGCAGCATCTGGAACAAGCAGGCAATCATCTTGAGCAACAGCTAGACAGCCTGGCCATGCACAATAATACTCTGCGCCAGGAGGAGATTATCGAAGAGATAGAGGTCATCCTGCTCAACAGTGCTGTACAAGGGATGGGAGATGGTGAAACAGGTAATGGCTGGCAATAAAAAAGGCCACTTTCTCAAAGCAGCCTTTTCATCATACCAGACAGATGAAATTACTTATTCATCGCATGGAACTTGGCAATCAAAGCCTCTGGCTTATGCTTTTTGGTTTCCTTATTCAGCACATAGACAACCGTCTCCCCTTTAGGGCCGCTGGCGATCTCTGTATAGAAGAAATTAGGATGACCAAAATCACGCACAGGTTGCATATCTTTAAATGAGTTAAAGACATAGATACGGCCATGGTTACGCAACTCACCATAGAAGTTAGCTGATGCTTCTGCGCTACCATCATACAGTTTGATAGCTTCAACAGAATCGGGCTTTTTCTTATCCTCTTTGGTCAGACCAAAGACAATCGTCTCACCCTTTGGGCCCGCACCGATACGGGTCAGGCGAAATGGCGTTTCTCCCAGCGAGAGAAATTCATCATGCAGCTTCTTATCGTAGAAAACATGGATACGACCATCATGATGAACCTCATAGATCTCCATCTTATTTTCAGCGACAACTTCAGACTTAGTAGTCTCTACCGCCTTCTCTGCAACACTGCCACAACCCACGACAGCAACAGCAGTCAATGCAGCAACAATCATCCCCAATACATTCTTCATCACGGCTCCTAACAACGGTTATCTTCTTAAAAAAGGCAACCCTAATCATTTAAAATGACCATTCGAGGACAAAACCATGACTTTTTCATTACAAAATAAAAAGGCTGCATAAAGCAGCCCTTTTACAGCAGGTAATAAACCAACGTGATTAGCGTAAATCCAGCACATCCTGCATATCAAACAGTCCCTGCTCTTTCGCCATCAACCAATGGGCTGCACGTACCGCCCCTTTGGCAAAGGTCATGCGACTGGAAGCTTTATGGGTAATCTCCACCCGCTCACCAATATCCGCAAACATCACAGTGTGCTCACCCACAATGTCACCGGCACGGATGGTTTCAAAACCGATTTCACCTCGATCACGCTCACCAGTTTTGCCTTCACGGCCGTACACCGCACACTCTTTGAGGTCACGACCCAGAGCATCAGCCACCACCTCACCCATGCGTAACGCAGTTCCGGAAGGCGCATCGATCTTGTGACGGTGGTGGGCTTCTATCACCTCGATATCCACCTCGTCACCCATCACTTTCGCAGCCAGTTCCAGCAGCTTGAAGCAAAGGTTCACCCCTACACTCATGTTAGGTGCGAAGACCACTCCAACCTTCTCAGCAGTGGCTGAAATCTGCTGCTTCTGCTCATCAGAAAAACCAGTGGTACCAATCACAATGCGTTTACCCGCAGCACCACAGATCTCCAAATGGCTCAAGGTAGCTTCGATAGCAGTAAAGTCGATTAGTACATCGAAATCATCAACGGCCTTGGCCAGGTCGTCAACAATGGCTACACCCAGCTTGCCAACGCCAGCCACTTCCCCTGCATCAGCCCCCACCAGAGAGCTACCAGTGCGCTCAGTCGCAGCACCCAGAGTGACATTTTCATTCTGCTGACATGCCTCAATCAGCACACGCCCCATACGGCCGGAACAGCCGGCAATTGCGATTCTTGTCATGGTTTTGATTCCGATTTTTTAACAGCTAACATAGAGGCGCAAAGGCGCAGAGATTATTTCATTTATCTTCTTTGCGCCTCAGCGTTGGGTGTTATGTTGTTAAGGTTTCATATCCTCAAAGAAATTCTTCACCCGATCCATCCAGGAGTGAGATTTAGGGCTGTGCTTGTCGTGATTGCCTTTGGTCTCCTCATCGAACTGGCGCAGCAGCTCTTTCTGTTTATCGCTGAGGTTAACCGGGGTTTCAATCTCCACACGACACATCAAATCACCCACTGCACCGCCCCGTACCGACTTCACACCTTTACCGCGCAGACGGAACATGCGACCGCTTTGAGTCTCAGCGGGAATCTTCAGATTCAAACGACCATCCAAAGTGGGTACTTCCAGCTCACCACCCAGAGTCGCCGTCACAAAGCTAATAGGCACTTCACAGTAGAGGTCATTGCCATCCCTTACAAAGATAGGATGTGGCTTCACATTGATCTGAACATATAGATCCCCAGGTGGCGCACCGCGATCACCCGCTTCACCTTCACCGGCAAGACGGATACGATCCCCAGTATCCACACCAGCTGGCACTTTAACTGAAAGCTTCTTGTTCTTGCGAACGTGGCCGCTACCATGGCAATCACCACAGGGGTCTTTAATCATTTGGCCCGTGCCACCACAGTGAGGACAGGTCTGCTGCAGTGAAAAGAAACCCTGCTGCATACGCACCTGACCCACACCACCACAAGTGGTACAGGTCACCGGGCTGGAGCCCTTCTTGGCACCACTGCCATCGCAGGTTTCACACTTAACGTGAGTCGCTACCTCGATGTTGGCACTGGTACCGTTAACCGCTTCTTCCAGAGTGAGATCCAGGTTGTAGCGCAAATCCGCGCCACGGCGAGCTTGTTGTGCACGACCACCGCCGCCACCAAAGATATCGCCAAAGACATCACCAAAGATGTCACTAAAGCTAGAGGCGCCGCCGCCAAAGCCGCCCGCACCGGCAGAGGGGTCTACCCCTGCATGACCAAATTGATCGTAAGCCGCGCGTTTCTGGCTATCAGAAAGAATTTCGTAGGCCTCTTTGGCCTCTTTAAATTTGTTTTCGGCCTCCTGATCATCTGGATTACGGTCCGGATGATATTTATGGGCCATGCGACGGAAAGCCTTCTTCAGGTCCGCTTCGCTGGCCGTCTTGGAGACCCCGAGTATTTCGTAATAATCACGTTTAG
Organism: Thiohalomonadales bacterium; assembly: GCA_050295955.1. Taxonomy (GTDB): domain Bacteria; phylum Pseudomonadota; class Gammaproteobacteria; order RBG-16-57-12; family RBG-16-57-12; genus JAFLJP01. Next base: position 47,136 of record JBNKQQ010000016.1, read on the forward strand.
ACATCTTTCAAACCTGGTCTTTTCAATGTTCTAAATACAGCTACAGGCGCAGGCGTTTTCACACCTGCGCCTGCCTGCGTTTACTGAAGATCAGTTAATTACTTTTTGTCGTCTTTAACTTCTTCAAACTCAGCATCTACAACATTGTCATCCTTTGCTTTCGCATCAGCATTGGCGTCAGTAGCATTAGCACCTGGCTGTGCACCACCTTGTGCTTCAGCTTGCTGAGCGTAAACACGCTGCATCATCTCACCAGAAGCTTCGGTCAGAGCGGTGGTCTTGGCTTCAATCGCCTCTTTGTCATCGCCCTTCATCGCCTCTTCCAGCTCCTTGATTGCGGCTTCTATCTTCTCTTTCTCACCCGCTTCCATCTTGTCTTCGCCCAGCTCTTTCATGGACTTGTTACAAGCGTGGATCATTTGGTCTGCAGTGTTACGCGTGCTAACCAGCTCTTGGAACTTCTTATCTTCATCCGCATGGGCTTCTGCATCGCGAACCATCTTCTCGATCTCTTCATCCGACAGACCAGAAGAGGCTTTAATCACGATAGAGGTATGCTTGCCAGTCGCCTTATCTTTCGCTGATACATTCAAGATACCGTTAGCATCGATATCAAAAGATACTTCGATTTGTGGCACACCACGTGGCGCTGGCGCGATATCACCCAGATCAAAACGACCCAGTGATTTATTGGCTGACGCCATTTCACGCTCACCTTGCAGTACGTGTACAGTTACCGCAGTTTGGTTATCTTCTGCAGTAGAGAACACTTGCGATGCCTTGGTAGGAATGGTCGTGTTCTTCTCGATCAGTTTGGTCATTACCCCACCCATGGTCTCGATACCCAGAGACAATGGCGTCACGTCCAGCAGCAGTACGTCTTTCACCGAACCACCCAGTACACCACCTTGGATAGAGGCGCCTACGGCTACCGCTTCGTCAGGGTTTACATCTTTACGTGGCTCTTTGCCGAAGAACTCTTGTACCGCAGCTTGTACCTTAGGCATACGGGTTTGACCACCTACCAGGATGATCTCATCCACTTCAGAGGCTGACAGACCAGCATCTTTCAGTGCCATCTTACAAGGCTCGATAGTGCGAGTTACCAGCTCTTCCACCAGACCTTCGAACTTGGCACGGCTGATCTTGATGTTCAGGTGCTTAGGACCGGTTGCATCAGCAGTGATATAAGGCAGGTTTACGTCAGTTTGCTGTGCAGATGACAGCTCGATCTTCGCCTTCTCTGCCGCCTCTTTCAGACGCTGCAGTGCCAGAGGATCGTTGTGCAGATCGATGCCCTGCTCTTTCTTGAACTCATCTGCCAGATAGTCGATCAAACGCAGGTCGAAATCCTCGCCACCCAGGAAGGTATCACCATTGGTAGAGAGTACTTCAATCTGGTGCTCGCCCTCGATCTCAGCAATTTCGATGATAGAGATATCAAAAGTACCACCACCCAGGTCGTATACCGCGATCTTGCGATCACCACCCTTCTTGTCCATACCGTAAGCTAATGCTGCTGCGGTAGGCTCGTTGATGATACGTTTTACATCCAGACCAGCGATCTTACCGGCATCTTTGGTCGCTTGGCGCTGTGAGTCGTTGAAGTAAGCAGGAACGGTAATTACCGCTTCGGTCACAGGCTCACCCAGATAGTCCTCTGCGGTCTTTTTCATCTTCATCAGTACGCGAGCAGAGATCTCTGGTGCAGACATTTTCTTGCCATTTACGTCTACCCAAGCGTCACCATTGTCTGCTTCGATGATGCTGTAAGGCACCATTTTGATGTCTTTTTGTACTTCATCATCTTTAAAGCGACGACCGATCAGACGCTTAATAGCGAACAACGTGTTCTTTGGATTGGTAACGGCCTGGCGCTTGGCAGGCTGACCTACCAGTACTTCACCGTCGTCTGCATAAGCGATGATGGAAGGGGTGGTACGATCACCCTCAGCATTTTCAATAACACGTGGCTTGTCACCGTCCATTACCGCAACACATGAGTTGGTGGTGCCCAAGTCAATACCGATAATTTTACCCATTGCCGTTCTCCAATTCTTTGTAAACTTTGTTGACCGGGCTCTCCCCGGTCGGAATCTGTTAATTACCTGATCCCTTGATGGGGATGCGGTTTTATAATTTCAAGGCTCTATTTATGCCTGCTCGTCAATTTTTCCACCCACAGGCTCTTCACCGCCTGCTGGCGCCTTAGCAACGACGACACGGGCAGGACGGATAACACGCTCATTCAGTACATAGCCCTTCTGGAATACGGCCATCACTGAGTTGGGTGCGTAATCTGCACTCTCCTGCATGCTCATGGCTTCATGCTGCTGAGGATCAAACGCCTGACCTTGAGGATCAATCTGCTTTACGCCATTCTTCTCCAGAGCATCCTGGAACATTTTCAAGGTCAGCTCAGTACCTTCACGCAGCTTGGCAACGGACTCATCATCACCGGTTGCTGCCTGCAGACCCATCTCTAGGCTATCGATAACGGGAATAAGTGAATCCACAAACTTATCCAGAGCAAACTTACGAGCCTTTTCCACTTCCTGGTCTGCACGGCGCTTGATGTTCTCTGCCTCTGCCTTGGTACGCAAGGCCAGGTCGTAGTTTTCATTAGCCTTGGCTTCAGCTGCCTCTAAAGCCTGCTTTAGGGTTGCCACGTCATCCTGGGCACCAGTTTCTGCTGCCTGCTCAACCACGCCCTCAACGGCTTCAGTTGGCGTTTCCATCTCTGCGGTGTTGTTTTGCTCATTTGACATAGTTGACTCCAGCGATTCATTCCGCCTGCTCATACGATAGGTAGCACAGGCTATTCATGTTTGCAGTGGGATATAGGGGCAAAATCCATGATTTCAACTCTCTGCCACAATTTTTTACCCATAAAGTGAAAATTCCACAGAAATTATTTAACCGCCATGGCAATGGTGCTACTCTCTGGATAAATCTGTCATCCATATCATCAGGAGTGAGTGGGGAGCATCTCGAGTGGAAAACACCTTTAATACCATTGGCTTAATCGGTAAATACAACGACCAACACGGCGGTGACACCCTGATCTCCGTTGGCAATTATCTGTTGGAGAAAGGCTGCCGGGTGATGGTGGATCACGGTTCTGCTCCAGATATCAGTGAAACCGCGTTTGAAGCCGTGGATCGCATGCGTATCGGCCAGGAGTGTGATCTGGTGATTGTTGTGGGTGGCGATGGCACCCTGCTGAACGCGGCCCGCTCCCTGAACACTTACAATATTCCGCTACTGGGTGTGAACCTGGGGCGTTTGGGCTTTCTGGTGGATGTTTCTATCGACCAGATAGAGGCAAGCCTGGATGAGATACTTGCTGGGAATTTTGCGGAAGAAGAGCGCTTTCTGCTTCATACCACCATCGAGCGCGCTGGAGAGATTCTCTCGGAGAACAACGCCTTTAATGATGTGGTCATCCACAAATCCCATGTAGCACGTATGATCGAGCTGGAATGCTATGTGGATGACACCTTCGTCTCCACCATGCGTGCTGATGGCCTGGTCATCTCCAGCCCCACCGGTTCGACTGCCTATGCGCTCTCCAGTGGCGGGCCGATTCTGCACCCATCACTCAATGCTATTGCTCTGGTACCGATCTGCCCCCACACATTGAGCAACCGTCCAGTGGTCATCTCTGGAGATAGCAATATCGTAGTGAAGGTATGTGACCATGAAAAATCCGAGGTTCTGGTCACTTGCGATGGTCAGCTAGGTCTTAGCTTACAGCTAGGAGATATCCTGCACATTGAAAAAACACCTCACCCGGTCCGTCTGCTCCACCCAGCTAAATATGATTTCTTTGATATTCTACGCGCCAAGCTGCATTGGGCTGAGCGTCCCAGTTAACTTTATCATCCTTTAAATTCAGGTCCGTATGTTAAGCCATATCCATATCCGAAACTTCGCCATTGTTGATCTTTTGGAACTCGACCTTGCGCCGGGCATGTCTACCCTTACCGGTGAAACCGGTGCCGGTAAGTCTATCCTATTAGATGCCCTTGGGTTGGCATTAGGAGATCGAGCGGATAGCAGTGTAGTTCGCCACGGTAGTGACCGGACCGAAATCAACGTCACTTTCGATATTCATAGCCACCCAGAGGTACAGAGCTGGTTAGAAGGCCGCGAACTGGACATGGATGGAGAGTGTCTAATCCGCCGAACCCTCACCTCCGATGGGCGTTCCAAGGGGTACATTAACGGCCAGCCTCAACCACTGGCGGCACTGCGTGAACTGGGAGAGATGCTGGTAGACATCCATGGTCAACACGCCCACCAAGCGCTATTGCGCCGTGAAGAACAACGCTGCACTCTGGATCAATATGCGGGCAACAGCAAACTACTTGCCGAAATCAACCATGCCTACCGCCAATGGGCAAAACTAAAGCAAGAGCTGGAGGCACTCCAAAAGGATAAAGAAGAGCGGGAGGCCAAATTAGAGCTGCTACGCTATCAAACCAGCGAACTGGAAGCCCTTAGCCCCCTGCCAGGAGAAATGTCACAGCTGGAGGAAGAGCATCAACGCCTAGCCCATGCAAACAGCCTGCTAGAAGGTAGCCAACAAGCATTGCAACTACTCTATGAAGGTGAGGATGCCACCCTAATCAGCCAACTCAAACGTCTCAATCGCGATCTAGCCGAACTACAAAGCATCGATAACAAACTCACGCCTATTTGTGAGTTATTGGATAACGCCACTATTCAGCTCGACGAAGCTGTTAATGAACTTCGCCACTATCAAGATACGGTTGAGATTGACCCTCAACAACTCACTAATGTAGAAGCACGCATGAGTGAATTACATGACGTTGCCCGCAAGCATCATTGCGAACCGGAAACACTTACCGAACTGCTTGAAGCACTCCAGCAACAGTTGGTTGATATCGAGAATGCCGATATTAAATATGGCTCATTAGAAGGTGAAATCACAAAAGCAGCAGAGGCATACCAGATCCTAGCCGATAAACTGACAACCGCACGAAAAAAGGCTGCCAAAAAACTGGAGAGGGCAGTCACTGAAAACCTGCAAAAACTCTCTATGGCTGGTAGCCGCTTTGAGATTGCCACAACCTCTCTCCCCAGCGGGGAGTTTAGCCCCTTGGGCATGGAAAAGATCGAATTCCTGATTTGCACTAATCCCGGCCAACCCGCACAGCCTATGAGTAAAATCGCCTCAGGTGGTGAATTATCCCGCATCAGCCTGGCCATTCAGGTCGTCACCAGTAGTGTCCACGGCATCCCCACCGTTATCTTTGATGAAGTGGATGTGGGTATTGGTGGTGGCACCGCCGAGATTGTCGGCCAAATGCTTCGCCAACTTGGCAGCCATAGTCAGGTACTTTGTGTTACCCATCAACCCCAAGTTGCAGCTCAGGGACATCAACATCTACAGGTTCGAAAACAAGCCAACAAAGACACCACTACAACATCGATTATAGAATTAGCCAATGAGGCGCGTATCGATGAACTGGCGCGCATGCTGGGCGGAGTGACAATCACAGAGCAAACTCGGGCACACGCTGGAGAGATGTTAGCTATGGGTCAAAAGACCTAAGAGACAACAACACCATCACAGACATGAATCGAGCGTTGAGCTTGTTCGGCCACAACAGGATCATGGGTCACCATTACTACTGTTTTCCCTTGTTGATGCAGCTCATGAAATAAGGCCATAATCTGCTCTCCCGTCTTACTGTCCAAATTTCCTGTAGGCTCATCAGCGATAATAAACGAAGGCTGATTAATCAATGCCCTGGCAATAGCAATTCGTTGTCGCTCTCCACCAGACATTTCGTGAGGAAAATGCTCCACCCTCTCAGTCAAGCCCACAGAATTCAGCATTGTCACTGCGCGCTCACGCTGCTCATCCGAACTCACCTTACAGTATCGTAAAGGTAACGCCACATTCTTCCAGCCATTCAGACGAGGCAAAAGATTAAAGCTTTGAAATACAAACCCTACTTTATCCCGCCTCAATTCAGCCAAACGATCTGAGTTAAGCGAGCCCACTGCCTCACCATGAAACAGGTATTCACCGCTAGAAGGTGGATCCAGAAAGCCAAGGATATTCATCAAAGTCGACTTACCTGAACCTGATTTTCCCACGATAGAGACAAACTCCCCCTCCTTAATGGAGAGGCTCACCTCCTTAAGCGCTTGCACATCCGGCGGATAATGTTTAGATATCTTTTTTAGAGTAATCATTGCACTACTCATATCGCAATGCTTCTACCGGGGAGAGCTTAGATGCCTCCATAGCAGGATAGATAGAAAAGAATAGGCCAACCAGCGTTGAAAAAAGAATTGCAATAATAATCGCCTGATAGGAGATAATGACAGGGATATCCATCCCAATGGCCGCAATCAATGATATCAGCACCCCTAAAAGAGTGCCGATTACGCCACCAATGACACACAACACCACACCTTCTCCGATAAATTGCAATAAGATGTCCCGTTCCTTTGCCCCTAGCGCCTTGCGTAGGCCAATCTCTCGCGTCTTCTCCTTGATCGTAACCAGCATAATATTCATGATACCAATTCCGCCGACTAACAATGAAAGACTGGCAATTCCAACAATAACAAGTGTAGTCTGATCACTAATCGCCTTCTCCGCATTCAGCATATCAGTCATCCCTTTCAACCAAGTGCGACTCTCCTCCCCATAATATCTGACTAGGTATTTCCTGATAATTTCAGAGATACTATCAACATCAGCCTGCTCATCCACCTTGACAAAGGCATCGGTTAACATGATACGAGGAAACTCATTCATAATATGACGGTAGGGAAGAAATATCTGCTTTTGAGAAACAGCACTGTCAAAGCTGGGAAGGTCTTTAGTAATGCCAATAACTTGATAACTTTGGTCATTAATAGAGATGATTGCACGACCGACATCCGGCTTTCCAACCCCTAACTCCTTCGCTGTCGATTCACTTACCACGGCAACAGTACGTGCTTTATCGTGCTCCAATGTATTAAAGAATCGTCCTGTTACAAGTTGAAGATTACGAACCTGAGGGTATGAGGCGTATACCGCACTGATATCGATTGGCCTCTGGCGGTTTTTATATCGTGCTTGGCCTGAAATATTGATAACAGGAGAAACAGCAGCAACTGCAGGGATTGCACTGATCAGGCCATTCAATCGTGATTCATCAATAAAATGTGGGCCCGTAGGCCCAAAGCCACCTCCAAGGGTGGCACCCGATAGATTTATCGCCATCAGATTAGTGCCCAGTGACTTTATCTTATCTTGTATTGTTACACGGTTACCTTCGCCAATGGCCATGACAATAATAACTGCAGCAATACCTATCACAATACCGATTACAGTCAGCAGACTACGCAATGGTGTGGCCAGAATATCGCGGAGCGTTTCAATAAGTGCATTCATTAAATTCAATAAAGCCTGCTATTGCATCAAACCCGCATCTGCCTCAATGAGATTTAGACTACTAATGTCATCTATTTTAATGACCTCAAGATTATCGTTGATATCACCACTCCCAGGTGCATTCATCCCCAGCCCCACAACTGCATCCACAGCAGCATAATCAACAATAGAAGAGACGGAAATTACATCTCCCTCTTTTAGCCAAAGATTACCTGCCCCAACCACCAGAGAGTCAGGCTCTATACCATCAACAATTTCTATCGCGTCTCTCGTTGAGATACCAGTCTGAATATATTGCTTTTTTAACCTTCCGTTTTGAGAAACAAAAAGATAATATCCTCCCTCATCTTCTAATACAGACTCAAATGGAACCACCAGAGAGTCAAAATGTTGCTGAGTAGTAATAATTGCTTCAGCCGTTCGTCCCAACTTAATCTTCCCTAAGCTATCACCAAAAAGTGGGGCACTCGCTTTAACTACACTACTATTCTGCCCTCCCATACCTGACTTTTCCTGAACAACCTCATGCCCGATACTTTGAATAGCACCCAACAGAGGTGAGAGATTTTCTCCAAATTCAACTCTCAGTGAATTTCCCTCTTTCACCTTATCAATATCGTATGTATCTATCTCTAATTGCCCAATAAGTCGATAGGTTGTGGCGATAGTAACGATAGGAGAATCAGACTCTTCAGTATCATCAGAGACACTCACCACAGTGCCAGAAAATTCTGCCTTTACAGTTAGCGCACTTTCCTCTTCCAGAGTCGCAGTATATATCTCTTTAACTTTTTCATATTCAATTTCTGCAATATCCTTATCAATTTTCAATTTCTCTTTTACAGACATTAAATTATCTCTCTCCGCCTCCATGCGAAGCTCTGTTTTCTTAAGCCTTGCCTCAGCATCTTTCAATTCGTTGAGTGCAATTGCTTTGGAGTTATATAGCTCCTTCAAAACATTCAAATCAGTCTTTTGCTTCTCGTACTCAATCTGAACTAGTTGAAGCTCTCTTTTAGCTTTAACAACATCCTCGTTATAATCAGCCATCTTCAATCTATCGAGCTTATCCCTCATTGCAATCATATCCATCAAGGCATCATGCTTACGGGTATTTAGCTCTCTATTCTTAAATACAGCAATAACATCCCCCCTTTCGACATTATCGCCTGTAGACACATTAAGCTTATCAAGATCACTTCCCTCATTTAGCCACACCTCCTGCTTATGCGCAGGTTCAACTGTGACTCTTGCCCTTACCTCTTCCTTTATAGTTCCTGGCGTAATTCGGTACAACTCCACACTTTGACTGCCAGACACATCAGGATTGTTAGAAAAATCAGCATATCCACCAAAACTAACAACTCCTGCTACCAGCAATAGAGAAATTACGCTGAACAAGTACAGTTTATTCATAGCCATTACAGATAATTCCCTTCTAGTTGACCAATAGAGTAATAGAGCTTTGCAATGGACAACTCATAATCAATACGAGAATTAAATAAATCCACTCTTATTTGAAGATCTGCCCCTTGAGTTCTCAATAGATCATCACTTGAGATAACACCTTTTGAAAACCGTAACTCATCTATTTTCACATTTTCTTCAGAAAGCTTAGCGGCCCGTTCCAAAATATGAAATGTCTTAATCGCAGAGTTAATATCCCTATATGCCTCACCTACCTCTCGATTAATCTCTTCAATTTTCTTTATCTTATTGATGCGTATCTGATTTAATGCCGCATTAATTTTCCTAACCTGAGAAGAAGTACTTCCATGATTATTAAATGGATATTCAAAGCCAAGTGTTAGCTTCCAGCTTTCCTTATCATAATTATCACTAAATGAGCTATATTCACTCTCTCTATTGACGCCATAATTAGCCCCTAATGTCAACAATGGGTCATCATTACCATTTGCTTGAGACAGCTCGATCATCTTTGACAATCTCTCATACTCATAAATTTTTAACTCTTTTCTATTTTCTATAGCAATATCCAAGGCTTCTTCAATTGTCATGGGAAATTCTTTCACCTCAGCTGGCAGGTGAGAAATATCCATTATGGTTTTCTTATAAAGACCACTATCAATCATTAGCCTTTCATAACTGTTCTGATAATTTCTTACTGCATCTAAATAGGAATTTTCATCCTTAGCTAATTGAACCTCTAACTTTGCGACCTCTATCTCTGCCAAGTTCCCCACTCGCGCCTGGACCTGTGCATTCTCTAGCTGCTTTGCCGTCTTATCTACGTTATCTTTCAGGATCTGAATAAGCTGCTTTTCTTTAACTGCATTAAAAAAGGATTGAATCAGTTGATATATTAATCCACTGACTTTTAAGTTGTAATTTATTTCTGAAAGTGAAAATGTGTTATCGGCTTGGTTTAACACAGAATGTTCAGCCACTCTACTATCTTTCGTAAGAGGCTGTCGATAGGTCATATCAATTGATGGTCCTGCGGAATAAAGTGTGTTTTCACCTGAAAAATCATTTAACTCTTCTGACTTTACAGCCAGCTTTAACTCTGTTGAAAGAGTTCCACCTAATGAGGTATCTGTATAGACATTCCGCTTAACACTATAATTTATTTCATGACTCTCTTGAATGAAGTCACTCTCTCTACCTAAGCTATCATCTGATAATCTAGAACCACTGTAGTTAATTGACTCTTTTGAGGAATATTGGCTATATGTAAAATCCCTATCAGCCTCTTGGGCATTGAGTTCCTCATTAGCCAAATTAAAATCGAAACCATTATTTAAACTATTAACCAATAGAGCCTCAAGAGTTATACCATTGTTATCGACCTTATCAATCGACAAATCACTTTCTGCATATATTTCCCCAGAAACAAGAAGAGTACAAACAAGAAAAATTACCCCAAGGCAAACCACTCTATTTTTTTCCATTACTTAGATTGCCCTCTCTATATTCCATATAAAAATAGAACATTATTACCCTTATAAGAACAAATAACCTTAATAAAAAACCATTTATAAATCATTAATAATATAGAGTATATAGCACTTGAAAAATGATAAATACAACTAATTTAGTATCAGTAAAAAGACCTCGCAAAGAATATATTCATGAAAATATGAATATTAAAAATGGCGTTGAATCAGACTTTTTTCTTTGCTGTTATAGGTCCGGGAAAAGTAATAATTTACGACCATGGATAAGGGTGTTAATTGGTCTTATTTACTTTTCTCATTAACTAAAAACAAATAGAAATGGAGAAAGGAAAAAATGAAATTAGGTCTATTGCTAAAAGGTGCGGTTATTGGTCTTGCTTTGGCTGGTGCGGCTTCATCTGCACACGCTGCGACTGCTGGCTGGAACGTCAAAACAAGCCCAACTTGGCTATATGTATGGGCTAATGGTGTTGGCTCAACTAGTGGTAATGTTTATAACTATGGCACTTATACCTGGAATCGTTATATTCCTGAAGGCACTATGACTCAAATCATGTGTCAAAGCAGCAATGGCACAGCGCAGTGGTACGGTAATATCTATGGCACCAAGATTGTTTATTGCAAATAATCTTTAGCTAGCTATATCAAGGGGGAGGTGCTGCAGAACCTTCCCCTTTTATAGATTCACCCTATCCACTAACATCAAAACCAATTACTCCTATGAGAATTTATTTTTTTCTAATTATTTTTTTTATATTTCCACTTTCATCTTATTCATCGCAAACAAACACGCCATCATCGGGTATTACTACTTACCCCAATATCTCTCTAATAGAAAATAAAATTATTTATGTTAAGTCTGAGCTACACAAAGAGTCTGAAAATCAGGAAATATTAACAAGCTACGTCATTTCATCAGAAGCAGATGGTGATAATATCGATATATTATTAAAATCTGATGAGAGACCTATTATCAATTTATCACCATCTCCTGATGGAAAAAAATTCTTATTTACTACAAATGACATATCTGATGATCCATTCTCCTATGCCAACATGCATATCTGGCTGTATGAAAATGGAGTAATCCATCAGCTTACTAATGGAAGAGTACGTGATAGTGATCCTGCTTGGTCTTCAGATGGCGAAAATATATTTTTTACCCGCTATCATATCTCTATCACAAGCCATGAAGAGTCATCTGATAATCCTGAATCCAATTTCACATCTTTATACGTCTCTGATGGGAATATTTGGTCAATGGACAAAAATGGACAAAATCAAACGGTATTAACATCAAACAATCATGATAATGAATTTAATTTTTCACCTTCCCCTTCCAAAGATGGTAAGCATGTTCTCTACTCAACTAATAAGGGTAGCCAAGACCCAAATAATCCAGAATGGAAAATTTACATAATGGATAGTGATGGTAAAAATCATCGACTATTTATCGAAAAAGGCCTAATGCCGACCTGGTCACCAGATGGAAATACTGTTGCGTACCTAAATCAATCTCCTGGCAATATACATCTTGCGGATAAGCATGGAAAACCTATTAAAGCAGCAACCCAAAATGCACGCATTGCCTATTCCCCATCCTGGTCACCAGATCAACAATTTTTAACTTATAGCCAAATCAATCTTTTACCTGAAAACAAACCAAAAGATTTTAGCCTTATCCAGATTGAGGCATCAGATAATTCTTTCACTGATGTTTGGATGGTTGGAATTAGTGATAAAACCACCCCATCTAAAGTATCAAGTGGAGGTACAGAAAATAATTTTCCACAATGGGTGAGCAGAAACCGTAATTAGATAAATATAATTTATTATTCAACAATACTCTTTTTAATAAAAAACATAGAAATAAATCATATAGATATATCACTTCACATATGAGTATTAAAAACGATGTTGAAGGCATGTTTAATCTATGCGCCATAAGCATGAGAAAAGCAATATTTAAGGCTATGGATAAAGACTACAACTTAGCCTAATCGCTTTTATCATCAACAAAAAGAAAATGACAATGGAGAAAGGGAAAATGAAATTAGGATTATTTTTAAAAAGTGCTGCAATAGCCCTTGCTTTAGTAGGTTCAGCATCATCTGCATATGCAGCAACTATTGGATGGAATATCAAAACAAGCCCAACTTGGTTATATCTGTGGACTCAAAACTCTGGCTCTTTTAGTGGGTATGTCTATAGCCCTGGTACTTACACATATGGCCCGATTCTTGGTGGTACATTTGTTCAAGCTATGTGCCAAAGTAGTAATGGTACTACACAGTGGTCTGGAATACTTTATGGCACTAAGATTCTTTATTGCAAATAATATCAATAGTTAGCTATGTCAGGAGGAGATTACAAAGCCTCCTCCTGTTTAAATCCCCAAGTCTGTCAGCAATCCTATTCGTCATATATTAATGAATGTATTTTTCATCATTGCCTGGAGCAAAAGCGCTCATCTCGCACTAGCCAGCAATAGTAAATGAAAGTCAGTACTTCCACTCCCGCCCACAAGGCAGCACCTTAAAAGTCTTTTTTATTAATTTAAAATCAATATATTACGATTGAAAAAATTAGCTTTTATAACTATGAAAAACACCCTTACATGGAAATATATTGCTATATTTTTATGCGCAGTTGTCCGAACTCTCTTTGAATTCTCCATACAGCACAAAAAAAACATTTATTTTTTTAATGTATTATGATATGCTGTCTTCCGAATGTTAAGGGTAGATTCAATAACATTCTTACTAAGAAGTTGGTGTCAACTTAGATCAGGGAAGATTGAATGACTTATTCCTCCCTCTCTAACCCACACCTTCTCTTCCATTAACTCGGTTTGCTGTTTAAATATGTCGATCATGGCATATGGGGTAATTGACATATCACATCAAACCGTTATTGAGGCTTTAAACACATTATGTGTCTATCAGCCTTAATGTAATTTCGAGGTAAAATGGATGTTAATAAAAAAGATAACACCTAGCTTATTTCTAGCATGTACTCTCATGGCATCAGGTAATATTTTAGCAGAGCCTGCAGTGCAACTCTCTCATAAATATATTGAAAGTACTGAAAGTGGATTTTTTCAAACGTCATATCAAATGTCAGTTACCAATGCTGGTACTATCGATATGGGTAGCATTCGACTGATCCCTACGAATAACGATCTTTACAACGAATACGAAGCCGCTTTCGCCGCAAATGTCGTAACTATTGACGCCCTAAACATGGGTGAGTCAATTACTGTGCAGTGGAACCCTAATACAATTGCGCCGATTGAAACACTAATTCAAGATGCGCAAATCTATTTTGCTGTTGAAGCCATTGATACCGCTGGTAACGCTATTACCTTTCCTGCAATCAGCATTGCATCAGAGGAGTAATCAGGATGAATTCTATATATAAAAGTACCATAGCCGCATGTATCGGTGGAGCATTGTTGGCATCAGCATTTCCCGCTTTTGCAGCAGCCCCTGAGTTGGAACAAAAATTCATTATTGACCTACCAGGCGAGGATGCTTTCACCACTGCAGAAGTGGGTAGCGATGGCAGTGTATATATGGCTGGCGCAATGGGTAATCTTGCCAAATTTAGCGTACCCCACAGCTTTATGACTGCAAAATTTGACAGTAATGGCAACCTTATATGGTCAGATTATCATAAGACAGGGTATGGCTCTTACTATGGCCCGAGAATGAATATTGCGGTAGATAGCCAAGGCAATACCTATGCAGCGCTTTCCCAATCATATGCCTATGCCTCACTGATTAAATATGATCCCGATGGCAATAAGCAAGTCCTCTATCCAGGTAGAGGTATTATTTACAACGCCGATCACTTCATTGGTGTAGAGGTAGATAATAATGACAATGTTTATACATACGGTAATGAGTTTGTCGCAAAATATGACACGAGTGGTACCGAGCTGTGGAATATGCGTTTTTCAAATAAATGGGGGGCATCCGTTAGAGATATTCTCATTGATAGTGAAGGCAATGTGTATGCATTTGGCATGCGTGATAAAAATGCCTGGGATGCCTTTGTCACCATAAAATACGATGCCAACGGTAATCAACTGTGGATGCGTAGCCACTATCACGATAGAAATTATCAACCTCGCCGTATTCAGTTTGATACTGATGGCAATATTCTTGTGTCTGGCCAAACTCTGGATTACTCCACCTCACCTGCGGAATGGGGATTCTCAGCGATTAAATATGATCTGGACGGCAACCAACTCGGGGAACAATTTATCCCAAGCCCCCGTGATCAAATGGTTTATGCCTACGATTGGGATGCCCAGGGTAATATAATCACGGCTGGTATGGTTAAAACGGGTGTATGGGACCAAACTGATGCCTTAATCACCAAGTCCACCCCTGCTGGCGATATCATTTGGCAACAACGCTCTGACTGGGAATTATGGGATAACTATGGCCAAATTGAGCTTGATGCTGATGGCAATATCTACCTGCGTGGTGGCTCCACATCTTGTTACCGCTGTGATGGCGGTGTAGCGATTACCAAGTTTGACAATGATGGTAATCAACTGTGGCACTTCATTGATGCGAACAACTGGAGATCACTGTGGATGGAGGTCACCGATGAAGGTACTCTCTACACCGGTGGTCAAGCCTATGAGCGTATTCCTTACGAGCCAACTACGTTCTTTGCTGAAATTAATCGATATGGAAGTGGCAATCAGCCACCTGTTGCAGACCCTGGCTTCTATGCTGCAGTTGAGTGTACCGCATCACTGACTTCGGTGACACTTGATGGTACTGCCTCATATGATCCAGATGGTGATGCACTAAGCTATAGCTGGAGTGGTTCATTCGGTACACTTAGTGGTGATATGGTGACAGTGGATCTTCCACTGGGTACTCACGATATTACACTGACTGTGACTGATGGTAATGGTGGTAGCCACAGTGAAACCACACAAGTGATTGTCCAAGATACAACAGCACCAATCGTTGATGCTGGCGCTGATGCCTTTGTCCTAGCAGTAAACAGTAGCGGTGCACCTTATAATCTGCAGTATAGTGCCAGTGATGCATGTAGCGCGGTGAGCGTTTCCGTTGCGCCAACCAGTGATATCTATCCAATTGGCAAAACTGTAATCACCGTTACAGCAATAGATAGTAGTGGTAATAGTGCCAGCGATTCAATGGAACTAACCGTGGGCTATCAGTTTGGCGGCTTCATGTCTCCACTACGCGAAGATGGCATCTACAAGCTGAAGCGTACACTGCCCATCAAGTTCCAGCTCTTCTATGCGGATGGCAGTATCGTAACAGATGCCATGCCAACACTGACACTCTATCAGCGCAACAACGATGAAGTGATTGGTGATGCAATCGATCCTCAGACCAATGCGGAATCCTCTGATGGTTCTACCTTCCGCTTCTCTGATGATCAGTACATCTACAATCTCAGCACTGACTACCTGTCAAAAGGTCAATACATGCTGACAGTAGATGTGGGTGATGGTGTGAACTATTCGATTCCTGTTTCATTCAAATAGTCCACAAGCTGATCCATTAATAAAAAGCCGCCAAGTAAATACTTGGCGGCTTTCTTATTTTTATCTCAATAGAAATTATACTACTTGTTCTGAAAAAAAAGCCGTCTTGACGATTTCTTCCCTATAGCCCTTTACGCAAAATCAGTGCACTACCACTACGGGTCATTTCCAGGCGACTTAAAAAGGACATCCCCAACAGGGCAATGTCAGGGAACAGCTTGTTATCCATGACGACAGCTTCAACGTCATACAATTCAATCGTACCGACCTTTACCCGACTCAATTTCATCAAATAGCCTTTCTCAACCTGAGAAGCCGTCGACATCATCACCTCTTTGCCGAGGCGCCGATAGTCCAAACCTAGCTGCCGTGCGTGGCGGGAATTAAGTGCAATATAGGTTGCCCCGGTATCAACCAGTACCTTGATATCCTGACCATTAATTTTGGCACTGGTACGATACATCCCCTTTTGATCTGCATGAAGGGTTAGAGATGGTGCCTCTGTTGGAGGACGGAACTGCGTGGAAAGAGAGCGACGCTCACCCAAGCGGTAATCTCCCCGAGCCCCATTTACCTCAAGGACCACCTTATCACCTCGAATCGTGAGCAATTTCACGCCATTACTGGATTCACCTGGACCTAACACCAAGCGTTTACCGTTATACTGAACAACCGCTTTTTCACCAAGAATTGCTTGTATTTCGGGCCCTTGAGCAAAGGCCAAAGCGGGTAATAGAGAGATTAATAACCACAATGCTCTCATCATGCCCTCCTTCTGGAGCGTAAGGGTCACTACTGGCCACTCACTAGGCGCAGGTAGGCAATCTTGTCCTTACGGTGAATATAATTGAAGCCATCCGCAAAGCTGACCGACCAAAGATGTCCGTCGCTATGTTCAAAGCTATCTGCACTCCAATAGCGTCCTTTCTGCGTATTACTGAAGTAACGCACATCAATGCTAGGGATACTATCCAAGTGTGCATAGTCCACCAAGCGCAATAACTCCACCTTGTTGGGCAGGCGCCAATCGTCACGGCCACACAGTTTTACTTCATTTACTTTGGCAATATAGGCCGCCACAGAGCAATCATTGCCACCACAGTTGCCTTGTTGATTCATAAGCCCATATTGGTACTCGGCATGGCGTTGTGGCCCATGGGTTTTCGTCTCCCACAGCAGGCCACTGTCGCGGTCCAAAACACAGCTCCAGGAGTCCGCTTCCAATAGGCGCCACTGCCCTGCATCCCCCACCTTAACAAAGCGATCAGTACCCGGCAGCTGTTCCACCACCCGCTTCTCCTCTTCACTGAGAATACGCTGGCTGGTGACATCCTTGGCCACGGTAATAGGCTCAGCGGATGGTAGAACAGCAACATCTGCCGCCATTGCTACCTGAACAGAGGCCATCTTCGGCGCTTCTGTTGGCATCTCAATCTCGCGAATGGTATTACGCTTTTGCTCTACCACTTTAGCCAGTACCTGCTCTGGCTCAACCTCTTGCAGTTGTACTGAGGCATTGGATGGCTGTGGCATTGCTGATTCTGCCTGTGCAGTGGCTATTTCAGCCTCATTAATCGAAGCCTGTGGATTCTTATTGTCGCTTGGAGTGGTCGATACACTACTCGCCTCAAGCCTCGTTGAGTTATCTTGTGGATTCGAGGTAGAGGTACTCTCCTGAGGCGATTCTGAACACGCTGTCAGAGAGATTAATACGATACTGGTCAATAGAGTCTGTTTCACTTTGCTTTCCCTTCAAAAGCATTCGCCGTAGCATAAAACCACAATAATTGAGTAAAAGCGGCTATCTTATAGCCTGTTATTACTTTGTCAAAGGGCGCAACTAGAAATCATACACCTGTAGCTTGCTCACCCGTCCCTTTACATATTGGCTAACAAACTGTTTATGAAGGGGATGATTTACATAAGCCTGCATATCTTCACGACTGGAAAAATTCATCACCAGGCCAATATCAAAGCTATCATCCACGATCTTACGCTCACTGGGGATCGCTCGCCCAACATGAATCGACTTAATCAGAGGAATCTGCTGTGGTAACCGATAGCTTTGGGCAATCACCTCTTCAATCTGTTGCTCCGTGACATCCTCCTTAAACCACACCATCACCACATGCTGTACTGACGAAGCTGGCTGCTTGGGCAGACTCTGGCACCCGCTCACCACCAATAACAATAATGAAATCAATAATAAACGCATAACCTACTCACTTATGATGTTCTGAGTTATAAATGGTGTTCCCCTGCGCCCCATAGGCCTGCAATACCGCAGCCGCCTCGTTACGCAAGACCTCAAGTTGTACTTCAATCCTTCGAGATCTCATCTGCGCAACCCAATCTGCCACTTTTGGCCCCTCATCAAAGCCGATGTCTTCTGCATCCGACTTATTGGCTCCACACACCAGACTATCCACCCCCCCCCATAGCACCGCACCGAAACACATCGCGCAAGGCTCCGTAGAGCTAACCAGTTGATATCCCCCTTCACCGCTGGAGATATCGAAACGCCCCAAGCGCTGCTGAGCCAGAGCCAAGGCAACCGTTTCAGCATGCAGCAGAGAGCATTGGCTATTCACCACCATATTCACCCCTGGCGCCACCAAATGCCCTTCACCATCAAACACTGCCGCAGCAAAAGGGCCTCCAGTACCGCGTTGGATATTTTCCTGAGAGAGAGCAATCACCATTGCCATCCTCTCCTCAATGGAGTCAATCACATCCGGGTAGGTGTCCAGAAAGGGCTCAACCCAATCTGGCAACTGTACATGTAACGAAGGAAAACCCATCTCACCACTCCACCACCGTTATTTGCATGACTCCACAATCCCCTTTTCAACAATATGAGTGGGAATACCATCCAGGCTGACTTGGTTTTTATCACGCCAGTAGTCATGAATACCTTGTGTCCCCTTCTTTGTTGCCCAGCTAGTCAAGGTATCGCGATCCCCCACATAATCAAACAGAGGGACACCAAAACCACAAGAGGTTTGAACCATATCAATTGAGAGATCAAATATCTGACGGACACCTGGAGTTTCCGGGAAATGGGAAGCGATTTCAGACCATGCATCATCCCCTTGATGCACAACCTTTGCCTGACCATAGAGACGCAAGATCATCGGCGCCCCTTCAAAGGCGCAGAACATGATCGTCATGCGAGGATGCTGTTGTACGTGGGCGGCAGTTTCATTACCACTACCTGTCAGGTTTAGCCAGATAACGCGCTTATCATCCAACACCCGTAGTGAGTCCAGCCCTTTGGGAGAGAGATTGATCTTGCTATCTGCCGTAGCAGTCGCCACAAAAAAGAGTTTCTGCTGCTGGATAAACTGGGTCAATTCATCCGAGAGTTGCGAATACTGTTTGCCCATACCTTATCTCCATTTTATTGGGAAATGGTTCCAAAATCTGCCAATAGACCCAAGCCTACTACGATAGACGCTGTTTGCCTATGCCTTTGCGGGTTGATTTATGGAGCCAAAAGATAGGGGCTAGTGGCTCATGTGGGCCACTAGTAAAATTTATCCCACTTATATGGAAAAGCTACCGACACTCGTCATCAATTGGTGACTACTCAAACTCATCTGCTCACTGTCTCCCATACTCCCTTTGACATACTCAACCGTCTCTCCACTCATATCATTAATACGATGAATATTTTGATTAATTTCGGCCACTACCGCTAGCTGCTGTTCCGTTGTCGAAGCGATGCTGGCATTCATATCACGTATGGTATTAATCTCTTTCACCACACTCTGAAATACACTATCAATGATGCTAGTGCTGGAAGAGGTATCATCTGCAAACTGACACAATCCATCCATAGTGGCCACGGCACTTCCAGATACCTGCTGTAACGTTTGAATATTCTGTTTAATCTCACGGGTTGATTCACTGGTGCGCATCGCCAGCCCACGCACCTCTTCAGCGACTACGGCAAAGCCCCGGCCAGAGTCTCCTGCTCGTGCCGCCTCTATCGCGGCATTCAGCGCCAGAAGATTGGTCTGCTCTGCCACACTTTCAATGACAGACAACACCGACTCTATTTTGTCAGACTCATTTTTGAGATCCGAAATTAGCTTACTGGTATCCGCAATCTGTTGTGTCAGCTGAACAATATTATTCAATGCCACTTGCACTGTCTCACTACCTTTAACAACAGATTGATCCGCCTGTATGGTTGCCTCTGCCGCGCGGGAAGCACTCAATGCAACTTCACTAAAGGAGCTATGCATTTGATTGATGGCACTGCTGCTCAGTTGTGTTTGCTGCTGTTGTTCCAAGCTATTGTCATGCACCAGCTGAAAAGAGCTGACAAAGCGTTCTCCCATGTGATTAACCTTTTGAGCTTCAGCCTTAATCTGGGAAATCATCACTATCATCTGGCTACGCAGTCGATTAGCGGCCTCTTTCAGCTCACCAATCTCTTCAAAGCGGCTGGAAAAATCAACCGCCCCTTGCATATTGCCTTCAGCATAACGCTTTAAATGTGGCACAAACTGCATAACCATACCAACAAAGCGATACTGGGAAAATTGAACCACCGCAACCAAAGAGAGAAAGAGCCCAACAACAATCAATGAACCAATTTGAACCAAACTTGTGATTTCATTAGAGCGACGATCAATCTTGGCCACCACATCACTCATCGCCGTGTCAAAATCATCCAACAACTGATAAGTTTTTTGATGTGTTTGTTGACGTGTTTGAATCAATTCTGTCGTGTTCTCCACCTCCCTCTGATAACGATTAAACAAAGAAGAAAGATCAGATAGCGGGGTATCCAGCATCTCCTCTGGCTCATCATCACCCAGTGCAAACTCATCCTCTTTTTCAAGATAGATATTCATGCGAGGAAGTTGTTCAAGCTTACTGACAATGGCTGAAGATTGATTAACAATATTTTCAATCTCTTTAAGATAGGTCTCTTCACCAGAAGTAAAATAACGCTCACGTGCATAGCCCAAGCGCTTTAATAATTCGAAAAGATCGGCGGCATAAGAGGCGAATTGCAACCCTTGTTGAGATTTATTAAGTGGTGCAGTCATGGCGTAATCATTAACCAAACTGATGCTATTACTCAGCTCCCTCTCCGCCTGATGCAATAGCCCCTGACTGTCGCCAGACAGCTTCCCTGCTGCCCTTAATTCACCCGAGACATATTTTTGAAGCTCACTTGCAGCCCTATTTGCCTGTTGCACCGCCTCTGTGGGAAGCTGTGCCAATTGCACTTCAACAATCTGCTGTAGTGTTTTTTCCACCGCATTGAGCACCAATGCATCGCCACTCTCCAGATAGTGATTAATCCCCCCTCGTAGTTCAGCCTCAACGGTTTGTGTCAACTCACTGTATGTTAATAGCTGTTGATAGGGTTCACGACTAGCATTTGCTCCCCAAACCAATACCGCTAATAACAGCACTGCCAGGAAAAAAAGTGAAACGGTACTTATAAGGGTGAGTGAACCCATTCGAACGTGGGAAAACATAATTCAGCTCCAGTCTGAAAGACTTGTTGTTTACCCAATATTCGGCAGGAAAAACCATAATTCAAATGACAGTTTTATGACAATAAATTTTGAAACAGGCGTGAGATGTATATTGGATAAATTGAAGCATCTATCCAGAAGGTATGAATCGACTTTATCCTATACGGTCACATTGACGATGGCTATCACCAACGACGCTTTGCCCACGCCTTTCGACCATCTTCATCAAAAAAACTCCAAGCCACAAAGCGACTTCGCTTCTGTCCCTGACTCATTTCTATGGTTTTGACAGATGCTGGCTTCACTTTTTTCAAAGCACGATAAACAGCGCTTAAGCTCTCCTTTTTGGAAACCAGCGTAGTGAACCACAATACGGATTGGCTAAACGCTATACTCTGATTCACCATCTTGCGGATAAATGCCTCTTCCCCACCCTTGCACCACAGCTCATCCCCCTGTCCACCAAAGTTAAGCTGAGGCTTTGCCGAATCGTTACCACCCAGGTTCCGCAATTTACGCCGAGTCCCTGCCGTTGCCTCTTTTTGTGAAGCATGAAATGGTGGATTGCATAAGGTCAGATCAAAGCATTCACCAGCGTGGATAATTCCAGGAAAGATTTGCGAGCGTTCTGTCTGTAAACGTAGCTCGATGCACGCCTGAAGTTGCGGATTAGCCTGCAGAATCCGCTGTGCAGAAGCTATCGCCTGGGGATTAATGTCTGATGCCACAAAGTGCCAGCCATACTGATGTTGACCGATCAATGGATAGATACAATTTGCACCAGTACCGATATCCAGCAACTGTACCTTATCTCCCCTTGGCAACGCGCCATCAAACTCTGCTGCCAATAGATCAGCTAGGTAATGAATATAATCAGCACGCCCAGGAATGGGAGGACAAAGAAAGCCCTCAGGAATATCCCAATCTGTCACACCATAGAAATGCTTCAGCAACGCAGCATTAAGTACTTTCACTGCCTGGGGATTGGCAAAATCGATAGAGAGATCACCATATTGATTAGGTGAGACAAATTGTCCTAGCGCGGGAGAATCTTCAATTAACAGAGGAAAATCATAACGACTATGATGGAGGTTACGGGGATGAAGCTTTCCCTTTTGGGGTTTTGTTGGGCGATTCATAAGTTGCTCTATCACTAAAACTGTAATCTGCCACGAAGCGACTCAAACGGAACCATAATCCGTTGTTGGTATGCTGGGCGCTGGCATAGCTGTTGATACCAGGCACATAGGAATTGCGGCTGATAGGTTGGTAACCCCATATTGAAGTAACGATAAAGTGCGGTACCCGCACATACATCCGCCAGGCTAAACGTCCCGCCCGCCACAAAACGATGTTCCTCAAGCTGCTGGTTCAAAATACCCAACAACCGCTCGTAGCGCTGTTGTGCAGCATTGATTTTTGTCTCATCTCTATCGGCTTCGGGGGTTCGAAAGTAACTCCAAAACAGTGTCAGAAAATCAGGTTGAAGTGAGGCGAGTTCCCAATCCATCCACCGTTCAGTCAAGCTACGCTGGGCAGCATCTCTATAACCATATTCATCTCCACCGTACCGTTCAGCTAGATAGCGCAGTATGGTGTTGGACTCCCAGATCAATAGCTCTCCATCCTGTAACACTGGGATACGGGCATTAGGATTCATTTGTAAAAACTCAGCGCTCTCCAAATCCCCCGGTGTACTGCCAACATCCAGATGTTTAAATGGCAGTTGCAGCTCATCCAGCAACCATAACACCTTTTGTACGTTGTAAGCAGAATCCCGTCCCCAAAGCGTGATCATGGGACTACTTTACTTAAAGCCACGATGCTCACGAATCCGCTCATAAGCTGAACGAATTTCATGGGACTTCTCTTCTGCCAGCTTCATCATTTCTGGGGGCAAGCCCTTTGCCGCCAACTTATCAGGGTGGTGCTGATTAATCAGCTTACGGTAGGCCTTTTTGACTTCAGCATCAGAAGCACTCTCCTGAATATCAAGAATGTCATAGGCATCTGATAGATCCATTCCCTGACGACCGGTTGGCTGCTGATGGGCATGGCGCTCTGCCTTGACCATCGCCTCCATACGAACCAAATCCTGCTCGGTAAAACCCAGGGTTTCACAAATAGTCTTGAGAATAGCCCGCTCGGCACTATCGATAGCACCATCCGCCATGGCAGCACGCAGTTGGATCTCAATAAACATCTGCATCAGATTACGTTGGCGCATACCTAAAAAGCGGAGGGGAGCCAACTCCTTTTGCAAATCAAAGTCCGCTGCCTTGCCTCGGGTGAAGAGCGCCATCGCCTCACGGGTGGCCTGCTCATTAAGCTGCATCTGAATCATGATCTGGCGGGCGACACGAATCTCCTCCTCAGAGACTCGACCATCTGCTTTCGCAATATGTCCCATCACCAGAAAGGTGGTTTCAAAAAAGGTACGTTGAGTCTTCTGTAGGTGACTATGTAACTTTTTGACCAGGAATCGAGCCACATAAGGGCGTAGCCTACGGTCCAGCAACCAGCCAATATAGAGGCCAATCAGCAGCCCGAAAAAGCCCCCCATGATATAACCAATGATCATTCCCAGGATTTTTGCCAATGCTCTCCCCTTCTCATTCACCACGCATGTCGTGTTATGCTTTATGTCATTCACGACAATAAATTCATTTGGATGGGTATTCTAATGGCTATGAGACACGTTATCACCCTGTTCTTAGTATCAATGCTACTGCTGGGCTGCTCAGAAGAGCAACAAAACAAGGTTTCACGCCTGGGCGTAACCTGGCTAGAGGGCGATTACAAGGTCACCTTCGCCTCTGGAGATCACCAAAAAAGCTGGGTAGTACAAGATGGCAAGGTAACCAGCGAAGCAGAGAAAGGCTACTACTACTTCTGGGCCTGGGAGAACGGCAAAAAGATTTACGTGCAGGCACCTATCGAACGCACCTATATTGAGGAACTGCCTTAACCTCCCATCAGCTCGAAATGACAGAGTATCACTGTCATTTCGAGATATAGGAGAGAAATACCGCCTAAGCCACTCCCTCAACCTCCTGTAGCCGCTGCCACACCTGCTCCGCATAACCGTAACCTGCCCGACTAAAATAATCATAAGCGTAATCCGCACCAGCCCCTTCAAAGGCAGCCACCTGCTCTGGATAGGTGGCAGATGCTGTCACCAAGCCCTCAAACCTTATCTTGCGCAGCTGGGCAACAGCGATCTGGTTGGCTTCTGGGTCAGGCATGCAGAGCACCGCAGCAGTAATCCCATCCAAACGCAGGTTGGCCCACAAACCGGGATCCTCCGCATCGGCATAGAGTACCCGACGCCCCTGCTCCCGCTGTTTTTCCACTCGCATAGGGTCAGAGTCCATACCAATCACCCGTGCCCCTTTTCCGGCAAGATAATCATAGGCCCCCGTACCCACACGGCCCATCCCCATTACCAGGATCTTGGAATTACCCAGATTGATTGGCTCGTCATCAGGATGGATCTCATCACGCTCAAAGCGCTTAAGCTGTTCGGAAAATCGCTCATATAACCCATGGGCAAAGTGGTTAAGTGGTGCACTGATAATGAATGAGAAGATTACTGACATAGCGATAGTCACCAGCCACTCATTAGGCATCAAGCCGCCATCCACCGCCATGCTGGCAACGATGAGTCCAAACTCGCTATAGGTCGCCAGACTCAATCCCGCCAGGAAAGCGGAGCGAGCACGCAACTTAAACATCAGTAATAGGAAGAAGAACAGCATTGCCTTCAGTGGCAACAACAGAGTGAAGGCCAATGCCAATAAAATCTGCTCGAGATTAGGAATGCCCGCCATGCCGATCTGTAGGAAAAAACCCACCAGCAGCATTTCTTTCAATGACCACAGGGAAACTGATAGCTCAGAGGATTTTGGATGATCCGCCACCAGGGCACCCATTAACAATGCACCTAGCTCACCACTCAATCCCAGTGCTTCAAACCCAGCACCTCCCATAACCACCGCCAGCAAGATGCCAAACAGCACCAGCAACTCACCATGGCCACTATAATCCTGCAGCTTAAAAATCAATGGCCGCAATAGCGGCAAGCCAAACAACGCCAATGCCCAAGGAGAGGGTGCATCCCCACCCAAAGCACTCAGCAAGCCTACTGCCACCAAATCCTGCATAACCAAAATACCGATAGCCACACGGCCATGGAATGCCCGCAGCTCGCGCTTACTCTCTAGCACCTTGGCAGCCACCACCGTCGAGGAGAACGCCAAAGCCACTGCAATCAGAACCCCCACTGTCTGGGAGAGTTGAAACACCCAGACCAACACGGCTCCCAGTAGAGCGGTGCTAATCAACATATGTAATAAGGAACCCGCCAGCACCTCCGGCCGGAACAAGGACTTGATCTTCAGTTTCAAACCGACACTGAACAACAACAACAGCACACCGATATGGGCAAGGTGCTCCAGAGAGTCACCCCCCTCTACCCCATACATGCTCAGTGCCACGCCAGCCAACAGGTACCCTACCAAGGTTGGTAGGCCAACTTGACGGGCAAGCACCCCAAAAATAAACGCAATGGCAATCCAAACGGCTTCCACAACAACACCTGAATTCGTTAATCTACTAATACATTACCACGAATCTCCCTCACTGAGAGCCCAGAAAACGGCCTCCTATGAGGAAATTCTCGGTAAAAAACCAACAGGGTGATTTTTTATACAATCTAAGGTAAGGCTATATGCCAGCTGGGCTGAGCTAAGTTATCCGAAAACCACCCACAGCGTTATCCACAGGCTGTGTGGATAACGCTCATACTCAGCTATAGAAAACGATGGTTCCACATAAACTACCTGCTTCATTCCCGCATGGCATAATTCACCAAGGAACCTCAATTTATTTATTTTTAAGCGGTTTTTTTCCATAAACTGATATTCTAATATCCTCTCTCCAAACACAATTTACAGTATGTATAGGGAATTAGTTATGAATAAAATCAGCAGTACAATTTTGGGTACCGTATTAGGATTATCCACAAGTCTTGCGCTAGCTGCCGGGGAAGTATATGTAGGTAATTTCGATGACAATATTCGTGTCCATGGGCCACTAGCTGGAGAGATAGAAGCAACCATTGATGTTATCCATAACAACCCAAACCCATATGGACTCTTCTTTCCTACATCGGTTAACAATGAAGTCTACGCACTAACCAGTAGTGGCATGTCAATGGATCAAGAATTCATTGTTTACGATACCAACAGCTACACTGAACTCAGACGGGGAGTAATAAGCGTAGATGGACTGCCTTTTGGTACGTATTCTCCTAGTGGAGATAAAATCTACTTTGGAACAGAGAGATATTATGATTACGATCTACAAGGATGGAGATATTCACCCTTAGAAATATTTGATACTGCATCGATGACTCTAACCCAATCAGTTGAAGTGGGTTTCGTAATAACTGATATGCTGGCATCCGCTGATGGTACAAAACTTTATGTTCTAGGTAATACACCTTGGCAATTCGGCATTGTGAAAGTCTTCGATACTGCCACTATGACGATAATCAATGAAACAACACTTCAAGATGGTGAGATTGAAGCATTGCATCCATCAGGCAATTACATCTATTTTGACAACCACACTGACCTCAAACTATTAGATACAAATACTCTGGAGTTACTACCAAATACAGTTGCTCCAGGAAATGTTAATAATGTCTTTGCAGGTGGAGACCGACTAGTTGTACAACGAGGAGGTAATAACGTTGAGGTCTACAACCTTAATGACTATACACTCCTAACAACATATACCGCCGCATCCCTTGGCTGGGATGCACTGGTAGCTATAGATCTGGAACCAAGTTCAGGTATTTTAGCGATAGGCGGATATTCAATGCAGCCATCCGTACACGGGAACTTACTGGCCGTTGATATTGATACTCTTGAAACCAAATACAATGTAACTTCTGGATATATACCAACAGATCTAGCCATTAAGCCAGTTACTGAAGAACTTTCATTTCAAGCTAATCGCGTAGACGCAATGACAATACAGTGTGTAAACAATACCACCGGACAGGTTGTCTACATTCCAGCCCAACCCAACGTTAATAGTTGGAACTGTGAAGAAAATGGCCTTATTGTCAAAACAGGAGACAATGTAACAATTGGCCTGAACGGAAATGTAAAATAGTTAACTCAAGACTCACTATACAATCAGTTTAAGTCTCTCAAAAAGCCCTGTAGCACTACTTACAGGGCTTTTTATATCTCAGTATGTACTACTTCAGTATTAAAAATGCTGAAAATAACACCAATCTATTGATGCCCCTTATGCCATAAAGGCTCCACTCAGTTATCCTAAAATCACCCACAGCGTTATCCACAGGCTTTGTGGAAAAATAGCATTTGTTTATTGGCTCAGATAATATCCTCAAGAGGATCGCCTCAGCTTTTAATCGATATGGTGGAATAAGAACAAAAATGAAGTGCTCATCTCCCTGGATGGAAAACCCCAATTGGAAAGATAACAAAATAGAAGCCAGGGATGCATCTCATCTCAAAATACATTGGATCATGGCGATAGGCTGGAACTTTACATGTTGGATTTTACTATTTAACTTAATCTCCAAAATTAATGCCGACACAGAACTCCCCTCGCTGGTATTAATTATATTATTTACAGCAATTGGTATCTTCTTACTGGCTATAGCTATCCAGAAAACAAAAAGCTGGTTTCGTTTCGGCTCTGCACCATTAACCCTCTCACCGTTTCCTGGATCAGTTGGGGGAGAGGTAGGAGGAACTATTATGCTTATTCCTCCATTGCAGCGCGATACAGAATTTAGCGTCACATTAAGCAATCTAAAACATTCCAACTCACAAAATAACTTTCCTGACAATATTACATGGCAAGACACACAAAAAGTACTTAGTCAAACAAATAATTTTGATACAACAGTCCCCTTTCTATTTCAGGTCCCCGAGGAGTGCCAGCCCTGTGGCTCAAAAAAACACCCAGGGTATCATTACTGGAATATTAGAATTGAAGCGGTAGACTCTACCATCAATTTTATAAGGGACTATGATGTTCCTATATATCGACTAGCGGAGCCACAATACTCCGATATTTCAGTCAAACCTCTGGAAACCAAACTTAGCCAAGCAGAATATGTTGATTACCAACCCGATGAGCATGGATTAAACATGAACTACCCCATGTTTCGAAATTTGGGTTTTAACTTAGCTATTTCAGTGATAGGAACAATCTTTGTCCTGATTAGTATTCATTTGTTTTCCAATGAAACTGCAGCCAATGCCTGGATTGTCGGCGGTATATTTATGCTATTAGGCAGTTTAACGGCATTGACGGGGTACTATCGGCTGGGACTGGCTTATCAAATCTCCGTCACTATGGAAGGCATATACCGTGAAAAGCAGTGGTTTTTCTGGACACTGGAAACATTTTTTCCTGTAGGGAAAATTAAGAAGATACAAAAAAAACAATGGCTTGGCAGGGGGGGCCGACTATTTTATGACATCGCCATAGTCACGGCCGATAACAAGCAATTTATCATTGGGGATAATATCCCCAGTTCCAATGAAGCCGATCGATTAATTGCCCAAATAGAAGCAGCACTAAATGGTGCCACTCTAGAAAACTATTCAGAATAATGGGAGTGTGCCGAAAATAACGCCAATCTGTCTACAGCCCTTATGCCACAAGGCCTGGGGTGAGTTATCCGAAAATCACCCACAGCGTTATCCACAGGCTTTGTGGAAAAGTGTAAGCCTCGTGTGCTATGAATATCGAACCCTAAAATAACAATAGAAAAGGAACTACCTTGGACCAATCAACTCCTTGGTTAGAAAACAAGAGGTGGCGGGATAATCAGATCCGCTCCAATGCCAAAGCCACCATCTGGTTCTACTGGGGCTTTGCTATCTCCTGGAATCTCGTGACATCTCCCATCCTCTTTAACTTTGACCAACTTAGTCGTGAAGTAGAGGCGCCCTTCCTATTACTGATTCTGTTATTTCCTATTGTGGGTTTGGGCCTGCTCTTTATGGCCTATCGTAAAACCATTGAATGGAAGCGCTTTGGCCCAACCCCCCTTATGCTTTCACCGTTCCCCGGCTCCATCAGTGGGGAAGTAGGAGGCACAATCACTATCAATTACCCTCTACCAAAAGACACTACATTTAAGATTGTTCTCACCAATCTATACACCTATGAACGTCGAGGCTCAGACAATAACAGTGAGACGCACCATGACATTGTATGGCAGGACAGTCAGCAGGTACTCCCATACAATAAACTTGGCTCATCAGAAGTCAGCTTTTGCTTTTCCGTTCCAGAAGATTGCCATGCAACACAGACCCACAGCTCACGAGGTTATCACCACTGGACCCTGGAAATTGAGTCCATTCAGCCATCCATAAAGCTCCATCGCAACTACGACATCCCAGTTTATCAACTTCCTGAACCACAGAGATCCACAGTAAAAACCAATATTGTGAAAAGCGATCTACGCAATAGTGAATTTGTGAAATCCCTCCCCAATGAACAGGGATTGGAGATGCATTATCCCCTATTCCGTAACCTGAAAATCAGCCTGCCTTTCACCATCTTTGGCTCATGCTTTGCCATAAGCGGGATCTTCATACTACAAGCAGATATGGAATTGATGCTGGGTATTATGTTTAGCCTAATTGGTGGCATTATTGCTTTAATTGGCATCTACATGCTGGGACTTGCCTACCGTGTAAAAGTGGATATGCAGGGCATTCATATGGATAAGCAGTGGTTCTTCTGGCACTGGCAACGCTTCTTTCCCATCGACAAGATCAACGGCTTTAAAAAGTTATCAAACAGCCAATACACTAGTGGCGGTACAGTGCGCGCCCTTTACACCATTGAACTAATTGATCATCGCGATAAGAGTATAACCATTGGTGACAGTGTCCCAAGTGCCAGCGAAGCCGATCAGTTAATTGCCCAGATAGAGGCTGCACTCAATGGTGCCACGCTAGAAAATTATTCAGAATAACAGGAGAGTGCCGAAAATAACGCCAATCCGTCTCTAGCCCTTATGCCACAAGGGCTGAAGTGAGTTATCCGAAAATCACCCACAGCTTTATCCACAGGCTTTGTGGAAAAGTGTGGATTAATCCACAACTTGTTCCGGATTAAACCACGCCAACTTATCGTGCAAAAGCACCACCTCGCCAATAATCACCAAGGTGGGCGCCTTGACCTCATGCTTGGCCACCAGCTCAGGCAAGCTTTCGACAGTACCGATAAGGACCCGCTGTTGCGGCGTGGTCCCTTGTTGAACCAGTGCCGCAGGCATATCGGCGCGCATGCCCCGTTTGATCAGCTCAGCAGCTAAAGTTGGCAAGCCAACCAAGCCCATATAAATGACCAAGGTTTGCTGGGGATGGATTAAGCCTTCCCAGTTGAGATTGAAGTTGCCGTCCTTCAAGTGCCCCGTCACAAAAGCAACCGATTGTGCATAATCACGATGGGTTAGAGGAATACCGCCATAGCTGGCACAACCCGCCGCAGCAGTGATCCCCGGCACCACCTGGAAAGGAATCCCCTGCTCTGCCAGGGTTTCTATCTCCTCTCCACCGCGACCAAAGATAAAAGGATCCCCCCCCTTGAGGCGGCATACCCGCTTCCCCTGTTTGGCCAATTTCGCCAGAGTTTGGTTAATCTCCTCCTGGCGCATTGCATGATTGGAACGCGCTTTCCCAACGTAGACCAAATCAGCATCCCGACGCACCAGATCGAGAATCTGCTGGGAGACCAAGCGATCATAGAGCACCACATCTGCCTGCTGCATCAGACGTAAAGCCCTGAAAGTCAGCAGATCGGGATCACCAGGGCCGGCACCAATCAGATAGACCTCCCCCTCCTTGGGTGCATCAAGCTGTGCTAAGCTCTGCTGCAACATCGCCTCAGCCTGTGTCATCTGCCCGGAAAACACATGCTCTGCCACCGGACCTTGCAGGGTCTCCTCCCAGAAAAGGCGACGCTGGTGTGTCTCAGCAAAACGCTTTTTTACCGGCTCACGAAACTTTTCCGCTAATTGGGCCAAACGTCCGTAAGCGGCGGGAATCAGCGTCTCCAGTTTGGCCCGCATGAGCCTTGCCAATGTTGGAGATGCTCCACCAGTAGAGATAGCCGCCACCACCGGAGAGCGATCAATGATAGATGGAAAAATAAAGGTACAAAGCTCGGGACAATCCACCACATTTACCGGCAAGTGGCGGTGAGTGGCCGCACCATGAACTTGGCGGTTTACCAGTTCATCATCCGTTGCCGCAATCACTAACACCTTCCCGTCCAACAGATGTGGATCAAAACTACCTGGTAGAAATCGAATCTTCTCCTGTTTATGTAACGTCTCCAATCCTTCGCAGAGGGCTAATGATACCAGCTCCACTCGAGCACCAGCGCGTAGTAACAGGCGCACCTTGCGCAGTGCCACTTCACCAC
Organism: Thiohalomonadales bacterium; assembly: GCA_050295955.1. Lineage (GTDB taxonomy): Bacteria > Pseudomonadota > Gammaproteobacteria > RBG-16-57-12 > RBG-16-57-12 > JAFLJP01. Next base: position 79,017 of record JBNKQQ010000016.1, read on the forward strand.
CGCCTACCACCAGACAGGTACGCTGTTTCAGATCAAAAAAGAGGGGGAGAAAATCCATGGTTTCGTCTCTATGAATATCATTGCCTAGACATGCCTATCAACCTTCATCATCGAGTGGGAGAAAAGCACACTGCCATACCTTATAATTTTAGTAGAGTATCACATTTTCCACAGAAAAAGACGGGTTCTGCGCCGATCTGAGAGTTCATAAAGCACATCGGACTCTGCACCGGGCACAGAGAAACTGTTGCTGATAAACAACGCCCCCTCTCGCATCTCTTTTTTCGCCTTTACATAGAGTTTTGCCATTGGTTCAGGAGAGAGAAAGCAGTACACCACATCATATTGGGAAAGATCATGCTGCCACATATCCTCCTGGAGTAGATTGATATTTGAAATACTCCGACAACGCCAGCGTGCTAATATCATGGGAAGCGGAGCGCTCTCCACCCCTACAAATTTACCCTCTGGGTGCTGCTCTGCCAGATAACGGAGTGTCCCTGCCAACCCACTACCCAGATCCAAAAAACGCAGATTTTGCTGTTTAGGTAACAACTCATCCAACGCCTGCCAAGTTGTGTGATTGGAGAGATAAAGAGGTACCCTTTCACCGGCACTATTCCAAAAGACCAAAAGGGTAATCAGGAAAGCGACAAGATAAATCCAAGGAGGGAGCTGCCAGCTCACCGCCAACCAGATGGCGATAGGAAGTAGCAGATGCAATAACAACCACCAAGGCGCCATCCCTAAAGGTCGGGAGAACAGCGCCGCCAGCCCCCCTTGAATTAGCAATAGTTGCCAAGTCTGCAGCCCATCAAGAGCAAACAACTTAATACCACCAGCCAGAATCATCAACGCCAATATCTGGCAAACCACTGCAGCGGTTAACGGTTTTTTAAGAATCAAACAAACTACTCTTTTATGCGAACCGCCAATACATCACAGGGGCAATCATTTAAAACTGCCGCGGCAGTAGAACCCAACAAACGAGCCAAGCCATGGCGGCCATGGGAACCAATCACGAGCAAATCCATCTGCTCTTTATCGAGCAGATCAATAATCGCAAGTTTAGGAATACCGGACATCACATGCCGAGCAACCGATTTACCAGGAAGATATTGGTTCACAAACTTCTCAAGCGATTGCTTGGCATTGTCCACCAACTGCTGTTCATCAAAATCCAGTACAGATACACTGATGGGGTCCCCCGCGAAATCTAATGGTGGAAGATACTCCACCACATGCAAAAGGCTTAATACCGCACCACTCTCTTCAGCCAGCATTTCAGCCCTGGCAACCACCTGTTGTGCTGCATCCGAAAAATCCACGGCAACCAGTATCTTTCTATAGGTCATCAATACTCCCTCAGATTGGTTAGGTTTTCGTTTTTTTAGCTTAGTGACACATCCACTAAAGCTTTTTACCTGCCAAGGTCGGTACCTTATCAGTTCGCGTCTCAACCTTAATATAGCTCAGCAGCCTTGCACTGCCTTCAGCATGAAGTGCTAGGTGAATCTGCTCAATGGCTTTAAAGATATCGCCAAGCTCACCCTCAATATTAGTGCCCGATGCATGAGTCTCCATAACAAAGCCAAAACCGTTCAACATCTCCACTACGCTTTCAATCTGCTTACGTACTGAAACGCCCTCACCCAGGGGGACCACTTGAAGCTCTACCGTTGCCTGCATCATCGTACTCTCTAATTAACTGCTATCTACTGTATCAATGCCCGAAGATGTGCCTCAACACTTTTTGCCAAGGCTTCCAGATTATATCCCCCTTCCAAGCTCGATACGATACGCCCTTCAGCATGCTGATCAGCAACGGCCCTAACCTGTTGGGTTATCCAACCATAGTCCTCTTCATCTAACAGCAGTGAAGCTAACGGATCGTCCCGATGCGCATCAAACCCTGCAGAGATAAAAATTAACTGTGGTCTAAAAATATCTAATCCAGGTAATAGCCAACTCTCCACGGCAAAACGAAAATCCCGCCCAGTAGAACCAGCACGCAATGGAAGATTAATGATGTGATCATTTCGCGTATCCGCGCCTTTATAGGGATAGTAAGGGTGTTGAAAGGTAGAACAGAGCAGCGCCCTTGGCTCATCCAGCAAGATCGCTTCTGAACCATTACCATGATGTACATCGAAGTCAACAATCGCCACTCGCTCCAACTTCCAATGGTCCAGCGCATAACGCACACCCGCTGCAATATTATTAAAGATGCAAAATCCCATCGCATGATCACGCTCAGCATGGTGTCCAGGAGGTCGAACACCACAAAACACGGCACCATGCTTCCTTTCCATGACCAAATCTACACCATATACCACCGCACCCGCTGCGTGCAGTGCCGCATCCAGACTATATGGCGTCATTGCCGTATCTGGATCCAACTGCAATATCCCTTCTGATGGCGCTTGCTCGAAAATGGTATCAACATAGCTAGGATCATGAATTTGGTATAACAGCTCACGATCAATTGGCGGGGCATCGTAATATTGAAGAGAAGAGGCAATATCGCTATTTTGTAACTGCTGCCATATCGCCTGAAGACGTGCGGGAGATTCAGGATGATCTTCACCCACATCATGCAACAGACACGACTGATGTGAAATATAGGCCAAGCTCATGAATACCCCCCTTTATCTCCCAGGTAGACAGGAAGCCATGGCTGGGTCCCTTCTGGCTTCCTGCCCAAATAGTATAGTAGTGGATTTAATCAGAGACTTCTTAAGTATAGACACAAGCCGATTAAGGAAAAACCACACCCTTTTCCTGGTGTGCTATGTTTAGCAATAACACGAGTTATTCACAAGTGAGGTCACCTTGAAAGCAATACTGTTTGATCTTGATGGGGTGTTCTATCAGGATGACCAGACCATCCCTGGCTCTTCAGAAGTGGTAAAGTGGGCCCATCGACAAGGAATCCCTCACCTTTTTCTTACAAATACCAGCTCTAAATCCCGCGACAAATTACGTCAAAAGCTCCAGCGCTTTGGTATTGAGGCAGATATCAATCATATACTCACACCATCATTAGCAGCCTGTCACTGGCTCAAGCGGCATAAGATAAAGGGAAAAATTGCACTATTTATCCCTGATAACTGCACAACAGGAATTTCATGAACTTACCATTGCAGGTGATAGTGATGAGCAGGTTGAAGCCCTTATCATTGGTGATTTAGGTGAAGCTTGGAACTTCAATACACTTAATCGAGCCTTCCGCCTGCTAATGCAATACCCACCCCCTCATCTCGTAGCGCTCGGCATGACTCGATATTGGAAAGCTGAGGATGGATTAAGGTTAGATGTTGCCCTCTTTGTCAAAGCCCTCCAACACGCCAGTGATATAATACCTATCGTCATGGGTAAGCCTGCCAAGCTCTTTTATCAAAGTGCACTAGATATATTACAAATAACTGCAGATGAAACCGTTATGATTGGTGATAATATTCGTAGTGATATTGCAGGTGCCCAAGCTGCTGGACTACATGCTATACAGGTATAGTCCCGACATGAGGATATGTCGCTGGGAATTGTTCCAGATGCACTATTAGAAAGTATCTGTGATCTACCTAAATGGTGGCAGAAAAACTAGATTGCATTGCTCTATTGAAGCTGACTTAACTGCTGCTGCAATGCCTCCATTCGCTTACGATTCACCCCAAAGTCAGAACGCCCCACGCGAGAAGCACTGCGTACATGTAACAGCTTATTTGACACATCCCAGAATAACTCGACATCATCTACAAAGCCGAACCATCTAGAGGTAAAAGTTGCCCGCAAATAATTGGCTTTCTGGCTTTTTACTTCTCCCCCCATGGCACTGACAAGATCTGGTAATTGAAACCATTGATGCTTATTCGATAAGAATAGCGGTGCAATATGGGATACCCCCTGTTCCATACTATTGACACAATTACTACCATATTTACACGGCTTAAACTGTCCAGCAACCATCCCAAGATCAGGTATTTCTGACTGAGATTTTTTTCCTAAAACAATAAAACTGGAAAAAATGAGGACAACTAATCCGATGAAAACAATTATGATAATCTTCATTTATATTGCTCAATATTTCTTAAACTGGGAAGCCAATTACGATTTTTATAACCATCATCAAGGCGTGATAACATTAGAATAGCTTATATATGCACTTAATGCCTCTCCACACCACTTATTCACACATAGCAAGGGAACCTCTGACGAAGTCCAATCACCACTCTGGCTTCCAGACTGGTTTGCAATCAAGGCATGAATTCGCAGGCATGTAAATCATAACGCCGAGTGCGGATCAGCCTGCCCCCCCTTTGGGCGTGGTCTAAAACATACATCTACTGCATTGCCTACATGGATGTAGTAGGTAAGGTTTGATAGCAGGACGCGGTAGCCTTGCACTTCTTGGAAAGGACCCGTCATTCCGCTGCGAAGTGCACCTTACACTGTACGCTTCAGGCCCACGCAGAGCGGTGATTGGACTTCTTCAGCGGTTCCCAAGGTAAGTTTTATATAAAAATTGGTATGAAAAATTAAGTCATCAACAAAATCGATAATTATTTCATGCACGTGAAAATAAAATTTCTATTAATAAAATATCGATAAAAACTGCCCATACATACATCATAAAAAAAATGGTTTTATAAAAAAAAACTATGTATATAGTATGCGCTGAAATTAATAAGGAGATAATAATGCGCAATAAGTGGAAACTACTTTTAATCCTTGGAGCACTTCTTTTCTGTTGTCACAGTTATGCCTCACTGACTATTGTTGTTCCTGAATACAACACTAAGACCAACTTTTACGAATCTGGTACATTAAATAATACTGGAACAATCGGCTATGGATATACGGGGAACATGCCACTTTTTGGATATTTCAATCCTGTTGTGAGCACCTCTGGAGACCGTTATTACGCCTCCTCTGCATTCGGAGTCTTTGACATTAACATTAACACTGGAATTCCTGAAGAAATTACCAATGGTTCAGGAAATAGTTATGAAAATGTCTACTCAATTTTGCTACATCCTGATAATAAACATCTCTACATTGTTACTTATGACAGCAATATAGATAGCAGTGAAATCATATTAGTTGATACAACCACACGCCAAGAATCAACGAGAATCTCTTCACTAGGTAAAGCAATTTCTATCGGACTATCTGATGACAAAAATACCTTGTACTCCCTCCAATACAAACCTGCGGATGGAAAGCTATTGCTCAGCAAAAGAAATAGCCTATCTTTAGGGTTACAAGATGAACAACTATTACAGTTTAATGTGGGAGCATCGTATGTTCCAACTGCTGAGCACCAAAACCTAGTAGTTAATAGCGATATTATTTACGTTACAACAAATTCACACTATTTAAGAACAATAAATCCATCCACTTACGAAGTTAGCCCTGAATTTGCCCCTTCAGATATAAGTAATTATTACCAGGCCAGCCGAATCAGCGTAATAGAAGATAAAGTTTTTGCTATCTATACGCACTATAACAATGGTGGATTTTCCCTTATAGCATTCAATAAGAATAGCCACGAGGTTCTAAGCATTAAAGATTTTATTAACTATCGCGGCTCATACATTGCGTATGACGCCATATCCAGACAACTTCTCTTCCGAGGAGCATACGCTACCGGCTCCTCTTTAGACGGACGCATGATAGCAATTGATATCGATAGCTATGAAGTAGTTAAAGAAATCTCAAATCTATACGCGGCTCCTAGCGGTTTAGCCATTCAGCCTGCTGATAGCACTCCTCAGGAAGAGCTTTCACTAAGCACACAACGTATAAATGCTGCCATTGTGTTATGCCAAAATGATACTACGGGTCAAGCAGTCTATGCGGCCATCACGCAAGGCAGCAATGCATGGAATTGTGAACAAAGCGGCCTAGTAGTCAACCCAGGCGATACTGTTACAGTGGGTGTTCAAGGTATCGTTAAGCCATAACTGCCCCCCCATAAAGCTGATACATAAGTATGTATCAGCTTTCTTATATTGCTGTTATTTTTCACAATCCGAGGTCACGCTACTCATATTTTTAAGGCTTATTGGTAAGTAATACCCAGTGGCTGTGGCTATTGCACGAAAAATAACTATATACGAATATTCCTATATAGTTATTATGTTTTTTAGTGTCTTTTAGCACGACCATTCAATAGGAGTTTTTCCCTGCCTCTCAAGATAAGCATTCGCCTGGGAAAAACACTCAGAACCTAAGAATGACTCAAACTCTTTACCTGATTTACTCGCCCCCAAAGGGCTAGGATGTGAAGTTTTAATCACACAATGCTTTGTGGTATCCACAATCGAGCACACCTCATGCGCAAAACGCCCCCAGGCCAAAAATACCACACCAGACTTTCGCTGATTAATATATTGGATACAGGCATTGGTAAAAATTAACCATCCTCGCTTGCTATGGCTGTTTGCTTCACCAGCACGAACAGTTAATGAGGCATTAAGCAGCAACACACCTTGATCAGCCCACCGCTGCAAATTGCCAGAATCAGGCACCCCCCCCCCAATATCACGATTAACCTCTTTATAGATATTGCGTAGTGAAGGTGGAATTTTAATGCCATCTGGCACGCTAAAGCTCAGCCCATGAGCCTGTCCCTCTCCATGATAGGGATCCTGCCCAACAATCACCACCTTCACCTCATCAAATGGCGTATGAAGGAAAGCATTAAACCATAACTCTCTAGGAGGGTAGATTACTTCACCCTTATCCAGCTCCTGCTGTAAAAATTTACCAAGATTAACCATATACTCTTTAGCAAGCTCTTCATCAAAAAGTCGCCTCCACTTGGGATCCAATGACTCTGTAATATTAATCGCCATAACCATCTGTTTTCATTATTCTCACACTAGCACAATAAAAAAGCCTAACAAGCTTTCACTTGTTAGGCTTTCCCCACCCTCCAAAACTATGGAGAGATGATTTGGTTATTTAATATGGCATGTCAAGCAAAGCTGACTACCCGCATTTTCAACACGCAGGAAGCTTGGAATAAATTTCACGCCACCGGAATCTGGCACACCATGGGGATCATGACACGAGGCACATTCAACCTCATAACCCTCACCAGAGTCATATAACCGAATTTCATTTTTGTCAGCTCGACCCGCACGGTTAGTACCCACTGATCTCTCAAAGAAACGCATCTTTCCTGGAATCTCACCATTTGGCTCGGAGAAATCGACGTTAGCCTCAAAAGTAGTGGGATATAAAACACCTACAGGATGGTCATTACTCAAATCCACTTTAGTCAGCTGATTAACGTCTTTCCCTTGATATACTTCTGAATCTCCACGACCAATAACAAAGCCACCGAATGCGGTAGGGCTACTTCCGTCGTTATGACACTTATTCGCACAGCCCTCAAGCGTTCTGTGAGTTGGCACGGTAATCAAGCCACCTAAATTTGTCCAAGTGTCCAAAAACTCTTCATCAATAGTGGAAGCATCTTCCTGGGATTTTTTGTATCGACCCGAACCAGGCATGTTAATAATGGAATCAATTGCCGTTATTCCATCGTGACATGACAAACAAGTAAGAGAGGCTGGTCCAGGCTTGGAAACAGTCTCATGTTGCTGCCCCATCAACTGTAGAGTTGTTGTCATATTATACAACTCGTATGTGCCTGCATCATAGTTGATAGTTCTATTCCACAAGGGCATTCCTAGCGCATTAGGTGTAGTATTTGCACCATGAGGAGTGTGGCAGTAAACACAGACTTCCCCATAATTATTACGCTGATCTTCCATGCTAATGACTCCGCCAAGGAAACTCTGAGTCAAATTATGGCGAGTACCCTCAATGCCAGCCTCTACTGTGTTCAGCGCTGAAGTCTCACCCCACCCATCAGCGAAACTATTTGAACTTACCCCCAACCCAGCAATCAATAACAAAGCAACGACTGTCTTTTGCATCATGCTATCCCTATATTTCCACATTATTTTTTATGGCCGCCTTTTAAGGCTTCGACCCAATTTTGCCAAATCCTATCAAAATTTACAGTTGTCGTCGTCATTATTTTTTTTGTGGTAATTATGTTGACAATCATATTAGCGTTAACTAAATTTCTTCTAAATTATAACTGAGCTCAACAAAAATTTGACTACTATCACTGCTGTATGACGTTACCCAAACAGGTTTCCCTGTTTTATGTTCTACATGATAATCACTACCGGAAACCACAACTGGTAGTGACAGACTCAGCTGGTTTCCTGTACTGTCTAAGCGATTCTTTGCACTACCAACGACCATATTAGCCAACTCACCCACCAAATCGCTGGCCATCGGATGATCAGCATCCACTCCCATACCAGGCAGCATTTTCTGAGCGATGGCCTCTACCAGTTCTTTAGGGAAAGTTAATGCCACCGAAAGATGTAGCTGATCACTATTCAGGGAAATAACGCTGGTAATACTTCCCCCCACTAATACTTCTTCATGATCTTTAATATGGGTTTGCCCTTGCCCTGCACTTAGCTCAATACCCGCCATCATGTTAAGCACACTGATAAGTGCTTCATCTATGATTTCCAGATAGTGTTGGTTCATCACATCCCATCCATTAATCGACTCACTGCACTTTACCAGTATTTTTCATTAAACAAAGAGAAAAAATTAACATCATCTAACGCGCCATTCGTCATGCCTTTTCCATCGTGTCCCAAAATAACCTTCCAAACCTTATAACGTTACATAACCTACACGAACTATGGGAAGTGCTTCACAGATATGGAATTTATACGTAGAATGGTGGATGCTTTTATAAGTTTCCCCAATATAAATAGTGGAAGGGTATTATATATGACAACAGACACTGTCAGTGCTGAGCGCCGAAGTCAATCTCACCAACTGATCGATGAACTGATTGAGCTGCGAACAGAGATGCTCACCCTTTATGGTATGCTGGCAGCCGCCCGCCCCTTTGAGAAAAATGATCAAATCATTGAGTCCATTCAAGACTTTTGCCAGGCATTAGTTGATTACACTGCGGATGCTCACTTCAGCATTTACCGTTTTATCGCTGAAGGCAAAGAGCGTAGAACCGCAGTATTAGAAGTTGCTGATACAATATACCCTCGTATTGCGGATACCACCGATACAATCCTCTCTTTCAATGATAAATACGATAACAAAGAACATTGTGAAGAATCATTAAACATGCTGGAGAAAGACCTCTCATATCTGGGGGAGATCCTGGCAGATCGAATTGAAAATGAGGATATGCTAATAGACGTTCTGCGTATAGGGCGTGGGTAAATATATCCCTTAACGTTGGCCATTTGCTTCCGATCTAGTTAACTAGTGGTATAAACCAGACTCGTTGTAGACAAGTGGCCATTCGTATTCTTCTGACAATTACTCTTCTCCAATTTGCTTTGCTAACCTTGGCACAGGCCTCACAGCCTGCAGTCAAACAACTTAGCGAGCAACGTGAGCTATATCTTAAAGCCGAGCAGGCTCTACGAAAGAAACAGCGCAGTAACTATCAAAAATATCTTCAGCAACTGGATAACTATCCATTGCTCCCCTATCTCTATTACGCTGATTATCAATCTCGACTACGCTATGTCACTGCAGAGCAAATCAGTCGTTTTACATCCCAGTTCCCCGACACTCCGATAGCCTCCCGCCTTCAACGGCAATGGCTGGAAACCCAGGCAAACTCTGGTCAATGGCAAATATTCCGTGATAACTATCCAGGACAGGAGGATGCAGAACTTCAATGCCTCTATCTGCGTGCGCTATATCACACTGGAAATAAAAAGGATGCGTTGAGACAAGTGAGCCCACTCTGGTTAGTCGGAAAATCGCAACCGAAAGCATGCGACCCCCTTTTTAGTACTTGGTTAAAAAGCGAGTACTTTAATGCCGAATTAGCATGGCAACGATTTCAGCTTGCCATGGAAAATGGCAAATACACGCTGGCCCGCTACCTGCTAAAGTATATTCAGCCCCCCCACAAGCAGCTTGCAGACAGCTGGTATTCGCTTCGCCGCCATCCTGAAAAAGTCAATAAATTCAATTTAAGCCAATACCCGGAAGAGTTAGCACGTACAATTGTTCGCTACGGGGTAAAACGACTCGCCAGATATGATGCCAGCAAAGCATGGGACAGTTGGAATACACTGAAAGATAAATACGCTTTCCCAAGCCAAGAACAAACCTCTATTGAAAGACGCCTGGCCCTCTCTAGCCTGCTACAGCAGGAGGAGATAGACAACCCTGCCATTGCAGAAGTTATTGCCGACCCTCGTAATAGCGATTTGCAAGAGTGGCGAATTCGTGCGGCCCTCTCAGTTGGTGACTGGCAATCAGTTGATGAATGGCTACAGCGGCTCTCTCCACTGAAGCAAGATCTCCCCCGCTGGCGCTATTGGTCACTACGCAGTGCTGAAGCTCTTGATAAGCTTACGCCCGATCAGATTCAAGCTGGCTATCAACAGCTAGCTCAGGAGCGGCGTTATTACAGCTTCCTGGCGGCTGACCAGATTAATGCAGATTACCAAATAGACCATCAGCAAATTGATTTGAGTGAAGAGTTGTCCGACTCTCTGGAACAATTCCCTGCCTTTATCCGTGCCAGGGAGTTGTATGCATTGGAAAGAGTCGTGGATGCACGACGAGAGTGGCAATATGCCATTGATAAGATGAACACTCAGCAACGGGCACAGGCGGCTAAATTGGCAGCAGAGTGGGGCTGGCACGACCGGGCCATATTAACGGTTGCCCAAACCCCATTTAGGGATGATATGGAACTACGTTTCCCCCTGGCCCATCGCCAAGCTGTAATTAATGAGTCACGCCAGCATCAAGTGGATCCCGCCTGGGTTATGGCAGTAATTCGCCAGGAGAGCGCCTTCATGCAAGATGCCCGCTCGAATCGAGGCGCATTGGGACTCATGCAGATCATGCCGCGTACAGGAAAGGAAATTGGACGACTCCTAAAGAGCCCGCTACAAAATACGGCCAATCTGCTACAAAGCGATGTGAATATTCAATTTGGTGTTGCCTACCTCAAGCGTAACCTTAAGCGTTTACAAAATAATATGGTTACAGCAACCGCCGCCTATAATGCTGGCTATGGCAATGTTCGCAAATGGCTACCGAAGGATGAACCTATTGAAGCCGATAGATGGGTAGAAACCATTCGCTTCAGTGAGACCCGCAATTACGTGCAAAACATCATGGCCTATGCCGCGATTTATGATCAACGACTAGGACTAAACGGCACCCGCCTGAGTGAGCGGATGCCCCAGATTGAGCCCCGCTAGATACATAGCGGAAATAACTATAGTTATTGGATGGGACGGATCTTCGAAGACGCCAATTCGGCCTGCTCCCGGGCCTTCTCAATATTATCGCCCCTCACTACGGCCACCCCCATACGGCGGCGCTCAAATGATTCAGGCTTACCAAATAGACGTACTTGGGAATTAGGTACCGCCAGCGCCTCTTCTAGTCCCTCATAGCTGATTCCCTTGGCATCCATACCACCATAGATCACGGCACTGGCTCCAGCATCACAGCACATACGAGTATCTACCGGCAAACCAAGAATTGCCCTAGCGTGGAGTTCAAATTCATTCTGCCACTGACTCCCCATGGTCACCATACCCGTATCATGAGGGCGAGGGCTTACCTCACTAAACCAGACTTGGTCTCCCTTAATAAATAGCTCGACCCCGAAAATACCTCGCCCTCCCAAGGCCGTTGTAATTTTGTCTGCAATCTCTCGAGCACGGCTCAGTGCCACTGGAGACATCGGCTGTGGTTGCCAGCTTTCCACGTAATCACCTTGCTCCTGACGATGGCCTATTGGCTCACAGAAAGCCGTTTCCAACTCACCTTGAACATTCAGTGCCCGCACAGTCAGTAGAGTAATTTCATAATCAAAATCAACCATCTCCTCCACAATCACCCGACCATGGCTCACCCGGCCTCCTGCCATAGCATAATCCCAAGCCTTCTCTACATCCTCAGGACCTCGAATGGTCGACTGTCCCTTGCCCGACGAGGACATTACCGGCTTAACAATACAGGGATAACCAATGCCACCATCAATCGCCTGCTGCAATTCATTCAGCGAGCTGGCAAAACCATAACGGGAAGTGGGAAGCTCCAGCTCTTCGGCTGCCAAAGTACGAATACCTTCACGATTCATAGTCAGCTGCACCGCTTTGGGAGTCGGTATTACCTCGGTGATTCCCTGTTCAGCCAATTCGGCCAGCATATCCGTCGCAATGGCCTCAATCTCCGGCACCACAAAGTGAGGTTGCTCCTTCTCAATCAGCGCTTTCAGCTCCACCCCATTGCTCATATCAATAGTATAAGCACGGTGAGCCACCTGCTGGCCAGGCGCATTCTCATAACGATCGACACCAATCACTTCAACGCCTAAACGCTGCAAAGCAATGATCACCTCTTTACCCAATTCACCACAGCCGAGCAGCATCACCCGAGTAGCCCCATGTGAGAGTGGAGTGCCAATCTTCATGTCAAAACCTCAATTATTAATTTATTAACTGGTCAAAGTCACATAACTGCAACACAAGCATATAACACACTGTATTTTATAAAAAATATCGTTCAGCAAATATTCAGCTTTGGTGAGGTATAGTGGTTACAAGTTAGGAGGACGAACAATTTTTCATAGATGAACAACTAAGATAACAGAAAAGGAGAAATCCATGAAACTGAAACTTGTATCTGCTGCACTGATCTCTGTAGCAATGGCTGGCGTATCTTCTGTAGCAGTTGCTGACGCTGATCTGGCTAAAAAAAGCGGCTGTCTGACTTGCCACAGCGTTGACAAAAAAATGGTTGGCCCATCTTTCAAAGAGATCGCTGCTTCTGGCCGTGACAAAGCTACCCTGATTCACAGCGTGACTAAAGGCAGCAAAGGCGTATATGGCAAAGTAATGATGCCACCTAACTCTCCTCGCGTTTCTGATGAGAACATCGAGAAGTTGGTTGACTTCATCCTGGCTCAACACTAATCACTACGATTTAGTGTCATCGCCCAAAAGGACTGCTTCGGCAGTCCTTTTGCGTCCCCCCCCCAAAAAAAAACATCTCTCCACCGGTTTAAAATGAGAATAACAAATCGGAAACCCATCATCATTCAACCCGAGCTTGTTTCGAGATCCATTAAAAAACTACAATAGCCACATACACATAATGTAAATAGGCTGATATGCGTATCTTGATTGTTGAAGATGAAGAGACTCTCCGCGAGCAGTTAGGACAACGCCTACATGATGAAGGCTATGTCGTTGATCTTGCGGCCAATGGCCGAGAAGGCGTCTATATCGGCCTGGAGTATGATATTGACTTAGCAGTCATTGATCTCGGACTACCGGAACTGCCCGGTATTGAGGTGATACAGCAGCTTCGTGCCGCAGACAAAAACTTTCCTATCCTTATCCTTACTGCCCGGGGGCGCTGGCAAGATAAAGTAGAGGGCTTGGAAGCGGGTGCCGATGACTATATGGTAAAGCCCTTCCATATTGAGGAACTATTGGCACGACTCAAAGTACTGCTACGTCGCTCAGCGGGCATGGCTAAGCCAGTCTTTACCATCGGGCCTGTTCGCCTCGACACCACCACCCAAAAAGTCACCGCCAATAATAAAGAAATAGATCTAACCGCTTTTGAGTATAAAATATTCGAATATCTACTATTCCATGCAGAGAAAATTGTCTCAAAAACAGAGCTGACGGAACATATTTATGATCAAGACTTTGAGCGGGATAGTAATGTTATCGAGGTGTTCATCGGACGACTAAGAAAAAAGCTGGATCCCCGCAACAAACTTAACCTCATAGAGACCCTACGCGGCAGGGGCTATCGCATCAATCAAGGGTTCCGTAAACAATGACCTCTATCACCAGCCGCCTACTATTGGCAGCCACCATCATTGTCATCCTATTCTTCGGCATCACCGGTGTCACGCTGGATCGCTTTTATCAGAAAAATGCCGAGGATACCCAACGCAACCGCCTTCTTGGCTATTTTTACGAAATGATCAATGCCATCGAATTCTCCCATTTTGGTAAACTAGCCCAACCCAGAGAATTGCCCGAGGTACGCTTCTCTATCCCAAACTCAGGGCTCTATGCGCAGATCACTCTCAATCACGGTGAGATTGTCTGGACCTCGCTGTCAGCCAAAGAGACACACATCCCCTTTCGCTACGGCCTCAGTCGCGGCAACCAAGAGTTCGGCATCACCAAAGATGATCAAGGTAGAGAATACTTCTACTACAGCTTTGGCATCTCCTGGGATGAGACCACCCCCATTCCCATGGGGTATACCTTCACCGTCGTAGAACGTGCTGACGCCTTCTATGCCGATATTGCCTCCTTCCGCCAGGGGCTTTGGGGGTCCTTAGCCGGCGTGGCGATTCTGCTATTGGTAGTTCAAGGTATGATATTACGCTGGGGCCTGCTACCACTTCGCCAGGTCACCGATGATATGAAGCTAATCGAATCAGGTGAAAAACGCTCCCTAACAGGTAAATACCCTCTAGAGATCCGCCGCCTAACTGATGATATGAATACTCTGCTACATAGCCAGCAGGAGAACCTCAAACGTAACCGTACCGCTCTCGGTGATCTGGCCCATAGCCTGAAAACCCCCTTAGCCCTTTTACGCAGTAGTGCAGAGGGAGATACTGCCAAGCAACTTCAGGAGAGCGTACAAACTCAGGTGGAAAGGATGAGCCAAATTATTGAGTACCAATTACAACGGGCTTCCACTGCAGGCCGCAGCGCCTTTGCCTCCCCTGTTGAGGTAAGCCCATTGCTGGAAAAAATTGTCAGCAGCCTGAATAAAGTTTATGCCGATAAAGAGATCCACCTACGGCGTTATGCAGAGCGTAATGTGTTGTTTTATGGCGATAGTGATGATCTGATGGAGATCGTTGGCAACCTGGCTGATAACGCTTATAAATGGTGCCATCGACAGGTGCGCATAACCCTTCGTAACACCAGTTGCGATGCGACTCGTCCAGGCCTCAGCTTGGTGATCGAAGATGATGGCCCTGGAATCCCTCAGGAAAAGATTGAAGAGGTCATGCGCCGCGGCATACGTATGGATGAGCAGGTAAGCGGACATGGTATCGGCTTGGCTATCGTCAATGACATCTGCTCAGCCTATGGTGGTAAGATGCGCTTTGGCAGCAGCCGCCTGGGTGGTAATCGAGTGGAGGTGATTATCCCCAGCAACTAAATCACTTTAAGCAACTCAGCACACTCTTCCCGACTATAAAACAGCCCTTCACGACTAAACCCTGAAATGACGCTTCCCTTGACCGCTGTGACATTGCCGTGGATATCCCGCGCCAACACCAAATTGTCTGGCAGACCATTCAGGCTATGTACGGGTGATGGTAAACCATTCGCTAATCGGCTGGGATAAATAATACCGCTATCGCTATCCAGAAAAGCAGGCTCAAAGCCGTAGTCACGATTCCCTTCACTGCAACCGCCGCTTCCCTGAAACTGAACGCCCTGTTGCTGTAGTTGTTGCGTAGTATATGCCTTATTCATCAGTGAAATCCTCACTATGACCACTCATACGTAAAAATGCATATCCTGTGCCTGGACATCAACAACCATACCAAGCCAATGATTAGTAATCTATTTTAGGGATTTCTCGCGACCATTATTGCCCGCTTGGGTGCAGGATATCCCTCAATCGTCAAATTGACGTCATTGGGATCGAGGAAATCACACAATGACTCAAAATTCATCCACTCCGTGCTGCGCTGCTCCTCCACCGAGGTTTGGGAGAGATCCACCATCTGTACATCCCGGAAGCCGATACGCCGCAGCCATAGCTCGAGAGTCGGCGGGGAAGGAATAAACCACACATTACCCATTTTGGCATAGCGATCCTCAGGCATCAGTACCTCACCTAATTCTCCTTCAATCACCAGCGTCTCCAACACCAGTTCCCCTCCCTGCTTCAGGCAATTACGTAACTCCTTAAGGTGGTCCAGAGGTGAACGGCGATGGTACAACACCCCCATGGAGAAAACAGTATCAAAGGCAGGTAGGTATTCCGGCATCTGCTCCATGCGTAGTGGGAGAATTTCCACATCAGGCGGATTCTGCATAAAGTGCTTAATCGCCCGAAACTGCATAATGAACAGCGGGCTGGGATCGATACCAATTACCTGCTTGGCCCCCTCGCCGGCCATACGCCAGCAGTGGTAACCACTACCACACCCAACATCCAACACCCGGCGGTCTTCTAAAGGCGAAATATGGGGTAATAGACGTTCCCATTTCCAATCCGAACGCCACTCTGTGTCCAGATGAATACCAAACAGATCAAAGGGCCCCTTACGCCAGGGATGGAGTTGGCGCAGTTTTACCATCAACTCGCCCAACTGCATATCATCCAACTCATCAGGGTTACCGACTCGCACCCGATGTTTAAGATCCACATCTTCAGTCTTAATCTTGGGTAGTGAATCCAGTACCGCTTGCCAACGAGGCAAATCACCATGGCGGACAGCGGAAAGACCACTTTCGAATAACGGAGGCAGGCTGTCACGCCACGGCTCCAGCTCAGTATCTTTCAGGGAATCCAGGAAATCTTGATAATCGATCATTTAACAGCAAGTAAAGAAGCAAAGTTAAAACATTGAAACCACACATCCGCACAAGAAAAGCCCGCCTGATCCAGGCGATGGCGATGCTGGGGAATGGTTTCAGGAGTCAGTACATTTTCAATCGCTTGGCGTTTCTGGCTAATCTCCAGATCACTGTAGCCATTGGCACGCTTAAAGCTATGGTGCAAATCGATAAATAGCATCTGCTTGTGATGGTCATCAAAGGCGATCTTTTCGGACAGCACCAGGATTCCACCAGGACGCAGCCCTTGATAGATTTTATCAATCAGCCCCTGACGAAGCTCTGGCTTGATAAACTGCAAAGTGTAGTTCAGCACCACCATGGAGGCATTCTCAATTGCCATCTTACAGATATCCGCCTCGATGAAGTTGACGGGAAAGTCAGCAGAGTCCTGCTCAATCAGCCGCTGCGCCTTCTCCAGCATCGCAGCAGAATTATCCACCGCAACGATCTCACCTTGCCGCCCCTGCAACACCTTGCGCATGGTCAAGGTCGCAGCCCCCAAGGAACACCCCAGGTCGTAGATCCGAGACCCCTCACTGAAGTAGCGCTCTGCCAATACGCCAGTGGTCGCAATTACCGTGCTATAGCCCGGTACCGAGCGCTTAATCATATCGGGGAACACCGAAGCAACCTTGTCATCGAAAGTGAAATCGACAACCTGATCCAACGGAGAGGCGTAAATGGAGTCTTGCTTCATGAAGTATGGGTAATCTCAAAAAGGCGATTATAAAACAGCCCCTGATGAGTTAACAGCGTAAATCTGTTTTTACTGACAAGGCTGATTAGATTCCGGGTCAAGCCCGGAATGACAGAATCGAATCACCAGAGCAGGCATAACCCAGCAATGTCATCCTGAACTTGATTCAAAATCCAAAGAACACGTTCTATCTATATACCAGCAATCATGGATTCCGGGTCAAGCCCGGAACAACAGGATTGAACTCTCCTGAGCAATCATAACCCAGCAATGTCATCCTGAACTTGATTCAGGATCCAGTAATCATCTATCAGACCCACTCAGAACTACTTTTTCAGTGCCGCAAACGCGGCGGCCATTGCCGTATCAGGCTGTGTCTTCTCTTGTGAACGATCCTGGCGCTTGCCCCGCCCAGAATGATTACTAGGACGACGCTCCCCTTTTGGTTCCTTTGCCTTTGGCTTTGCCACATCGGCTGCACTATCAGCCAAACGCATGGAGAGGGCAATCCGCTTACGGGGAATATCCACTTCCATCACTTTCACCTTGACTACATCTCCCGCCTTCACCACCTGATGGGGATCTTTCACAAAGCTATCGGAAAGCGCGGAGATATGTACCAGACCATCCTGATGTACACCGATATCCACAAAGGCACCGAAGTTAGTCACATTGGTAACCACACCCTCCAGCAACATATCCGGCTTAAGGTCAGCGATCGCCTCCACTCCCTCTTTGAAAGTAGCCGTCTTAAACTCAGGACGGGGGTCCCGTCCCGGCTTATCCAGCTCTGCAATAATGTCCTTCACAGTCGGTTCACCGAAACGCTCATCAGTAAACTCCACCGCTCTTAGAGACTTGAGGAAAGCCGCATCCCCAATCACATCATTAACTGCCCGCTTGCTGTGATCCATGATTCGCTGCACCACTGGGTAGGCCTCTGGATGAACGGCAGAAGCATCCAATGGATTCTCTCCGCCCACGATACGCAGGAAACCGGCACACTGCTCAAACGCTTTTTCCCCTAATCGGGAGACCTTCAAAAGCTGCTTACGATTGTTAAAGGCACCATTTTGATTACGGTACTCCACAATGTTATTGGCCAAACGATTACTCAAGCCCGCAACCCTTGCCAGCAGAGGTGCCGAAGCGATATTCACATCCACTCCCACCGCATTTACACAATCCTCAACCACCCCATCCAGGGCTCTGGCCAACTGGGTTTGATTGACATCGTGCTGGTACTGTCCCACTCCAATGGATTTCGGCTCAATCTTCACCAGCTCTGCCAGCGGGTCCTGCAGACGACGGGCAATCGAGACCGCGCCGCGTAGCGAAACATCCAGCTCAGGAAACTCATTAGCAGCCAATTCCGATGCAGAATAGACGGATGCCCCCGCCTCAGAGACCATAATTTTGGTCAGATGCAATTCGGGATATTTAGCCGCTAACTCACCTGCCAGTTTATCGGTCTCGCGAGATGCCGTACCATTCCCGATACTCACCAGCTGCACCTTATGCTTGGCACATAGCGCAGCCAGCGTCGAGATAGATTGATCCCACTGATTTTTCGGTGCATGGGGATAGATGGTCGCGGTATCCAACAGCTTGCCTGTGGCATCCACCACGGCTACCTTCACCCCAGTACGCAGCCCTGGGTCCAACCCCATAGTGGCCTTAGCACCGGCTGGAGCCGCCAACAGCAGATCACCTAGGTTACGACCAAATACCTTGATCGCCTCCTCCTCGGCGTGTTCTCGCAGGCGATTTTTCAACTCAAGATCCAAATGGCTGAGAATCTTCACTCGCCACGCCCAGCGGCAGCAATCCTGCAGCCACTTATCAGCAGCCCGCCCCTGATCGACAATTTGATAATGAGCAGCAATCCGGCCCTCACAGAGCCCTGGCTGGCGATTGGCGACTCGCTCAGCATCACCTTCCAGCTCAATATCCAGTTGCAAAACCCCCTCCCGACGACCACGAAACAGGGCCAGTGCGCGGTGAGAAGGTATGTTTTTAATGGCCTCAGCCGCATCAAAATAGTCAGAGAACTTCGCTCCTTCCTGCTCTTTCCCCTCAACCACCTTAGAGCGAAGCAGGCCGTTCTCCCACAGGTACTCACGCAGCTGCCCCACCAGTTCTGCATCCTCAGCAAAGCGCTCCATCAAAATTTGCCGTGCGCCATCCAACGCCTCTTTCGTATCATTGACCCCTTTATCATTATCAATGAACTTGGCCGCCTCCACCTCTGGATTGAGGCTTGGATCCGCCAACAAGCTATCTGCTAGTGGCTCAAGCCCAGCCTCGCGAGCAATTTGTGCTTTGGTACGACGCTTTTTCATATAGGGGCGATAGAGATCCTCCAGACGGGTCTTGGTATCTGCCGCTAAAATAGCGGCCCGTAATTCCGGCGCCAGCTTACCCTGCTCATCAATCGCCTTTAGTACCGTCTCACGGCGCTCCAACAACTCCCGCAAATAGATCAAGCGCTCTGCCAAATTACGCAACTGGGTATCATCCAAACCACCAGTTACCTCCTTGCGATAACGGGCAATAAACGGCACGGTCGCCCCCTCATCCAAAAGGGCCATTGCCGCCGCAACTTGGCGTGGTTGTACAGATAACTCTTGAGCAATCTTCTCTGGGATATTCATATACTTTTAATAGCTAATTGATTGGAAAGATGAGGCGGATTGTAACAGACAATCCGCCAGAAAATATGACAGGCTTAGCGCTTCCACCAAACCTCATAATCCATGAAACGATCAACCTGTCGGTACTGACTACGGATGTAGTTATCCAACAGATCCACACCACTATCACGGCTGCTGGCGTTAGGTTCAAGACTATCCCGGAAGCTAAGCACTATCAGTCTTACCTGATTTTTCTGTAGCGCCTGAATAATTTCACGCTGCACCTCTGCCGTTGTCACCACACCAGGGTGAAGCTCATGGTAGTAACTGCCATATCCTCTATCACTCAAAAAATAGAGAACCGGGTCATTAAAAATCAAACGGTCATGATTATTCACCCCGACAAAAATTTTCTCACCCGGTTGAGTCCGTTCCTTTATTGCCGCTACCACAGCCCCTATCTTTTGTCCCAAAGCGACATGGGAAGCCTTCTCAAGCTCGACAGCAGGCAGAGGTTGACTAACCAGATGACTCGTATAGCGCCATTGCGTCTCAAGGTGTGGCCAAAAGAGATAAACAGCAATCATCAATCCAACAGCATTAATCCCCCAGCGCGCAGGGACCTTTAATGAATCGGTCAGCCCTGTCAGCATCAAAGGCAATAGTGGTAATAGAAACAGCGCCAGCACCTCAAGATGAATCACATCGGAGCGACCTGAGGCCTGATTAATCCCCACCCCAGAAACCAACAACAACCAGAGATAGATAAAACGTTTTGGCGACTGTCTAAACCACATGACCCCCACAAAAATGAGGTAACCCACAAACACCACAGGCAGCACGATAAAAAATGGCATTCCCCTCTCATATTCAAAAGGATAAGGTAACCAGCGATACTCTGGGATCAGCCAGGAAGGGGCAACAATCAGTTGTTGATAGAGTGCTAAAGGGCTAGCCATCGGCCACATTAACAGCAAAAGCAATAACGAAGCACCGGCAATAAATAACAGCAAACGCCACAATACTTGGAAGTCCATCTGCTGATTCTTGAAATACAGAAACAATACGAGCACTTCGGCCAGAAGCGCCGGCAAGCCAATATCCACACGGAAGAGTGAGGCAATTAAAAGGCATGTAGTGGCAGAGAAAAGCCAGCTCAGCTGTCTATTTTCCAAATAATGGGCTAAAAGATAGCCAGCCAGCAATGCCAGCCATATGGCAGGATAAATGGGGTACAACATTGAGCCATAGTTGGATATCCATAGCATTGTGAACAGCCAACTACACCAGCCCACAATGCTGGACCCAGAGATTCGTCTGACGAATAAAAAGGCCGTGACCAACAGGGCAATCTTAACGGCAAAATCATAGGCCCTTGCCGTTAACAGGGTAGGCTCAAACAAGGCAAAAAGCCCTGCCAAGGTAAAAAATTGCCCCGGAGGATAGAGGCTCCAAAAATCCCGATAAGGTAATTCGCCAGAGAGAATACGTTCCGCGCCAGCTAGCACCAAGCCTTCATCATAGACCGTGACGTCCAGGAAAAAGACAGATAACAGGCAAAGCCCACTAAGTACCACTAAAGGCGCCATCTGCCACTGCGCCTTCAGCCAGTGGTAGTTATTTGCATCCAATTTATTATCACCAGTGATTACAAACCTGAACAATTATGCGTCTTCGTCAGGAAATCCGCAAACCAGGAAAGAGAGAATCAAAGTCAAATATTTCGAATGGCATTAATGGGTTATCCAGGCCACGCACAAACACACCAGCAATGATTAGCAATCATGGTGCATAACAAACCTCTCGTTACCCCCTCAGCGCCACAATAACCATTTAAAATTAGATAAATTAAAAAGAGAAAGATATTCATCAAACAGCGATAAAGGCTCGAAATTTATAACATCTTTATTGTTAGAAAAAGTCCAATTCGGTAACATCAAATATTCTATGTGATTCTAGCCTGCTTAATACTTAACACCTCCAATTACCACAGCAGCCGATCCTCGCGACATCACAGAAAGATGATGATGCTAACTTAGTTCGAGGTAAAAAAGAGTAATGCCGAGAATCATGGAAAGAAGAGGGGGAAAAGGTGAATCGCTATCCACTTCACCTACCTGGAATTAGCATTTGAAAATAAGGACTTTATAATAATGAAAATAGTTCATAAACTTTGCCATGCCACTATTTTAACAACAGCCCTTTGTGGTAGCGCTTATGCCAGCCACTACATAATAGAAACACTACCCATTCCTTTAAACTCATTCATTTCCAATACAGAGCAACAGTATGCACTCACTGAAAACGGTGATGTTATCTGGTTTGGTGGAGGACAAAATAGCCATGTATCCACCATTGAAAGTACACCTGGCCAAGTATACCTATATAAATCAGGTACAACATCAGCACTAACAGCAAACTCGCGCTATAAATCACTACTGCGAATAAATAAAAAAGGACAAGCTGCCTGGGTAGAAAGCAATACAGCGACAGGAGCAGATAGTCAGATCATTGCATTTTACAATGGCTCAGAAGTGATTAACATCCTCCCTTCAGGAAAAGTTAACACCCTGCTCTCCTTAAGCGACAACGGCACTCTTTTCTGGCAAGGTAGCAATGATGAGCTTAATTTTCGTCTCTTTTCCCATGACAGCAGGGGAATTCATGAACTTGGCCCCGCCCCTCTAGAGTATGAGATCAACAATCAAGGTCAAATAGCTTGGATTGGTACTGTCATTGATGAAAACCAAGCCTCAACTCGAAAACTTTTTTTCTTTAATGGAAATTCAGTACAGCAAGTGACCAATCACTCTGGATTTGGGTGGGATATCGCACTAAATAATCAAGGCGATATGATGTGGGTACAGTATGGTTTAATCGATAGCACTTCAACACTACTTGCCACTATACAAAATGCAATCATCAACGTATCAAGCAACCCTGATGTGCATTTTCAATATGACATCAATGATCAAGGGCTTGCCTTTTGGAAAGAGACCTCAAAATTTACCGAAAAGAATACCCATTTATTCGCTTTTGATGGACAAAATTTACATCAGCTAGCAGCCAATGCTTCTGCCATACCTCATGTACAACTCAGCAATAATGGAAAGCTTGCCTATGCTGTACAAAATGACCGACTCACCGAGCTTAACTATTTCGATGGACAGCAGCTCAAAACACTATTAAAAGGTGAGCTTCAGATTACATCATTAAAAGCATTTGATGATGGCTCCTTATATATTGCTTACAGAGATGTCAATGGCATGACGGCAGGACGTTATGATGGAAATCAGTTTTATCCGATCCCAAACACCGCTGCCAGTAGCACAGCAATGGGAAGTAACTTTAGTAATAATGGTCAGCTAGCTTGGGTAACCAGCTCACCTGAGCAGCCACAAGTTAATCTCAATATTTTTGATGGGAAAGGCAGTGAACAACTCACCCTCACAGAAAGCAGCTTTACCTATCACTTCCCTCAAATTAACGATCAAGGGCATGTAATTCTACCTGTCATCAATGCCAATGATGACAGCATGAGCGCCACCTTGTACTTAATTCAACCAGTCAAATCTCAGTAAAACGTCAGCTAACGGTCATTTTTTCTTATTATGAAATATCATCATAAGGGAAAATGGCCCGCTTATCACACTGGCATCTGTATGATTTCGCATTTTGATTCCAACGTTAAAGAGAGATAGCCAAAGAAGGGGCTATTTGGAGCTAGTAACATACTCTATGTATGCAGCTTAAATGATCATTGCAGAGTGAGCACATAAATGCGCCCACCCTGCAAGATGATAAGAGATACAGTCTACATATTACCAGTCAATTGAAAGGCCCATATGCAGCTTAGAGCTGGTATCTCGATTAGCATAACGCTTGATCTTCACAGTATAGGTACCAGTAACTGCAGGATCAAAACTCACCATTTCATATGGATTATCCCATGATGATGAACCAGCTACGTAGTTACCGTTAGGATCATAAACAGATAAATCCATATCCATACCAATTGGGTGAGCTGCAGCTCGGTTATCGTAAGTATAGGTTCCTCGATTCAACCATGACAGAACAACTCTTACATTTGATAAACCGGAACTGAGATATACCTGGCGATCAATGTAGCCATTGTTTGGTGAACTATCATTACTATCAAAATAAGAGAAAGAACTATTAGAACCTTCCCACCATGTGTTAGTACCACTATAATAGTTGCGGTAAAAATCAATACCGCCTACACCAACCTTTTCAACGCCACCACTGATAACGTCATCAGCACCCGCCAACATATTTGCTTTAATGTAGTATGGTTTTAAACGCAACCAACTATACGCTGACATTAAATCAGCAGAAAATGCAGCGGCATGTGGTGAAGACATACTTGTACCTGACATGGTATGACCACCGGCAGTAATGCTAGTACCAGGTGCGGATAGCTCTGGCTTCTCATTACCAGTTTCTGGATCTTTGTAGCTTGAAGAACCAGAAATAGTCGCATTACTGTCATTGTAGTTTCCAACAGAAATGACATTTAAGCCATTTGCAGGAAATACATTGTATCCATTTGCGTAACCATTATTACCAGCAGAATTAAATACTGGTATTCCATTGTTATAGATAAAGTTATCCCAATCTCTATCTACTGTAGTGAAGTTGCCATTATCGCCACCACCATTTGAGCGATTAATCACGTGAATCCGTGGATTCCCATTATAACCATTAATATCTGTTGACGTAGGAAGTGTTGCTCCACCTCGGCAATAAATATAACTCTGTGGCGATACTGCTCTCATAATAGCACTAACGTTTTCAGAATGATCCGTACGGGTACCAGCAATACGCATATAGTTAGTAATATGACCATTATTAGCACAGCCACTTTCGGTCATATAGATACCAATATTTTCACCGCGACGACCCGCATAACTGGTTGCATATGGATTTACACGTGTTGCAAGCATCGCACCACTGATATTATCTGAAGGTTCAATATAAATTTCGATACCGTCGATAAGTGCTCGTCCCTGCTGTGCCAGAGTCTCAATTTCCGATTTTGTCAGATCAATCGTCAGTGTATCTTTTTCATTATCGATAGCATCTGCGAGCTCTGGTCGACCTTCCCACTTATTAATGCCTGCCAGTGTTTTAAGTACATTCTTCCTAGCAATATTTCGTTTCTCTGCAGCGGCATTTATAGCTTTCTGTTTTTTCTCATTACTGGCATGAATGTTATCTTCATTAACTTCTTTACCATTAACAGTAATAACGGGCTGCCCATCAACGAAAGTAACAACACCTGATTCAGGCTCAACATCAATGGTCATATTACCCACATTCAATGCGATGTTTACCTTAATAGTCGCATTTTCATCTTCATTGATAGATGAGTTTGGATCATCCATAACACTTTGTAGGTCAGCATCTATTAATGACCGATTTGAAGACATACTCGCTTCAGAAACACTTTTTCCATTACTATCAAGAACAATGTGCTTTATTTCACCACTGCTCTTTTCAATAAACTTCACAAATGTGTAACTATCATTACCAACACTTTTCACTTTTATGTCAGCAACCTCTGCACCTTCAGGAAGATGACTCTGAAGTCCATTATTTGCAGCATATAGATTAGATGATGAAATAATGACAAAAGTAACAAGAGATGATACTACCGTTTTCCTTACGACATTCATTGCGTTAACTCTCCATTGAGATTCCATTGTGGAGCGAAAATAATCACCCCGAAAAAATATATTTTCAACCATTTTTTAAAAGCCAAAAGATCTACAATGTTTAACTAAGATCAGCCAAGCCAAGCAATATTTTCCATTAAACTTTAAGAATTCAAAAAGCAATACAATTTATCACCAACATCACACCTTCACTATTATTCCATTTAGTAAAAATAAGCAACCCATAAACCGCTAAAATTTAGACACAATGAAAATCAATGGATAGAAATTTAATCTGTGCTTCATAAGCGTATTATAGAAGGTATACCTCTTACACTATATAAGTTGTACCGCAACCATATCACATGAAAATTAAAGGTCTTTAGGTCACATATAAAGTCTGTGCGTTCACGCTATCTCAATCCTTACCGAGAGGATACATAGAACATTAATTTATACTTAATAATTAGAGCCTAACATTGTTAAAAAATATTCAGATATAGCAAGTTTATGCACACCAACCCTCTCAATCATAAGTCAAAAATAAAGCAAGGAAGCTTTGAAGAAGTCCAATCACAGCTCTGGCTTTCGGGCTGGTCAAAATTAAGGCATGAATTCGAAAACGTGCTGGACCTGATAAGAATGTGAGGATCTGCCTGAAAGATCCTTCAGGCATGGCCTAAAGCATACATCTTCTGCATTGTATCTATTGGAAAGGACTTATCACTCCTCTACGAAGAGAGTCTTGCATCTGTACACTTTAGCCTACGCAAAGTGTCAATTGGGCTTGTTAAAAAGTTCCCTACAATATTTACATATATGATAATTCAACTAAGGATTCTCATCTTTTCTTATTACCGCCTTATCACCTACCCGCTTTAACATGCTCCTATCAAATAATTGATAACTATTCCCCTTATCTTTCTTTGATGCATACATCGCGATATCAGAATACTCAATCAGCTCATCACTATTCACCGAATCATCTGGAGATATAGATACGCCAATACTAATTGATATATCAATAGACTTCCCCTTAAACACCATAGGCACACTAAACTCATTCTGTATTTTCTTTATAACACCAAATACATGACTAATGTTTTCTATATTCTTAATAATAATTAAAAATTCATCACCACCCAGTCGAAATATAGTATCACTTGATCGTACAGATAATGAAAATCTCAATGCTGCTTCTTTCAAGATAAAATCCCCAAAATCATGGCCTAACGTATCATTAACCTGTTTAAATGAATTGAGGTCTATAAATAGGATAGCTATTTTTGTTTTGGACTTTTGAGACTTAGCAATAGACTCTTCAATATCCTGCAATACCGTTTCTCTATTCTTAAGACCAGTTAAACTATCATGTTTTGCTTTATGATCTAACGATCTCTCTCTTTCATAAACTTTTTCTGCCATATTATAAAATGCTGAAAGCAATATGCCGACTTCATCTTTATCAACAATATCAGAAGCCTCCAGTTTCTTACCTTTCTCCACCTTTTCTGCTGTCTTAACAAGTAACTTCAAGGGTAAGAACAAGTTCTTATTGAGAAACCAAAATGTAGCTAAATACAGACCAATAAAAAAAACAATTTCAACAAATACCAGAGTTGTCAATACTGCCTTATATTCCTTCAAATCACCCTTTCTTCTTTCTAATAAGATCATTTCGTTATTGGTAAAAGTAGAAAAATATCCTCGAATAGTATCCATATACTCTTTCCCTTTATTAATCATCACTAACTCGAGTGCTTTTTCCTTTTCACCATTTTGAACTAACGAAATAGTTTCAGACAACTCTTCAAACTTATACTGCATTTGATTATTAATCTTAATTAGTAGTTCTTTCTGCTCTGGCTTATTAGTAGTTATACTGTTTAGGTTACTCATTTCCTCTTTCGCTAGTTTTAATCCACTATAATAAGGCTCTAAATAGGACAAATCCTCTGTAAGCAAATAACCTCTCTGACCAGTTTCAGCATCTTTCATAGCGCTTAAAAATCTTTCTGTTGCATATAACACTTCATGTGTATGATTTACCCATTTCATCTTTTCCTCACCAACCTGTCCCAACCAATGAGTAAGAAATGAATTGCTGATAGCAGAAAGGAAAAGAGCAACGATAATAAATGATAATCTAAGCCGAATACTCATACCCGCCCCTCTTCATAATTTTTCTAGCAAATACCCTATTTATTATAGAATAGTCGAAGATATTGCATATACATCACATTTCGACTAGAACAAGCAATGCTAAAGCTTGTTCTTGACAAAACGGACCATCTCAAACTGAAAAATAAAAATAACTTATTGATAATTAATAAAATTATAAAATATAAATCAATCTATACTGATACTTTTATTACCATTCAGCACGATAATAGGGCTGAGTTAACTCTCTGTATCCTGCCCCAAGAAACTTACATATCCATGGGCAATATAAGATATCTTAAACCAGGGTTACATTGATCCTTTTACCCATGTATTTGTGAGAAAATCCCCCCCTCTCCTTGTATATATTTAAGGCTGGTCTATGTTAATTAGACCCAGTCAGGATGAGCATTTCTTCTTCCTGCTTTTCGCCGGAGATATACAGGATTCCGGATGCTTATTTACCATTAATTAAGGAGATATCTATGGAGCCTATCAGTGTAATAATCGGCACTGCTATCATTGCTAAAATTACAGGCTATGCAGTTGATACTGTCACAGAGCAAATTATTGGAAGTGATGTTAAAGAGTGTAAAGATAAACTGAATCGACTACTGGATCAGCAAAATGAGGTTATCGATAGACTCGCCTTATTACATACAGAAGTTGAAATTTCCAGGGCTTATTCTAGTCTGGAACCCTACTTGGAATATATTAATAACCAATATGACATGCTCATGGAACTTAAGCCAGGAGATGTAAGGCAAGCTGATCAGTGGAGTAAACATGTGCTCGACAGAGATACCGGTATTGAGCCTGCCCTTCGCATCATTCATCGCAATATTGTTAACGAAGCAACAGTACCCTCTGTTTTCCGGCTACATGCCGATAAAATGCGCCTTGAAGGCTGCAACATACAATCACCCTATTACCGGCTAATAGGGATATTTCAGTATTTAGTGATGATGCAACTAAAAGCCTACGTGGTTTATTCCAATGCTTATACCTGCCAAAACGGTAAGGATGCCAGCATCCACGAAATACTGAATACCGCCAATGAAAGCTATCGGCTGCAAGCCACCTACTGCAAACCGATCCTCAATGAAATGAGTCCACATATCCAGGATCATCGCTGGGGTGAAGACTACTTCAAACTACTCAGTGGAACAAATTTCGTTGACTTGCACCCCAATTGCGCCCCAGATAACCATGTTGTAGTCGGTGCCGAACTCTATGAAAAAGGAAATCGAGTCGGAATAAAAATATTTCACGCGCCATTAGACGAAGGACTAAAAGATGTCCAACAAAATGCAATTGTTCAAGATAGTCCAGGCTGGGGTGATGACGAAGGTCAAGATTATGTTAGCCTTAATAATAATCCATTCTTTGAAATGGGAGACATACATGTACGGAGTGGCTATGCTGTAACCGGCATTCGTTTTTATAAAAGTCCATCCCAGAGCAGCAATGTTATTGAGTTACGACTACAGATCGCCAGAATTAATGAGCTAAGAACAGAAATAGACAATAGTTCAAAGGTATGGGATTACTTACCTAAAAGTGAGGGTTACTACGATACTCAAGAGTGGGAAGGGGTTTTCGTACATAAAAACCCAATAATGCCATCAACACTATCATTTGTCTCAGGTGCAGGGCTTTACCAACACGGCAATCGACTTGCGATAAGATTACTCACCAAATTTGATACCATCGTTTAAACAAAGTAAGGTGCATGCCATACATGCGCCTTTTGATATTAAGATGACTTTTCACATTCCACTCTTTATCATAAGAAAGCCGCTATCATGATTCTCTAAGTCTATTTTAAATTATCAATAATCCCTTTTAATCGTCCTTTATTTAGCCCATTAATCGCATTAATTAAAATATTTATCTGCACTTCGGATGCTCCTCCGGGAATACTCATTCAAAGTATGCAAACAAGCTGATTAAGCTACCTTGCATGGCTGCCGTGCTATCGCAGTCATAGCCTAGACTGACTTGACCGTTGATTTCACCGCTCCAGACGTCATTGATAGGTGAGAGCATAGAAGCCACCTTCCTTCCCCGTTTGTTCCCATTACTCAACTGAAAGGCCATTAGTTACAACAAGCCGGGTTTGTGATCGATATGCTAATCGGTGTATTGTGATTACTGTGGAAGGGTTGGTGTGTTGAATTGGTAAAGGAATAGGGCCACTGTTACGGCCCCATTGGTGCTAGATTATCGGTTTTATTTGATATTTTTGATTGATTCAAGAGCTTGCTCTACACCTGACTTGTAAGCTTTCTCTAGCCATTCAAGAGCGGTATTAGTATCTTTTGGTATGCCCACTCCATCTACATACATAAGACCTAAGTTATACTGCGCAAGAGGCATTCCTTGTCTAGCCGCCTCTATATACCAGTGGTAAGCCTTCCCAAAATCTTGAGTTACTCCTCGACCCTCATAATAAGCCCAACCCAAATTAAATTGAGCATCAGGGTGCCCAGATTTTGCTGCTTTTTCAAACCACAAAGCAGCTGTTTTCTTATCTTTTTCTATCCCTTTTCCTTCACAGTACATAACACCTAAGCAGTTCTGAGACCATAAGTGCCCTTGTTCTGCAGCCTGAATATAGAGTTTTGTAGCAACCTGATAATCCTGATGCACACCTTTACCATCTTCGTACATGCGACCAAGGTTGGATTGAGCTGTGGCACAACCTTGTGCAACAGCCCTTTGGTACCATTCAACCGCTAGTTGATAATTCTGTGGAACCCCATCTCCCTCTTCATACATCACCCCAACAAAATTCTGGCTTTCAGCAAATCCGAGCCTTGCCAGAGCTAGTACTAATATTTGTTTAATATTCATAGCTAATTACACTGCAATGGCTCTTCACTAAAGGCATCGTCCCATTTCATATCTTTAAATTGATCATCAATAATTCCATCATTATTGCAATCAAACGATCCGCAGCCCATTTCTGTAGGCTTCAGAAGCAAGGCCAATAATGCCGCCAGGTTTGCAGATCTAGCTACTAACTCAGGTGGTAATCCTCCTGCTCCAGCCAGTTGCTTAAGCACTTGCTGAATGATCGCATTAACTACCTTGTCTCCAGTGGTTGGGGGAGCTTTGCATGGTCCTGATACCGGATTACCAGTTGGGCCTTGACTAGGAGTCCCGGGCCCTTCGAGAGGTGCAAGCCCGCTTGGATCAATAAAGTTTACTGGATCGTTATTGACGTAAGCATAGTGGTTTAATCCACCTCCAAACCCAATCGGGTCCTTTGCCGTCCAACGCCCAATCTCCGCATCATAATCCCGATCTCCAAACCGAGTCAGCTGGGTATGTTGATCATAAATACCTCCCCTCCCGCAAAGCCAAAGGGTTGAAAGCCGGGGTTGGTATCACTGATGATGTTACCAAACTCATCATAGTCGATCTGTTGGATTATGCTACCGTCAGCAATATTGACTACTAGTCGTGGGCTGCCTAAGTAATCGCTGATG
>JBNKQQ010000017.1:0-100919 GCA_050295955.1 Thiohalomonadales bacterium
GGCCTTAAAGACATCCTATCTCCCGATCCCCCAAGCAAGAAAAAAGACGAACCTCAAATGAGGTTCGCCTTATGACTACAAACTATGGGACAGCAGTGGCTTATAGCGCCCCTTTTTATCGAGATAATATAATGGCTTAGATAGCGATTACATTAGCTGCTTGCAGGCCTTTTTGACCTTGCTCAACATCGAACTCAACCTTTTGGCCTTCGTTCAAAGTTTTGAAGCCTTCAGACTGGATAGCACGGAAGTGAACGAATACGTCCGCTTGACCATTATCCTGAGTGATGAAACCAAAACCTTTCTCTTCGTTAAACCATTTAACGGTACCAGTTGCTTTAGACATGATGTCTCCTGAAAAATATTAAGTATATATATTGCGCAATTGCGCCTCTTGGCCATTGGGATTACTTATGGTGACAAAGAGAGTGAAACCTTCAGGACAACGGCGTTACTGATGTAGCGGTGTAGCGAAGTATTCAAATTCAATCTGACGCATAAATAGCCTTTGCTGCATAGGCCGGCTACATCGTAACACTTCTAAAATAAAAATACGCGCTATTTATACGTTCTTTGCTTCAAAGTATCGATTTTTTTTACGCAGGCTCCTGCCCAACAGAGTACTTTGCCCCCAAACCTCCACTAGCGCATTACCTCCATTGCCCCCGGCAGCCAAGTAGTCAATTGAGGAAATGCCATAATCAGGCCCAACACCACGACCTGAATCATCACAAAGGGAATGATTCCGCGATAGATCTGCCCCATCCGAATGGTCGGTGGTGCTGTGGCTTTAAGATAAAACAGAGAAAAACCAAAGGGCGGAGTCAAAAAAGAGGTCTGCAAATTCACCGCAATCAGGATGGCAAACCACAGGGGATCAATACCGAAGTGGATCGCTATTGGTGCCAGAATTGGCACAGCAATAAAACAAATTTCTAGAAAGTCGAGAAAGAAACCCAGTACAAACAGCAAAATCATACTGATAATGATAAAGCCCCACACACCACCCGGTAAGTTGGTCATGATGTCATGAACCAGGGCATCACCACCCATTCCCTTGAAAACTAAGCCAAAGGTGGTAGCGCCAATCAGGATCAGGAATACCATGCTGGTGAGTTTAGTGGTCTGGCGCATGGCATGTTGCAGGTTATCCCGGTTAAGGCGGCGATGCAGCAATGCTAATATCATCGCCCCAAAAGCCCCCACTGCGGCAGATTCAGTGGGTGTCGCCACACCAAAAAAGATCGAACCCAGTACCGCAAAAACCAGCAACAGCGGTGGCAACAGACTTTTGAACACCTTCGCCGCCAGCTCGCCATTACCATCGATAGCCAGAGCAGTACGATCAATCGCCGGTGCCTCAGCGGGTCTAAGCCAAGCAGTAATGGCGATATAGGCAATAAACAGCGCTATCAGCAATAAGCCAGGAACCACCGCCCCCATGAACAAATCCCCCACTGGCACACCAATCACATCCCCCAACAGGATCAAAACAATGCTGGGTGGAATAATCTGTCCCAGAGTACCGGAAGCCGCAATAGTCCCGCTGGCTAATCCAGGGTTATAGCCATGCTTAAGCATTGCAGGCAGAGCGATTACCGCCATGGTCACTACCGTCGCACCCACCACGCCAGTGGTCGCCGCCAATAGCGCCCCCACCATCACAATAGAGATGGCCAGCCCCCCACGGATACGACCAAATAACGCCGCCATCGTCTCCAATAGCTCTTCCGCAATCCCCGACTTCTCTAGCATTACCCCCATAAAGACAAACAGCGGTACCGCCAGCAGGGTAAAATTGGTCATCACGCCCCAAATCCGCATGGGTAGCAGTGAGAAAAACTCGATCCCCAGCCAGCCAATGCCAAATGCGGCGGAAACCGCTCCCAGGGTAAAAGCAACCGGATATCCGAGCAGTAGTAAAAATACTACCACCCCCAACATGACGAGGGCCCAAATCTCCACAATTACTCCTTAACTTCGACTTGGCTTGATTTAAGAACAAGAATGTTGCGCATCACCTCAGCAACACCTTGAATCAGTAACAATGCAAAGCCGGCAGGTATCGCGGCTTTAATGAGGAAGCGATAGGGCAATCCTCCTGGGTCAGGAGAGCCCTCCCCCATTGCCCAAGCATTCTCAACAAATGGTATTGAGGTATAAATAATCAACACACAAAAGGGAATTAAAAGAAGCAAACTGCCCAGCAAATTAACCCATGCCCGCTGTCGGTCACTAACACGACGGTTGCCATAGAACAGATCCACCCGCACATGCTCATCATGCTTCAATGTATAGGCTGCGCCCAACAAGAAAATCAACGCGAAGAGGTGCCATTCCAACTCCTGTAAGGCGATGGAACCACTTTGAAACAGGTAACGCATTGCCACGTCATAACAGACCAACAACACCAGCCCGACTACCAGCCAAGCCACAGCACGACCACTCCACTCACTCAGCTGATCAATCCTATTCAAAATACTTTTTAGCAATTTAACTTACCTATAGACATGATCAGAAGCCGATTGAAGTTTGCAAACCCACGCCTGTCACTTCACCTTGATTACCAATCACCGCCACGGAGATCTGAAAATATTCACTGTTTACACTCGCCCCAGCAGAATAGAGTTCAGGAAGCGTCCCCTGAAGATCATAGCGTAATCCCGCACGCAGCTTGAGATAACCCGCTACATCGTAATCCATTCCCAGTGATGCCATTTGGGTTGAACCATACCCCCCTAATTCATCACTTTTCAGTAGATCCAGATCCAGGGCTATGCGATGGTGATGCCCAAGATAAGTACCGCCAATTCTTGCCTGTGGCCCATAGGTAAATTCACCACCATCTGGCAAATTGAACTTCACCGGGCGAAGGTTCTTCACCACCAACCCAGCCGCCCAGTCCCGTCCCCACTCCTTAAGCAATCCAAAGTCCATTGTAATCTCTTGAGTTGACTCACCTTCAGAGTAGAGACCGTCAATAGAGGCTTCCTCTACCGGCCTGAGGACCTGATGTGCCGTACCAGTCAGCACCTTTCCAGTCACCCCCCATTTAACCTCACCAAGATCAGCAAAACGCACCGAAGTGAAACTGGTGTAGGTCACACCGGTCTCCACCATGGTAACGCCTGATATTTCAATTTGTGATAGATAAGGGTCATCAGGTGCTTTGATCAAGTCACCCTGATCCAAAACCAAGCGGCTATGAGTTTGACTGTAGGAGTTAATATAAACCGTGGAGACAGCTAATGGACTATGCAGTAACACGCTAAAGCCCACTGCAATATCGTAGAAAATCTCGCCCCCCTCCATCGCTTGGAGATTTTCCAGAGTTGGATTCTGCTGGAACTCATCCAGTTTGTTGATGAAGTCATTCTCCTCCATCTCAATGTAATGGACAGTGGGTATCATGTGGAACTCATCATCTTTACGGCTGGATGAGCCCACTAGTGCGGGATTGATATGCCCCTGATTCTCAATCGCACTGGAGACACCGGCCCCGCCCATGGCGAGAGCCTCTGTGTCGATGATCACGGAAGAAAGTGCCTGAGCCATTCCGCTGACGAAAATCAGCCCCAATGCCAGTATCACCTGTGTCATTTTTTTCATATTTCACCCATTCCCCCACGGGTACAGCACACTGAATTTACGACAATTGTAAACCCCCTTGGGCGGCAATTATACGCCATAAATCCCCCACATAGATAAAATGTATAGCGCCATATAAAAGCTTACTTTTACCGACTAAAATACCGTTGTTAAAATTTCTGGCAATTTGGCGCATGCAACAGGCAAAAGACGATGTATATCTACGATCAGTACGACCAGAAAATTATTGATGAGCGGGTTGAACAATTCCGCGACCAGACCAAACGCTATCTTGCCGGACAAATCGGCGAAGATGAATACCGGATTCTGCGCCTGCAGAATGGAGTCTATATCCAGATTCATGCACCGATGCTGCGTGTTGCCATTCCCTACGGCCTACTCTCTAGCAAACAGCTACGCATGCTGGCTCATGTCGCCCGCAAATATGACAAAGGCTATGGCCATTTCACTACCCGCCAGAATATTCAGTACAACTGGCCCACACTGGAGAGTGTGCCCGACATCCTGGAAGATCTGGCCACAGTACAGATGCATGCCATCCAGACCAGTGGTAACTGCATGCGTAATGTTACCTCAGACCACTTGGCAGGTGTCTCGCCTGATGAAATTGAAGATCCTCGCCCTTATTGCGAACTTATTCGCCAATGGTCAACCCTGCACCCCGAATTCGCCTACCTGCCCCGTAAATTCAAATTTGCGGTCAGTGGTGCCAAGCGTGACCGTGCAGCGACACAGGTACACGATGTGGGTATCGAACTGGTAAAAAATGAATCTGGTGAAGTCGGTTTCAAAATTTTGGTAGGTGGGGGGCTCGGCCGTACACCGATCCTGGCCAAAGTCATCAACGAATTTCTACCCAAGCAACACCTGCTCTCCTATCTGGAAGCGATCCTGCGCGTCTACAATCTGGAAGGCCGCCGTGACAATATGTACAAGGCACGCATCAAGATTCTGGTAGAAGCTCTGGGTATCGAGGCCTTCCGTGAGAAAGTAGAAGCTGAATGGCAAGCAATCCTTGAAACTGCGCCGATTGACCTCACACTGGATGAGAAAGAGATAGAACGGGTCAAAGCCTTCTTCGACAACAAACGCTATGAAGCCGAAGCAGCAGACTTTGATCTAGAAGCCGAAATGGCCAAAGATGCCAATTTTAAGAAGTGGGTAACCTATAATACGACTGAGCATAAGCAAGTGGGATATCGCGCAGTCTTTGTCTCACTGAAAAAGCCAGGCGTCCCACCGGGTGACATTACGGCAGAACAGATGGAACTGGTAGCGAATCTGGCAGACAAATACAGCCAAGGCGAGCTACGTAGCACCCACAATCAGAACCTGCTGCTCGCCGATATTAAACAATCTGATCTCTATTCAGTATGGCAAAGCCTGGATGAGCAAGCATTGGCTACCCCTAACATTGGCACACTCACAGACATGATTTGTTGCCCAGGGTTAGATTTCTGTAACTTAGCTAATGCACAATCCCTCTCCGTAGCCAAACAGGTGGGAGCAAAATTCACTGAAATGGATTACCTCTACGATCTGGGTGAGCTGAGCCTGAATCTATCCGGCTGTATCAATGCCTGTGGCCACCACCACGTGGGTAACATCGGCTTGCTGGGTGTGGATAAAAAAGGTGAGCAGTGGTACCAGATCACTCTGGGTGGATCGGCTGAGAATGACGCCACCATCGGGCAGGTGATCGGAAAGTCAGTTCCCATCGATGAGGTAGCTGACTCACTGGAGAAGATATTAACAGTCTATGTGGACGAGCGTTTCGAAGGGGAACCCTTCGTGGAAACCTACCGACGCATCGGCAAAGACAAATTCAAGGACAAACTCTATGCAAATCATTAAAAAAGGCAGCATCGTAGAAGATAGCTGGCAGCTGCTGGGCATGGAAGAGCCCCTGGTAGATGGCAATAATATTGTTCCTTTTTCACGCTGGCAGGCAGAACGTGAACAGCTTCTGGCCCACAAAGGTCAACTGGGCCTACTAATGAGTGGAGGCGATGACCTAGATGCCGTCGTAAGAGATATGGCGCACTTTACCGTTATCGCACTCAGCTTCGAGCGCTTTGCTGATGGCCGCAGTTACAGTTATGCACGGCTACTGCGGGAACGTTATAACTACTCCGGCGAGCTACGTGCCGTTGGCGATGTTCAGCGTGATCAACTGAA
Source organism: Thiohalomonadales bacterium (assembly GCA_050295955.1). Lineage (GTDB taxonomy): Bacteria > Pseudomonadota > Gammaproteobacteria > RBG-16-57-12 > RBG-16-57-12 > JAFLJP01. The sequence goes on from JBNKQQ010000017.1 coordinate 5,788, forward strand.
CTATATGAAGCGCTGTGGCTTCGACAGCTTCGTGATGGCAGAAGGCCAAAATATCGAGGCTTCGCTTAAGGCGTTTGATGAGTTCAGTAACTACTACCAAACGGCCGCTGATCAAGCTCAACCGATTTACCGCCAGCGCCTATCTTAGTTACAAGGGCATAAATAACTTGCAGGCATCATTGCCTGCAAGTCACATCTTTCCTGAGCTCAACGCCTTTTCCAGGGTAGAGCAGAGTTGCTTTAGCACCGCAACCCGTGTAAGCGACTTATCATTTGCGGCAACCACTTGCCAGGGAGCTGGGCCAGTACTGGTTCGAACCACCATATCATTAACAGCTTGAGCGTAATCCTGCCACTTCTCCCGATTTCGCCAATCCTCTTCTGTAATTTTATGCTGCTTGTGGGCGGTATTCTGTCGCGCCTTAAATCTTGTCAGCTGCTCCTCCGGGCTAATATGCAGCCAAAATTTCAGCAAGATCACCCCATGATTAACCAACTGCTCCTCAAATTCATTGATCTCCTGATAAGCACGCTGCCACTGATAGGGCTCGGCAAATGCCTCAATCCGCTCCACCAACACCCTGCCATACCAGGAACGATCATAGAGAGTCATATAGCCGTCTCGGGGAATCTGCCGCCAGAAGCGCCATAGATAATGATGCGCTAGTTCCTCATCACTGGGAGCTGCCACCGAGATGACACGATAGAGACGGGCATCCATGGCACTAGTAATACGGCGGATTACCCCACCCTTACCTGCCGCATCCCACCCCTCAAACAGACAAACCACGGAACGCTTGGCACAATAGGCCTGCCAGCTCAGCTCATGAAGACGCTGTTGGTAATAATGTAACTGCTGCTGGTAGGTCTCTTTGTCCAAGGCTTGGTGAAGATCCACACTATCGAGAATGGTTTGTGCATTGGGAGGCATGACAATTGGGTCATGAGATTGGGCTCGTCGGTCCGACACCCTGTTGGCCAATAACCGAGGCTCAATACGTGCCTTCAATGCTGTCATCACGCTCAGGTCACGAAAATAGTGATCATCGGCCTCAACCAATTGCCAGGGACAATCCATCGTATCGGTATGCCGAATCATCCTCTCTGCACAATAGAGATAGCGTTGATAATAGACCTCGGGCTCATCTGCCAACGGGGCCAAAGGAAGGTATTGACTCACCTCCCGGCGTTGCTGCATTCGTTTTTGGAAGGCAGGGAGGGAAAGATGAAACCAGAGCTTAATAATCAACATACCATCTTGGCGTAGCATCTCCTCCAACGCCTGGATCACCATCGCCTGTCGGTCCAGCTCTGCATCACCCGCTTCACCATTGGCAGCTCGATGTAAAGCATGCCAGTACCATCCGCCAAACATGATGGCAATATCTCCCCGTGCGGGTAATCGTTTCCAATAGCGCCACGGTTGAGGACGTTGCAACTCCTCATCGGTCTCATCCCAAAAAGCATGGGTCTCAATACCGCGACTATCCAGCCACTTATTGAGCTGATTCACCACCTCTCCCTTGCCAGCCCCTTCGATACCACTAACAATAATCAACGTGGCGACTCTTGCCTCCTTCAGTCGTTGCTGCAACTGCAACAACTCAGCTCGAAGTACCTCTTCTTGCGGCTTAAATGCCTTTTTACTCAGCGTCTGTCCCAACTCGATGGCTTCAAACATAGCAACTCCGGGTGATTAGAGAGGAGGATCTATACGTCCCACACTATTTACTCGGAACCAGCCCGCAATGCTGTAGCGATCCCGCCTCGCTGCCACCACCTCATGGGGAAAACGCTCACTGAGAAAAACCACCAGAGTATTGGCCTTAGGGGTAATGCGCAGAAAGGGCTGCTCACTAGCCTCATCCCGATAAAGCAATATCTCCCCGCCATCATCATCAGACCACTCCGGATTAAGATAATAAACCGTGGTGAGAACCCGATTGGTATTACCTCTGAAGGCATCCAGATGGCGTTTGTAAAACGCCCCTGGGGCATAGTGAGCAAAGTGGGCTTCATAATCGAATAGCCCCATGAATAGGCCTCGGTTAACAGCTCTCCGAAGCCTTTCCATATAGTTGAGAAATTGTGACTCAACCGGATCCTGATGCTCCAGCCAGTGAATCTCGTCGGTACGGTAGCTTTCATCAAGGTGCAATGCGGTATTACGACCAATACCTGCTCGGGAAAAGTCGCCACCCGCCATGAGTTGACCAGCTTGTTGGTAGAGACTTGCAGTTAGTTCAGGCGGCAAGACATTCTCAACAACGCAGTACCCTTCATCCGCCAGTGCCTCCACAACCTGTTCAGCTATTTCGCTAAACTCATCTGCCAATGGCTCGATACCCATAAATGCAACTCCCGATCTTTTTTTGCAGATATACCTGAAAGCAACAAAGCTGTCATGAGTTTATCTGCTATATAGATAAGAGAACCAATCAATAACGGACAGATTAATGGACATCACACCCTACTTGCGACTGATGGTAGAAAAAAATGCCTCTGACCTATTTTTCATCACCGGGGCACCCGTCAACCTTAAAATTGAAGGCCACATCACCCCAGTTGGACAAAGTAACCTGGCACCAGGCCAGGTACATGGTCTGGCTAACAGTATCATGACCGATGACCAGCAAAAGGAATTTGAACAAGAGATGGAGCAGAACTTTGCCCTCTCTGCCCCTGGCGTAGGTCGCTTTCGTGTCAACATCTATCGCCAACGGGGCGAGGTGAGCATGGTATTGCGGCATATCAAAACCGAGGTCCCCTCCATCGAGGATCTCCGCCTGCCACAGACCCTGAAAAGGCTAATCATGATGCCCCGTGGCCTGATCCTGATTGTGGGAGCGACCGGTTCAGGTAAATCCTCCTCACTGGCAGCGATGATTGACTACCGGAACGAACACCATAACAGCCATATCCTTACCATCGAAGACCCTATCGAGTTTATTTATAAGCACAAAAAATCCATTATCGATCAACGGGAAGTGGGGTTAGATACGAAAAGCTTTGAAAACGCGCTCAAGAACGCAATGCGTGAAGCCCCGGATGTGATTTTAATTGGTGAGATTCGTGATGCAGCGACCATGCAGCATGCCATCGCCTACTCTGAAACCGGTCATCTCTGTCTTGCCACGCTGCACGCCAATAATGCCTATCAAGCCCTGGAGCGCATCCTCAACTTCTTCCCGGATACCGCTCATCGCCAGCTATTGGATGACCTCTCCCTCAATCTCAAGGCGATTGTCTCCCAGCGACTGATTCCCGGTACCGATGGAAAGCGCATTGCATCAGTTGAAGTGATGCTTAACTCACCACTGATTGCCGACCTGATCAACAAAGGGGATATCGAAAAGATCCATGATGCCATGCTACAGAGTGGTGATGAAGGAATGCAAACCTTTGATGACCATATCTATAAACTCTGGCAAGAGGGCAAAATCGATGAACAAAATGCCCTGCAGAATGCAGATTCCCGTAACAATGTACAACTCAAGATCCGCTTGGCTAACTCCGGCATTGATGGCAATGACAACCTCAGCATCAATGCCTCGGAGTAGATCTGCCAAGACCTATCTTTGCAGCCACACAAACCCTTCGTGATTTGTGTGGCCTGCTATATAATCGCCGCCTTTTCCACATAGCAAGACACCATGGACCTGTTTCTCATCGCCGATATCATCGGTATTATCGCCTTTGCCATCAGTGGTTTTCTGGTAGCCGTCCGTCATCGCCTCGATTTGTTGGGTATGTTAATCGCTTCTGCCCTCACTGCGCTGGGAGGTGGCATCATCAGAGATACCGTCATTGGCCGTCCTCCCTTCTCCTTCAGCGAGTACTATCCCGCCCTTACTGGCTTGGCGACGATTGCTCTGGCATTTCTTTTCAAGCTTTACCAGCGGGACTCTCTGGAGCGAAAATGGCTATTTGTGGTCAGTGATACCATCGGCCTGGTGGCCTTTAGTATCACCGGTGCGCTGCTGGCCATTGAGGCGGAATTTAACTTCTTTGGTGTCATGATGCTCAGCTTCATTACCGCCGTTGGGGGTGGCATTATCCGCGATGTGATGATCAACCAAGTGCCTGCGGTACTGGTGACCGACTTCTATGGCTCCATCGCGCTGATTGTCTCCGCGGCACTCCTAATTCTTAATGAGTTTGGCTGGATCAACGAGCTAAGCATGCTATTGGTAGCCAGTGCCAGCATTGCCCTGCGGCTACTGGCATACTACAAAGATTGGCACCTGCCCAAGATCATCCATTAAGCTCTCGAATCACCGCAGCCAGACGATGGAAAGTCTGCTCCCGATAACTTCCCTGACGATGAAGTAGACCAATTCGTCGCTGTGGAACCGGATCAGCAAAGGGAATATAAATAAGCCCGGCATTATCACGTTTGGTAGCGGGTATCGCCATCTGTGGAATCAAGGTAATCCCCATCCCTTCCCCCACCATATGGCGCAAAGTCTCCATGCTGGTAGCATGAAAGCGCTGATCCTCCAGCGCCCCGGCTAACAGGCAAACGTCCAGCGCATGCTTCCGCAAGCAGTGTCCTTCTGCCAGCAACATCACCTCCTCTCCTTTCAAGTCCTCCATGGTGACGAATTCTCGTTCGGCTAGAGGATGGCCAGAATAGACCACCAACCAGAAGGGCTCGCTGAAAAGCTCAATGGTAGCGAAATCATCCCCCTCCACCGGCAATGCCTGGATCATCAGGTCCAATGTTCCCTCCCGTAACAGATCCAACAGCACTGCCGTACGACGCTCATGCAGCCAAAAACGTAGCTTCGGAAAGCGAGCTTTGAATTGGGGCATAATCTGCGGTAGTAAGTAAGGTGCGATAGTAGGTATTAATCCCATCTGCAACTCGCCCGCCATGGGATCAGCATAAGTGGCTGCGATCTCCCGTATGCCTTTTGCCTCCATCAGCACCTTGCGCGCCTGGGCTGCTACCGCTCCTCCGACATCCGTCATCATCACCTGGCGGGTATTGCGTTCCACCAGCTGTACCCCCAGCTCCTCCTCCAACTTTTTAAGCTGGCCACTCAAGGTAGGCTGGCTGACAAAGCAGCGTTGTGCCGCCCGATTAAAGTGGCGCTCCTCATCCACAGCCACTAAATACTCTAATTCACGGAGGTTCATTCGCATCCCCTATTAATAGTCAATAACTATTAGTTTATTAGAAATAAACGATTTCAACTATTTATAAATTATCACCATACTTACCCTGTGTTCAGAGAATAGACAACGAGGAGAAATACCATGTTAGCCAATCACGAAGGTCAGAAAGTCCCAAATGTTGTTTTCAAAACTCGCCAAAACAACGAGTTTGTTGATGTCAGCAGTGACGAACTGTTCGCCGGAAAAACCGTAGTGGTATTCTCACTGCCAGGTGCTTATACCCCCACCTGCTCATCCACTCACCTGCCACGTTTCAATGAATTGGCAGACACCCTCAAAGATAACGGCGTCGATGACATTATCTGCCTGTCAGTGAACGATGCTTTTGTCATGGATGCCTGGAAGGAGCATCAAGAAGCGGACAAGACCACCCTGATCCCCGATGGCAACGGCGAATTTACCGAACAGATGGGCATGTTGGTGGATAAATCCGACTTGGGCTTTGGGAAACGCTCTTGGCGCTATTCAATGCTGGTGCGTGACGGTGTCATTGAGAAGCAGTTTATCGAACCTGAAGTGCCTGGCGACCCCTTCGAGGTCTCCGATGCCGACACCATGCTGGCATACATCAACCCCAATGCTGAGAAACCTGCTGACGTGGCCCTATTCAGCAAACCCGGCTGTCCTTTCTGCGCCAAGGCCAAGTCAATGCTCCAGGAACGCGGCATCGCCTATGAAGAGATCATTCTCGGCAGCCATGCCAAATTGCGTACCCTGCGCGCTGTCACCGGCCAGGAAGCCGTTCCACAGGTGTTCTTCAACGGCACACTCATTGGCGACTCAGAGGCATTGGAGCGCTATTTAACGAAGTAATGAACACTTTCCACCCGCTGGATAGTCGTAGCAGGCTATCCAGCTTTTTTATCAACATAAAAACCAACCGGGGCCCAGCCCCATTTACCTGACTTTAGGGAGACTTAAATGAAAAAGCGTCTTTTAGCCACTCTGCTAGGTGGTGCTTTGGTAAGCACTACCAGCCATGCATCGGCCGACCTGATGACTCAAGCCAACGAGCTTTTTGAACCACTGCCGGCCATCACCCCACAACTCCAAGATAATGCAGTCACCCACGACAAGATCAGCCTGGGCAAGCAGTTATTTTTTGATCCACGCCTATCAGCCAGTGGCCTGATCAGCTGCAACACCTGCCATAACCTGGGCATGGGGGGTGATGATAATCTGGAAACGTCGGTAGGACATGGTTGGCAAAAAGGTCCCCGCAACTCCCCCACCGTTTTCAATGCCGTGTTTAATATTGCCCAATTCTGGGATGGTCGTGCAGAGGACCTGAAAGCACAAGCCAAAGGCCCCATTCAGGCAGGTGTAGAGATGGCCGCCACGCCAAAGCATGTTGAGAAAACCCTCAACAGTATCCCTGAGTATGTTGCCAGCTTTGAACGTGCCTTCCCCAACGAGGCAAACCCAACCAACTTTGACAACATGGCCAAAGCCATCGAGGCCTTCGAAGCAACCCTAATCACACCTGCTTCACCGTTCGATCAATTCCTACAGGGAAATGCCAATGCCATGAACAGTGAGCAGAAAAAAGGACTGAAGCTGTTTATGGAGAAAGGCTGCTCCAGCTGTCATAACGGCATCAATGTGGGTGGTAATGGCTACTTTGCTTTCGGTGTAGTGGAAAATCCGGGGGCTGAGCTGCTACCCGAAGGGGATAAAGGGCGCTATAGCGTTACCAAAACAGCATCAGATCAATATGTTTTTCGTGCGCCACCGCTGCGTAATGTTGAGCTGACCGCCCCTTATTTTCACACTGGTGAAGTATGGAGTTTGAAAGAGGCTGTAGCGATCATGGGTAGCACCCAACTAGGGATTCAATTGAGTGAAGGTGAGATTGATGCCATCACTACCTTCCTCAAGGCGCTGACCGGTGAGCAACCCAGGGTTGAGTATCCTATCCTGCCAGCCAGTACCGAACAGACACCCAAGCCAATGCTAATGGTAGGGAGTGGTTCTCACTAAATGTAACATGCTTGGTGGGTCCGATTTGGACTCACCAGGTTTTAGGTATTCAGTGCTCTTCCTTCTCGGCACAAGCAATACATTGACTCACCGAAGGGTCAACTTCCAGGCGCTTGGGATTAATCTCCCCACCACAGCTCAAACACTCCCCATACTCCCCATCATCAATGCGTTTCAGGGCAGCCGCAATCTGCTTTAACTCCCATTCACGGCGCTGATGAGTGGCCTCACTCATGGCATGACTTTGCAACGACTCCATGCGTGAGAGACGTCCGACCCGAGTTTGGTCTAATTCGACCTCCCCCTCCTGCTGTTGACGGGTTTGGTCATCCTCCAGTATCTCCTGACGCATCGCTATCAGGCTCTGCTGGAAATGGGCTATTTGTTGTTTACTGAAAGTAATGGCTCCGCTCCTTAAAATTTCAATGACTTGCCACTGATGAGATCCCAACCTGTTACTACATCCTGACTCCCCACTCCCGGCCGGAACCACTGAATCATTGAGGCATTCAGATAGAACTCATCCATCACTCTCCCGCGGCTATCTTCAATATGTGTGCTAATTTGCGTAATCAGCGCATTACTTAAACGGAACCCCATCACTAATTGCAGCTGACCTTCCAGTTCATTACACACCAGAATCTGTGTGGTATATCCACCCAGCCCCAGCGGTTCGCCATTCAGACAATGCTCCAACAGTATAGGAGTCATACCATCCACATCTTTGCGACACAGCAAATCACCTACCTTAGGGCGCCCTGTGGCACGGGAGACACCGCCAGCGCTCCCCCCCAGTGTGTGCTCAATCTTTTGCTGAAAACCACATAGCGGTATTGCCCCCTCCAAGTCCTCTGAAAGCTTAAGGCTTTCATGATGCTCCTTAAGAGAGTACTGGCATTTTTGGGATAACTCCGGGTTACCCGGGATCAGTAATATATTTTGCAAAGCGGTCTCCTCATGCAGCATAGATGAATATCGGTAGCTATCAGGATTTTTGAATCCCCGATAAATCACGGGTTAGAATAGACTTTTTAATCACTGACCCAATCATGCCTAGCTATCCCGTACCGGCCACCACCCTGGAGGTGGAAACCGAAGTCAAAAAGAGCCGTTTTCTGGCCCGAGCCGCCTATGTCACCAATCGTGAACAGGCGATGGCGCTATTGGCTGATGCCAAGCGGGACTATCCAGATGCCCGCCACCATTGCTGGGCTTACCTACTGGGCAACCCCGCCTCCGCCAGCAATGCTGCAATGAATGATGACGGCGAACCCGGAGGCACTGCCGGCAAACCCATTCTCAATGTGATCCAGCACAAAGGCGTCGGCGATGTGATGATTGTAGTTACCCGCTACTTTGGTGGTGTTAAGCTGGGAGCAGGGGGGCTCACCCGTGCCTACTCTGCTGCCGCAGAAGCGGTCATGTCGCAACTCCCGATTACCCAGCAAGTGGCCATGGTAAAGGTAAGCTTGCTCTGTGATTTTGCTCAGGAGCAGCCTATACGCCATTGGGCCTCTCAACATGATACCGAAGTACTGACACCCGATTATGGCCAGCAGGTAACCATTCCTCTAGCATTGCCAGAAGAGCACCTTACTGCGTTACAGGCCTGGTGTGAGGCCCACCGGATCGAGATAACTCTGTAATCGCTTACGCCAACCGGATAGCCAACGGGACTCATCCCGCGGTGCATTAGCCACCCGACGAGTTAAAACCACATCGGCGCTACGGACAAACTCTGCCATCACCGATGGTGCTTGCGGATCCATCTCCTGCAATACCTGTAACAAGCCCCAGCCCTCGTCCTGGTAACGTTCACTCTGTGCCGTCCCCTCTCCTTTGAAATTAATGTAATCAATCAACGCATAAGGGCCATTGGGCTGATTGGCCACTCGGTAGAAGCGCAGATATACCTGCTCCCGCTGAGCTTGTTCCGGAATCGCCTGCAACATCTTGGGTAGCGCCTGCTCCATACGCTGGATAATAAAATTCACTTGTAGGGGAACGGTCTCCACCAACAACTGACGCAACTCAACCAGTTTGGCTCCCTCAAATTCACGATAGAACTGTTCGCGGCTCAGCCAGGGGGCTTCCTTAGCTTCGGCCAACCATTGAGGCAGTGACCGTTGAGCCTGAAGATAATCCCGTAACGCTGGGAATGATTCAATAAAGGGGCTCTCTATTCCCGCCGGGTACCAGATGAAGTGACCAATGCCCAGCGAGGGAAATGCCTCACCCTCATTCCACACAGTCAGATAGTCCACCCGCCCAGCCGCCTCGTTCTGCCAAATCAATTGACCGATGCGTTGTGCCTCAGAAGTGCTAACGGCAATCGCACCTGCAGCCGATAGAGGGGTAATGAGTAGGCCAATTAACAGCCACGCAAACGATAATTTTCGATTCTTCATAGCGTTGTTTTAAGGCGCTAACCATTTAGGATCAAGTAAAAAGAGACAGATTTCATGCATAAGATCCTGGTTATCAACGCCAAAGGGGGCTGTGGAAAAACCACCATTGCCACCAATCTTGCCAGCTATTTCGCTGCCGAGGGCAAAGAAACAGCGCTTTTTGATTACGACCCTCAAGGATCTAGCTTGGTATGGCTGCGACAGCGCCCTTCCCACCTGCCCAAGATCAGCGGTGTTAATGCACAACAGCAGCAACAGGGTATGACTCGCTCATTCATGTTGAAGATTCCACCCACAACTGAGTATGTGGTCATGGATACGCCTGCCTGCCTCAAAGGTCATGAATTGAGCCAGTACCTGCGTGGCGTACAAAGTGTGGTCATACCGGTTCTGCCATCGATAATCGATACCAATGCCACTCATAAATTTATCGAAGAGATCCACAAGGTCAGCAAGATTAACCAATACCCCATCAAGCTCTACCTGATTGCCAACCGGGTCAACCCTCGCACTCGATCCTTCCAGGCCATGATGCAGTTCATTGAATCTTCCCACCTCCCAGTACTGGCCTATCTACGGGATACCGTAAATTATGTACACGCCTCAGATCTGGGGGTGGGTATCCACGAACTACCCCACGTTAAAGCGGAACATGACCGCGAAGTGTGGGACAGACTCATCAAGCGTCTAGTAATGCTGGATCACCAACTAAAACCGATCAGCGCTTAGCATCACCAACGTACAGGCATGTACCCAAGGAATATTGGCATCTGACAGTGCCTGTTGCAGCAGCAAACTCTCACTACCAGGATTAAAGATCACCCGCCCCGGTTTAAGTGCCAGGATCTCGGGAATGAGTGGTGTAGAGCGGGCTTCACCTACATAGAGAGTCAGGGTATCCACCCTCCCCTCAACGTTTGCTAAGCCATTCACCACGGCAACCCCTTCAATCGTTTCCAGACGAGGATGCACCGGGATAACCTCATGACCAGCCTGTTGCAACGCCTTAAGTGCCTTATAGGCATAGCGTTGAGGTTTATTCGATGCCCCTAACACCACAACCCGTTGCTGCCCAACCATCATCAGTCCTCATATATCACTCTCTTTCATTATACCTGCTGCCCCCCAAAAGGCGGCAATCATAATCCACAAAGAGCATAGGGTTGCTATCTCCCGGTGCAGGAAACCCTCTCTATGCCCGCAAACAGTGCAGAAAATCCCATTTTCAAACAAAAAACCGTGATTTTATTGGCTTAACGGATGGCATTTTTTTTGCTCAAGGAGATAATACTCGATCAAAACAGTTTGTTTTTATATTACTGTCATATTTTCACGCTCTAATTAACCATACTGCACTCTGGAGTTTTACATGAAACCGGCTATTGCCATCCTCTCTCTCTACTTACTCTCGATCCCCTCGGCAATGGCAGAAACCACTACCCACAGCAACCACGCCATTGATGCCATCTGGCTGGTCATCGCCGGTGCTCTGGTATTTCTGATGCAGGCGGGATTTGCCTTGCTGGAAAGTGGCATGTCCCGCTCCAAGAATGCCGTCAATGTGATTATGAAGAACTACTCCGACATCTGTTTCGGCAGTATTGCCTTCTGCCTGGTGGGCTTCGGCATTATGTTCGGCACTAACCCGAACGGCCTGTTTGGTATCGATCACTTCTTTATGAACAGCTTCACCAACTATGACTACAGCCTACTATTTTTCCAAACCATGTTTGCAGCAACGGCGGCAACCATCGTCAGCGGCGCCATGGCAGAGCGCACCCAATTTTTTCCCTATCTGATGGGTTCCATTCTCATTATGGGACTGATCTACCCCTTTTACGGCAGCTGGGCCTGGGGCAGTCTCTATGAAGGCAGTGGCTGGCTTAAGGAGCTAGGCTTTGTGGATTTTGCCGGCTCTACCGTAGTCCACTCTATTGGTGCTTGGTGTGCCCTGGCGGGCATCATCGTAGTCGGTCCGCGCCTGGGGCGTTTTGACCAATATGGCAAGGCCCGAGACATCCCTGGCCACAACCTGACTCTGGTTGCTCTGGGAGGCTTTATCCTCTGGTTTGGCTGGTTTGGTTTTAATGCGGGCTCCAGCCTGGGTGCGGATGTCAGCCTAGGCAAAATTGCCCTCAACACCCAGCTGGCCGCCGCCTGTGGCGTCATTGGCGTCATCCTGGCCCTGCGCATCACCCATACCCCGGTGCTTACCCACCATGTCATCAATGGTAGCTTAGGAGGACTGGTGGCTATCACTGCCGGTTGCGCCACCATGGATCCTCGTTTCGCCATGTTAACCGGATTGATCGCGGGTATCGTACTGGTCGCCACGACCCAACTATTGGAGACCATCCATATCGATGACGTAGTGGGAGCCGTGCCGGTTCATGGCTTCTGTGGTGTATGGGGTACTGTGGCAGCAGGGCTGTTCCACGAAGGCCGCCTATTTGAAATGCAACTGGTACTGGTACAATTGTTGGGCGCCGGTGTCGCCTTCTTGTGGGCCTTTCCCACCGCCTATCTCGGTTTTATGTTATTGAGGAAGATCACTGGCCTGCGCTCCCCAACGCTCCATGAACAACGTGGCCTAGACTTTTCGGAGCACTATGAGATGGGTTATCCTGAGTTCCAAAAACAGGCACTACATCAACGAATCGGAGACAATAAATAATGGCAGAGATCGCCACCCCCATTTACCGCAATATCGTGCAGGATGCCGTCGAGGATATTTTTGGCAATGAGGCCCTGTGGTTGGGCATGGAGCTCTGGGATAAGCACTTTGCCAAAGATCCCTCCCCTTCTATCAAGGCCTTCAGCCAACAGCTATGCGAGCATCTGCAGCGTCCGGATGCCCATAGCCGGCTTTACACAACACTGCTGGGTAAATTCTTCCTGCAGCGTAACCAGCAACGCAGCCATGACAAAGCAGTGCAGACACCGCTCTCTCAGACCCAAGCGGCAGTACAAGCAACCACAATGGATCCTATGACGGTGCTCACCCCCAGCGCCGTTCTTTTCGTCCATCTAGTCCGTGAACTGTTTGCCCAACTGGGCTTTCAACCCAACTCACGCACCGACGAATATGGCTACACCCAAGCCAAACTGCGCACCCTGATTGGAGCGCTGCCAATGGACATGGAGAAGCGGGTCTTTTGGACCCAGGTACTCCTCAAAGGGGAACTCATTAAACTACGCGGCACCTCAGAGCGTGAGTTAAAAGAGCTGTTTCATAACCTCTATGTCGCTTCTGTAGAGATCTTTGGCCCCATTGAAACCGATCAGGCGCTAACCGAAGCGGTGCAAATCATCGAACGTACACCGCAAGCCCGCCGGTACTCTCCCCGCAACTTCCTGTAGCCGGAGGGAGGCCTCACAACGAGGCCACCTCCCTCCCGTCCGACAACGAATCCGTGTAGAATAGCCGCCTTTCGAATAGAGCATGGCGGCAACAGCATGAGCGACATCAAAACCCTATACGACTTCCTGGAGCAGACCAACAACCCTTACCGAGTTTTCGACCTGGGTCGGCGTGTCTGCAAACTCAGCAATGAGCAGTTCAAAGCGTTTGAAACCAACGATGCCCCCTATCCCTACCCTTTGCAAGGCCACGCTTGGCTAGGTGTCGTCAACTGGGATAACAGTAAGCAAGATGAGCAACTGGTACTGTTCCTTAAACTGCCCCTGGATGAACAGAGCCGCCTAGTCTACGCCGCACGGGATGATCTGATCTACCGCATGCTAAAAAGCATCAAAGATCAGGTAGATGCCCACAATGAAGGTAAAACCGAAATAGAAGATGCCATGCGCAACAGCCCCTACGGCTTCACCCCTAACCAGGAGCGCATGGCCAGCTTCCACGCCAAGGCGTTGAAGTCCATGGGCCAAGCCCCTTCCAAATACTTCGAGCATGCCCGCGACTACTTCTCAGGCAAAGTGGGTTTTGACCAGTGGAATTTCGTCGGTATACAGGGTATCGCAGATATGGCCGTGCGCTGGGATGAGGGAGAGAATGCCGCCATCCTAGCCAAAGCGATCCCTCAGCTCCCTCAGCAACCCTATGATGCGCTGTGTAAATGCCTAGAGAACGAACAGATCCCCACCACCTTAATAGAACCACTGCTGGCGCGCTTCGACAAACTATTGGCGGATGAAAACGCCCACCCGCTGGAACTCTCCGCCACCCTACGGGCGATCTCTTACAGCCCAGCCGAAGGGATGCGCAATGACGCAGTAAAACGCCTGCTGCAATCTCCCTTTAAAGACAATCTGGACCTACTGGTCACCCTCTCCGGTCGATGCTGGGAATCTCTCAAAGATGGGGAAATCGGCCACCTATACCTTGAAGCTCTAGCCAACTCCGAACACGGCGCCGAGGTATTCGGTCAACTGCTAGCGGACATCCTGCAAATTCCCGGCATGCGGGAACCCATATTGGAACAACTGCGCAATGGCCAACACAGCATTGCCCTAGAGACCCTGGTCGGAGCGATGTTTAGTCGGAAATAATTTTTCTTGAGAAACAACCATCGATAGATAATAATTCTACCAACACCCCCCCCACGCCTCTCATCAGAACGGCGCACCCTGGGGGGTCACTTTTTTCAGGGATTGGAAGATGGGCCCTCCCACCACGAGGGCCTAGGTTCAGGATCTAATCCAATAATCGACGCCAACATTGCCACCATATCAAACGACCGCTTGCCATCGATATGTAAGCTCAGGTCTTCATCCACATTGCCATAAAGTGGATCTAATATGACATCTACCCCATGAGTTCTCGCCAACTTTGCTGCTGGAACAAAATCCGCATCGCTCGCGATGAGCACCATCGTATCGACAAACTTATTAAGCGTTACCGACGTAATATCAATACCGATTCGTGTATCCACCCCTTTCTGTTTCACATCCACGTGAAAATGATCTGGCGTCAGATCATCCACCGAGATATCTCTCCTCAACAGTTTTGGAAGTACATCATCGTTTAACGCCCAAGACTGATGATTAGAAAGCTTCCCCATATGCAGAGCCAACTTTCGTTTTGCTTTTAATTGATTATGTAGTGATTGCTGAAATAGCGTAGCTGAATCACGCTTGAAGTTACGTGTTGCCGGAGTTCGGTTTCCATTTCTCGCCACAGGCTCTCTTAACTGTTTTTCAAACGGCGGGGAGTCATAATAGAAGATGCGATATAGCTCCTCCCGATTCAAGCGCTCTTCAGATTGGTGCTTACTAACAAGCCAATAGAGAATCTCTATCACATGTTGCGGCTCTAGGGATGCTGCATTGAAGTATTTACGAAGAAAATAGCGAACGCGCTTAACGAAATAGCCTCCATCCACAAAGAAGGCAATCTTTTTATCCATTTTTCTTTCCCTGAAAAATAAAAGGTTCGGGACCATGGCTATCCGCTAACAATAAGGATAGGCACCGTGCCGAACCGATGTTTTAAGACTAATAGTAGGATGGGGTATTGTCAAGCGTGCAGTGCAGACCGCATATATGGAGGCTCCCGAAGCGACAGCGAGCTAAAACCACCTACAAACTAGCGATCTTCTCTCCGCAAATTCGCTGGACCAACTGCATCAAATGCTCAACGCAGATCGATAACTGTTCAAGGTCAGATTTTGAGATGGAATAACCTGCATCATAGCGTGCGCTGATATAGGCATACTCCAGCTGCTGAAAGCGCTCACGCTCTTTATCGCTGTTTCTAGGGAAGATATCCGCAAACGCTTGATGCTCATCCGCAGCCATCCTGCCTAGCAGGTCCAGATAGTGTTCGTTGGGATTGTAGTTGGTGAAAACCAGTAAGACTGGTTTTGTATAAAGACTCTGTCATTTGATGCAATTGGAACGCCGCATTCTTATAGATCTTATGAGCCATTGCATTTTCGTATTGAATGAAGAATTCCTTCGCACTGCCAAACCAATGATCAAAATGATCCTGCGCAATCCTCCGCCTCTCCTCAGGTAACAGCTCACGCTCATCCGCCAGAGTATAGCGGCCACTATCAAACAGCAGGCAGCCTTCGTCCTTAATATCACTAAAGAAGTAGTGACCCTCTGCCAGCTTGATGTTGATGGCTTGAATATCGTGATAGATCAACCGCAATGGCGCGCTTAGCTGCATCTCATCGCAGGCAACTGAGACATCATCCCAAAGCGCCAGATCCATCGACGATGCCTTGGACTCCGTCACCACCAGAATATCGTAATCCGACACATGCCCCGACTTTCCCTGCGGCGATAGATCCCATGCCTCCCTCCACTCCCCACGGGCATAGGACCCAAACAGAATCACCATCTCCACATCAGCACAACGCTGACGAATCAACGACACCACACCCTCAAGCTCGGTGCGTTTCTCAATGGGGAAATGATCAGGCAAATTTTGCATGAGAGTGACTATACCTTAGATGTGCATTAAAAGAACAGGCTGAGACATTACGCTACCCATCTTGAGGAAGCGCCGCCTCTTCAGCCAGCTTCGCCGCAGAACCTTTGGTGATGTCCCAGCCCATGTGAGAGGAAAGTGCTTGTAGATTAATCTCAATTTCTGATTCTGGTATACCCACAGAACGAGCAACTTTAGTAATCTTCTTATATGGCACTGGCTCCCTAGGATTTACAAATTCAAACTCGTACATGTCGTCTATAAATAAGACTTCCCCAAATTCAGAATGCAGACCACCCAACACCGAAGCCGCAGCTCCATCTACCATACTCTGTTTAGAGAGCAGTTTTATACAATCGTTATCCAACCAGTTTTGTGACAAACATTTAAGTGCTTTTAATCTAGGATCAGGGTCTTCTTCATGTAATGCATAATGTTCAAGTTCCCTCCTGGTAAGGTCATTTTTAAAAAATTCAGCCAACGTCTCAAAGAGTACACGCCTAACCCAAAATTTATTTTCCTTTTTACAACGTGTAACTAAAAAGTCTTGTGTCTTTGTATCCGGCCATGACTTGGCAAGAGCTCGAATAGCTGCACTTCGGGGATAACCATTAATATCGCTGACAGCCCTCGACATAAGAAAATCCTTAGATTCATCGTCAGGCCATATTTCAGCAATTGATTCAATTGCACCATATCTAACCAAAAATCTTTCGCTCTCTGCAAGCTGGTATGCTAGATCTCTATCCTCAAATATTGACAAAAGAAAAGGTGCCCAAATCTTCATCGCAGCCGTATTAATCGAGTGAATATCAATCAAGGCAGCCTCACGAATTTTATTTATTTGAGGCCACTTTCCCGAATTATATTTAATCGCTGGTAATAGTTCTCCATGCAAAAAATCATATAAGTCTCCATGGGCATAATAATCTGCTTCATCATCCCATTCCCTACCTAGACTATTTTTTGTAATAACCCGATACAAACTCTCTAGCAATTGACTACTAGCAGCTTTTAGTGAACGGATATTTCTAGCGTCACTTAAACACCATACAGTCAAAGGGAACTCTTTCACACCTTCCTTTCCATCCCATTTATTTAAATTAGTTTTTGACAACAAGCATCTAATTATTCTCCCAACATATATCTCATCAATCTGCCCACAAATCAGTCTCAGCACCTCCCTCCACTCATCATCACCACAATGATCAATAAATAGCTGTTTCAACTCTTCAAAATTGATCTTTTGTGGCTGCCGGTTAAAATCACGCTCATATTGTGAGGCAATGAGGTACTCTAAAAAGGTGCGGTGTATGAAGCCGTATAATCCTGGACCTCGCGGGCAAAGAATATAATTACGACTTTGTAGCTGTTTGATCATCTGCCTGGCGGCATATTTCGCCTCTGCCACATCACTTTGTAACTGAGCGTCTAACAGATACGCCTGTATCTCTTTTTCTAGCTCCGCTTCTGGGATCATATTCCCCTTTAAGCCACCGTTGCCTTGCTGCATGCGGATGGCTATCCGTCGTAGTAGCGCCTTTTTGTCTTCTACATCAAGAGCTCGGTGATCTGAGTCTTTGAGGAATTTATTGGCATCCCAATGGTGGCAGAGCACCTCTACCGATTTTTCATAAAATTTGGCACGCTCTCTGGGTAGCTCTTCTTCCCTTGCCAACAGGGCCATAATGGTGAGCAGCATAGGATTACCTGCCAATAGGCGAATGGAGGAAGACTGTTTAATGCTGCTGAGTACGCGCTCGGTACGGTGCTCAGCCTGCTTAGCAGCCTGGGGAAAGGTAAGTGCAAACCAGCCTCGAACAAATTGCTCCACCTGCTCATCATCCAGATCCTGAATGCCAAAGTGATCAAACCCGGCATCGCGTAAAATTTGATCCTTGTAGCCCACAGGTCGGGAGGTCACTACTACTTTGGCAAGTGGGTAGTATTGAGAAAAACCGGCGATCTCATGCATCACCCGTTGGCGATCCGCCCCATCGAAGATCTCATCCAGTCCGTCAAACATCACCAGTGAAGGCCCGTTCATCAAGTACTCATTCACTGCATGGTCATCCAACGCCCAGTGATCGGTCTTGCCCATATAGGCCACATACTCTAGGAAGCTGTCACACTCGCCCGCCACACGCAGTGCGTAAAAGTCTCGCAGATCGATTAATAGCGGAAAGGCATTTTGAAAGGGTACGGTCCAGGGAAGTGGCTCACCGGTGTTTCTATCAGTAGGCGGTTCCATGACTCCTGTCAGTAGATAACGCATTAGGGTAGATTTACCAGAACCTGGTCCACCGGTTAACACCATCAAGCGATGTCTGGAATTAGCAATCACCTGCAAAACCGGCTGCGGAGATTGGTTTACATGGTGACGATGTAACTTTTCCAGGCGCTGCTCTTCTTGAACATCCGGTTCCCCTTTGGCTCCCTCTTTCTCTTCAAGGAGTTTGATAAGGTCCTTGGGAATCTCTTCCGGCGGTGGATTTTCACGAACATTTGGCGCCACGAAGACATCTTTGATCACTAAGCGTCCTGGATCGTTCGCATAGGAGGGCATGAGATTGGCGAGATCCACCGGGGCGTAGCGCTTGCGCATTCTTCGATAATAGCGATCCAAATGTACTTGGGTCTTTACCCCACCCTGGCGCTCCAGCAACGCTTTTATCTGTTCAAGATTTTGCGCATTCAGCACCTCACGTAGCTCATCACTCATCATTGCCTGCTGAGATGCCTTACGCTGGAAAGCGGAAACTACCTGATGCCAGGTCATCTCTGAGGGGAGTTCATCACCGCCTATCGCCTGCCAGCGGGAATTAAGTAGTTCAGGGTTAGGGTGGGATTTATCACCAGGATGGCGAATTGCCGCCAGCAGTTCATCAGCCAGCTCTCTATCTTTAATGAAGGCTTCAATGGAAGGCTGGAATGCCTTTAGCTCCTGATCACTGTAGCCAAAGGCTTTAATACTCTGTAGTAATGTTTCCACACTCTGACCAAGCGCCAGTTCCATAGCATCCTGATAGGCCTGTTGCAGCCGATTTTGATCATCCAACTCCTCCAATTTGCCAAAGAAGAGGGATTTAAGCTGATCTTTAAGATAATCCCGACAGGTCTCCGTGATCAATTCCCCTGCGAGTCCCCCTAGCAGTCCTAATAACAGTGGTGTGGCGACTGGATCCATACAATACTCCCCTCCATGCTTTTGTAATATATGATGGGTTAGTTGTTAGCCCCATTATCAGGGATTTCTAGAAAACCACAATCGTCAGCATGTGCTCTTGTTTAGCACTCAATGATTGGAACCTTCCTTCCACCAGAAAACTTCGATCTGACTTCCTATAATTTGCAGATTAAATAACCATTTTTCTCCTAGTGAAGCAGTTGGTTATTTGGTAGTATCGGGAACAATCCATGCCCGGTGATCAGCAATCACACCGAATTGATAAAAATCTTTTAATGAGGACACCCTGATGAGCAGCAATGCCTTGAAATCAGACACGGCTTTCAATAACGATGAGCTGAGCAGCAAAGCGCAATTCTTTGAGTATATGTCAGCCAACAATCCGGATATGCCCCAGATAGAGATCAGGGCATTCAACGCCTCTATGCATCAATCCGGCGAGACCCGTATCATCCCTCTGGATATGTCTGAAGGGCTGAAGACCGACTATCCCGCGACCACCCCCAGTCTGATGGCCAACTTTCTGCGCATCTGCCCTAACGAATCATTGACCACTGAAGCCAAAGCCAGCTCAGAAATGTTTTATGTGATTCGTGGTGCAGGCACCACCGAAACTGAATGGGGTACAACCAGCTGGAAAGAGGGTGATCTGTTTGTCATTCCCACCACTGAAAAAGCCATTCATACCGCAATTGAAGACACCGCTATCTACTGGGTAAGCGACTCACCCATGCTGCGCTATCTGGGTGTGGCGCCGACCGGTGAAAAGCGCTGCGAGCCTGTGCTATTCACCCACGAGGAGATTCAAGAGAAGTTGATGGCAGAGTACAACTCACCGGATGCGCTGGGTCGTAACCGTATCGGTGTACTGTTGGGCAACCCCGCCTGCCCTTTCACCAAGACCCTAACCCACACCCTGTGGTCTCTCTACAACATCCTGCCTGCAGGCGCGACTCAGCTACCTCACCGCCACAACTCAGTCGCCATCGATTTCTGTGTCTACGCAGGTGAAAACACTTATACCCTGATTGGTGATAAGATCGATGAGAACGGTCACATCATTGACCCGGTACGTGCTGACTGGACTTCCGGCTCGGTATTCATCACGCCTCCCGGTTGGTGGCACTCCCACCACAATGAATCGGGTGAAAACGCCATCGTGCTACCGATTCAGGATGCCGGTCTGGTTACCTACATGCAGATTCTGGACATCCAGTTTGTGCGGGAACAGCAAGGTGGTCTGCAACGCGCAGATTAAACGAAAACAGCATCCTGAATAAAAATAGAAAGGCGTGGTCCCGATACAACTGGGGCCACGCCTTTTCTCTCTATACCTTACGCCGGGTAAATCTTGCTATCAGGAGTAATAGCAGCAGACTCAATAGATAGGAAAAGGCACCTCCGCCTCCACCACCGCCGCCGCCGGATCCACTTCCTTCAACCACATCAATCGCCACAGTCGTCGATGCTGTGCCTGCCGTTAATGTGATGAAAGTGCGACCCACCTCACTGGCTGTAAAGGTGAGTGTCGCCTCACCATTTAAGCTATCCACCGTGACAGGGTTCACCGAGCCAGATGTTGTCGATGCAGAAATGGTCACACTCTCTGTAAACAACTGATCAAACTGATCCTTAATCTGCAAAGTGATACTCTGGGATGTACTCACCTCCATCTCCGTGTTGTAACTGGCTGCCAACTGGCTGGCTTTCGGTAGTTGTGCACTGATATGGAACTTACTTTGTATCGTATTATTTTGGCTATCAACGGCCTGAATCGTGATTTCACTCTCTTCCTCGGTTGAGGAGGTCACCACAAAATCCACATTATTCTCACCATCGATCGTGACACTCACATCTGGATTGGTGTTAACTAAAACCGAGTAGCTTATCACTTCATTTGGCGTGATATGGGTAGAGTAACTATCCAGATCAAAGGCGTTATCAACACTCACAGTTTCATTGATATTGATTAACTGATCCGGCAGTGGGCCCAATGTCAGAATGCTATAGAACTCACCCACGTCATAGGCCAATGTCTTGAATGCATTAAAGCGGATATCGGCTATTGCCGTATTGGAAACATAGTAGAAATTCAATGAATCCAGTGTATATGGACCATGAACCCCATTATTCCTGATTTTTGTTCCATCAAATTCCAGAGTAACGGTATGCACACCAACATTCAGTGACAATGAACCGCTACTTGCCCAATCGATCAACTCACTGGCATCATCCACTAAACGACCATTTAAATTGAATGTTCCAGAGAAGAGGACTTCGACATCCAAATCCACCTTCAATGATTCAAAAAGGCCATCATCATTCGTATCCAGTGCGGTATCCCGGTAGTTACCGATAATGCGTATCTGGTCATCCGTTGCGAGTGTCCCCGTGGTAAAGCGCCACTCCGTTATCTGCTCCAAGGCATTGGCATTGCTTGAGGTATCGGTAATCGTGGTATTTAGTCTTGCTGTATAGGTGGTATTTGGACTCAACTCAGCCGAGGGCAGGAATACCACTTCGTTCGAATTTGGGAGATTTTCGAAGGTACCACTGACACTGGCACCATTTCCATCCAGCAATTCAAAGCCACCATTTGTAACGGTGAGACTATTTACATTCTCATCAAAAACAGCTTGTACCAACAGATTCAGTGGCTGCCCCAACGCCCCATCACTGGGGCTGACAGAAACCACTTGTGGTGGTGTTGTATCGCCACCGGTTGTGAAACTCCACGTTGTGGTAGGCACACTGCTTCCCAGTGGATCAGTGACACCACTGACTGTCGCGGTATAAGTGGTCGATGCCGCCAGTGGAGTAGCCGGATGCAGCGTTGCGGTACGGGCCAGCGCACTGTAACTGATGGTACCTGTTACACCTCCCACACTGAAACTGCTGCTACTCAGCGTACTTTCATCAATGTCACTGGAGAAAATCACGCTGATTGTAGCATTGCGATCCACGTCAGTTGCGCCATCGGCAGGCATTACACCTTTAACCAATAGACCATTCTGAATATGCACAGTGCGGGTGGCATAGCTGGTATTAAGTCCATCGGTAGCCATAATACGCAATTGCTGATCACTCCCATCCGGTAGCAGCGTGGTATTCAGGCTATAGCTGGTATCCTCTGTCAATGGCAGCAATGGTACCCAATCTGCTCCGCCCGCCTCCTTAATCTGCAATTGGTAAGCAAGCTGACTGCTGTCGCTATCACTACCGCTCCAGCTGAGTAGCTGCACACCTGCCAAGGTAGTACCGTCTGTCAGACCACTGAAGTCCACCACTGGTGCCACAGCGCTACGTTGCTCGGTCAACAACACAGAACCATTGCAGCTGAGCTGCAATTTACTGGTACTGTCATCCCAGGGAACACTTGCACTGAAGAACTGAGGTCCACTCACTGCCAGGGATGAGAAGCTATTTACGCCTGATGCGGAGTGAACGGTAATCTCCAATCCCAACTCAATGAGAACAGAAACCAGCTCATTATCGCTACTGTCTAACAACGCTACACTACAACTACTGCTAGCAGGTGGGGAGTCATTAGGCACATCCTGTAAAAACATGGATGTAACTGACGCACTACTGGCATCCAAATCTACATAACCGTTAACAATCAGATAGCTATTAGTGGCCGCCAGTACACCAACTCTCTCCTCATCGGGGAGATTCAGTCCGGCAATCGCAGAACCTTGCAAGGCAATATAGTCACTGTTATCCACCCACTGGGTTCCAGTGGGCTGCAAAGTGGTATGCATCAGAGAAATCGCCTTAGTGGGGTTCTCAACAAAGGAGCGATTCACCTTGGTTCGCACCTGGAATCCCTCAACACCACTACTGCTGTTACGATGCCCGCTCGTGGGACTGTTGGCTGCACTAATACCAAAGATATGGCCAATTTCATGGGCCACCGTACCATCATTAGCCCCCGTGCCGGATTGGTGCATGAAGACATCATCCCCCATGGCAAAGGCTGTTGCTCCGGCACAGAGCGTATTCGGCACCGTCGCCGCGACAAAGGGGCGCCCTCCTTTCATGGAGAGCAGCTTTTCATAAACACACATATACTCCGCTTTCTCTTCGGAGAAAATAAGCCAATAGGGACAGTTCACGACCTGGACATTACCGCATGAAGCATCAGCCTGGGTTTTCCCTGCCATGGTATAACCGATGCTGTATTCCCCCTTTTCACTATAGCTGGTTGAAACAACCGGGAACTGGTCCGTCACAAACTGTACACCGGCATTCATGGTATTGCGGCCATCGGTTTTTGCTGCCGCTGGCACCCCGGCTGCCCAGCTACCATCCTTCAGGAAGTAGTAATCAAATTTGAGGGATGGCTTCTTGCCCGTAGTACCTGGATCCAAATTCTGACTGTATTCAACCACTGTAGCATTGGTTTGTGGCAGCGGTCTCACCACAGCACTGTAGGCGCTACCACCACTCGGGGTGTGATAGAGGTTGACGGTATTGGCCGCAGCGATTTTCTGAGCAGCGGTATATCGGTCTGGACGCTTAACCGTGCTGTTTGCTTTGGTGGTGGTACCATTAACGGTGATGCTGGCTTCAACCTGTATCTCCTTCACCTGCTCACTATCCGCCACGCCCGCATGCTTCTTCCATCGCAGATAGAGTCGTGCGACAGCGGGTTTGTCATATACCAATGGGGCATTCTTGGCCACCTGGAAGACATTCAAG
Source organism: Thiohalomonadales bacterium (assembly GCA_050295955.1). Lineage (GTDB taxonomy): Bacteria > Pseudomonadota > Gammaproteobacteria > RBG-16-57-12 > RBG-16-57-12 > JAFLJP01. The sequence goes on from JBNKQQ010000017.1 coordinate 29,642, forward strand.
TCCAGGCCTTTACAAGGCGCAGTGGAAGGAGCGCAAATACTGCCTGAGCCATAATCGAAATTATCGGTCAGTGAAAGATCAGGTACCGTCCAAAAGTAAAATACCTCATTTTGATCCAACTCACCGCCACCTTTGCCTTTCACACCATTAGCACCACTTACCACCGTGGCACGATAGCGTATTCCATCCAGCAAATTGGCATCGGGCTTAAAGCGGAATTGCTCTGCTGAAAGCCGTTCAAAACTACCTGCCACCGATTGATAACCACTACTACCCAAATATTCCAGTTTGAAAGTGCTATTGGTCAACGTGGCAGGATCATACTCGGCAGAGAAGGTGACGGTAAGACCCAGCTTGTCAGCATGAAAGTCCCGATTCTTATCCTGATCTTGCGGGGTATAACTCTTAACGCTAAAGCCAACCTTGGCTTTCACTTCGATATAACCCACACCCACACACCAGCAACCGGTTCCAGGGGCATCGGTATCGATATAGATGGCATTATCCCCTTGAACTACCTGACTACTGGTAAGAGGGTAGGTATTGATACTCCATGAGTCATTGGCCCCGGTTAGCACCCCTAGCTCATGGCTATTGAAGTGCATAATGTCCACTTCCGGGCCCCCTGTGCAGCCCTGTGGATCCTGATAATCCACATCGTAGTTAGTCATGATATAAGAGATATCTGACATCTCCGCCGGGTCGGCATCGATATTCAAAGTGAAGTTATGGTCGCTGAATGAGCAATAAGCATTCACCTCATTACGCCAATAGGTGTAACCATTTGCATCAGTATATTTAGTCTGTGCAAAAGCGCTGTATCGTGCTTCTTTTTTAACCTCTGGCGATAACATTGACCCTGGGGAACTGGTCGGTGGCATCGTTGCGCGGTCAATAGCCGCCGCATTTGCATTTAGCGTAAATAGCAAAAGGGCGACAAATAGACATCGCATCCAATTATGGGGGGCGCCTTCCAGTTGATCTCTCTCTTTCATTCCCTATCTCCTGTCATCCAATCAGGTTTATTGAAAGCGTATGGGGTCTTCCTGTAGATAAAACTCTATGTAGTGGATTGGCATTTCGCTGGCTTCACCACTCCAATATTCATAGCCAAAGAGCCCCCACAGCGGGCCTTGTATTTTCAATGGGTAATTACGCTCAAACGCGCCTTTCTGGGAACGAAAGGTCAAAGTATGAGAGCCAGGGGCTAAATCAAAAGTAAACGTCTTATGAGGGGGTATAAAGAGCAGGGATGAACCTTGATTGCTCAGTTGCAAAACCTCCTTCAACTCACCATCGATAAAAAGCTGGAGGTCGAGCTGTGGGATGTTATGGCTAGCATTGATCATATGCAGGGTAAAAGGAACCGCAGGGGATACCGATTGCGCGAATGCCTTATCGCCAAAACTGAAAACACTCAATAACAGCAAAGAAAGGCTAACACTCCACCGGACAACAGACACTGTGCATCCTTGCGCAAAGCTGGTCACTTGCCATTGCACGAAACTTTCCCCTCATTCATCGCCCAAGCTTTGACATGATTTCCAAAAATCAATATCGCCAAGTCGTTAACATTTATTTCATCGTAGCCATCCACTACGCGATTGCCAACGGCTAAATTATTAGGGTTGAGAGGGGGAAGAGGTACTCTCACTCTGCTGAATCACCAGCGTTACCCGACGATTTTGGCTGCGTCCATCAGGCGTTGCATTATCCTCAATGGGGCGGGTATCGGCATAGCCAACAGCGCGCACACGCTGTGGATCGATGCCTTGAGCAATCAGATAACGGACTACATTGGTCGCTCGTGAAGATGAGAGCTCCCAGTTGGAAGGAAATGCGGGGGTGCTAATGGGCACATTATCGGTATGCCCTTCTACAGTAATCTGGTTATTCTCACCCTTCAGAATTTCTATCACGGGCTGCAGGACAATTGCCGCCGCACTATTAAAGCTTGCTTGACCACTGGGGAAAAGGATCTTCTCGTTGAGCTGAATATCCACAGATTGCTCATTCAAAATTATCTGCACATCCTCCTCAATTCCCTGCTGTTCCAGCTTTTCCAATAACCTGGCTTGGAGATTATGCAATGAATCCGTTCTCCTCTCTTCCATAAGCTGGTCTAGGGGGAGTGGCGGTAACTCCGGTAGATTTAACAACACATCACCCTTCTCTATCTCCTTTCCCTCATGGAAAGATTTTCCCCCACCAACCGCTTCAGACATCGCTTGAGTCACCGCTTGGTATTCATGTTTTCCTTTTTGCGCGAAGGCCAGCAGGAAAATAAACAATACGAGAATAAGCGTAATCAGGTCCAGATAGGTCAGTAGCCACGAGTCATCCGTCCGCCGTTCTGGGAAAATGATCTTGTGATCATAGTGAGGTTTCGGATACTGCACCTGTTGCATTTCGGGCCGATGCTCCTGCCCAGCAATAGTGGCTCTGGTACTCTCATCTTCGCGCACGGATATCAGCCTCTTTGGTCGCAGGCGCTGGCGGAGACTCCTCTAGAGGCGCATAGAGATCATCAGGATATTGGGCCAGGAAAGAGGCGAGATACTCACGAATATAGGCCGGTGAATGACCTCGAGACATCATCATTACCCCCTCCATCAATAGATTCATCGCCACCACCCGCTTCTCAGTACGACGTTCAAACTTAATCGCAATAGGCTTGAACAGCAGGTTGGCCAGCACAATGCCATATAAGGTAGTAATAAGCGCTAGAGCAAGATTGATCCCGATACTCTCAAAGTTATTCATGTCCATGCCATAGAGCATATTAATCAGCCCAATCAGAGTCCCCAACATGCCAAAGGCTGGGGAGAACATCGCCATGGTGCGATATACCTGAGCCTGGGCTGCTTCACGAGTTTTCAGCTTCTGAATACGCCACTCCATCAGCGCAAGAATCTCATCTGCAGGTACCCGATCAATCACCATTTGGATACCGGTGCGTAAAAATGGGTTCTGAATTAACAATACATCCTGCTCTACTTTCTTGATATCCCCCTGATACCAATGGAAAGCTGCACGCATCAGATCCTTCTGATCCACTTGGACATTCAATCGGTCCGTTGCCAAAACAGAGAGAAAAGTACGGGAAACCTTAAGCACTTCACGCCACGGATAGGCCAATAGGGTTGCCGCCAGCGTACCACCCAACACGATGGCCAAGCCGGGAAAATTGAAAAAGACCCCGATATCCTCCGAGGTCATGGCAATGGTCAGAATCAGTATTGCCACACCGCCAAACATACCAAGAAAGGTAGATGGGTTCATCGATAGACTCACACAATTATTTACCGATTATCACGGATTACCTCCTCTTACAGCGGCCGCTAATCAGAGACACCTTTCATAACATAGTCGTAATTAGTTGATATTGCTTGAGGATATTTATTCTTGAGCGGTATGGGTTAGCACATAGTCCCGCCATGCCGCAAAGTGTGATGGATGCAGTGCCGCGATCACGGAGCGGGGCTCCAGCCTGCCCTGAAATACAGGCTCACCCTGCAAGGTACAACACTCTCCCCCCGCCTCCCGCAGTATCAGCTGCCCGGCACTGTAATCCCACAGTTTCTGTTGTCCATGGAGGTAAAGATGTACCCTGCCTGCCGCCAGCCAGCACCAATCCAGGGCTCCAGACCCAAAGCTACGCTGGGAACTATAAGGTGGCTGGCTGGCAATGCTAGCGGCCATTGATCCTGGTAGACGCTTAAAATCCACCTGGGCAATACAGTTTTGCAAGGGCAGAGGATTCTCCCCCACCGATAATGCTCCACCATTCAGCCAAGCGCCCTCACCAGCAATGGCACTAAAGCACTCATCCCGAAGCGGGTCGTATATCAACCCCAACTGCACCTGCTGATCAACCAATAGCGCTAAAGAGACTGCAAAACAGGGGATACCTGCTGCAAAGTTACTGGTACCATCCAAAGGATCCAAGACCCATAACCCTTGCAGGGAATTACTCATTAATGAGCGCTGCTCCGCCTCACTCATCTCCTCTCCCAGCAGCGGTATCTCAGGCCACTGCTGACGAAGCGCCTCAATCATATGCTGCTGCATGGCATAATCCGCTTCCGTCACCACACTGCCATCAGATTTGAAGTTATGCGCTATCTGACGAAAACGGGGAAGTAGCTCTTCTGTCGCACTTTCACGCACAATAGCCACTAACTGCTGTAGCATCTGCTGATGATCACTCATCACGTCTCCCAGGGGGTTTCAGGGTAAACGGCATACTTAACAGCGCCCATATCCCTGAGGTTAAAGAAAAGCGTTGCTGGTATTTGACCCCAAAGGTCATCCCGAGCTGCCCGGCCTGAGGCTCTACCCGATAACTGGCAAACAGCCTATCCCATATTGAAAGAGAGAAACCGTAGTTGCTATCCGCCTCAAAGCGTTGAATCGAGTGGTGAATACGGTGCATGTCCGGGGTAACAATTAGCCAGCGCAGCCATCGGTCTAGTGATAATGGCAGACGCACATTGCCATGGTTAAACATCGCCATACCATTTAATATCAACTCAAACAGCATTACTGCGATAGCAGCTGGTCCCAGCAGTAGCACTGCCGCAAACTTGATAAACATCGACAGAAAAATCTCGATGGGATGAAAACGCAGGCCAGTTGTCGCATCGTAGTCCATATCAGCATGGTGCACCTGATGCAGACGCCAGAGTGGCTGCACGACGTGAAATAAGCGGTGCTGCCAGTAGATCACCAAATCAAATAGGATGACTGCCAAGCCCACTTCCAGCCATTCTGGCAGAGCCAGCCAATTGAACAACCCCCAGCCCTGATCTGCACAATACAGTGCGATAGAAACAGCGCTAGCGGGTAATAGCAATTTCAGTAATAGTGCATTCAGAAAGACCAATAGTAGATTATTGCCACGCCGCCACCCTCGTCCCACCATGGGCGTACGACGGGGGCTCAATTGCTCCCACAACAGCATGAGTAAAAGAATGGAAAAAAAGCTTCCAAGGCGTACCCCATTCTCATAGCTCAATAGTAGTTCCACTCAGCTGATCCGTCTTAACTCAATGAGTTTATGATTATCATCAAACTCCAGCTCGAACAGCCCCACCACCCCCTGGTGAGTCAAATGACGCTGGATCAGATTGGCGGGAAATTCAATTCGACGCCCATCACTCGCTACCACACTAACCCGCTGCGCTACCCCTTGATAGTAGGCTAGATAGTCATCGTAGGGAATATTGAGTCGGAAGCGAACAGTCTGTGACATTGTAAAGTTTCAGTGGTAGTAATATATTGCCTTCAGAAATCACCCATTCACTCCGATCACAAATGAGTGAATGGGAAGGATCAGGCACACCCCTATCTTATCGCCTTTTTTGAATGTTGATCGAGTGTTGATATGAATATCTTGTTAGCCAGCCCCGGGACAGGCATCGATAGATTACTGCAAGATATCGCAGAACAACAAGGGTACCACATCCAACTCTGGAGCGATGAACAGCAAGCTCCTCCCACTGATGGGATCAATCTGGTCATTACTAATCTCGACCATGATTATGCAGCGGGACTAAAACTGTTCTTCAAAATACGTTCTACGCCACAGTTTCGACTCTGCTACCAGCTGGCTCTCATTGATGAGCATAATCCTTCAATCTCCAGTCAGCTCTATGAGTTAGGCTTTGATAATCTCCTTGAATGGCCCAGTCAGGATGAGCAGACCATGAGCTGCCAACTGCGATTCATTGAACGCCAAATCCAGCTAAGAGAACGACTCCAGGAGGCAGAAAAAGCTGTGGTAGCGGCCTCTGCCGAGCTCTCATCACAACGCAACGAGATGCACAATACCCTGAATCACCTGCGCATCGGCTCCTGCATGATCAACGAACGTGGCAATCTCACCTTTTTAAGCGATATGGCACAAAAGATCTTCGGCGTCAGCGATATCAACTATCTTGCCCGCCCCTGGCAAGAGGTACTCTCCTTCAAGCCATCAGATATCACCATTCTGAACGAATCCATTTCAGCCAATCGGGACCAGAGCTTCAGCCACTCCTTCCATTTGAGAACACCTAGAGGACGCTACTATTGGATCGATGTCGAGGTCATTGCAACACCCAGCAGCCCTGCGCGTAAGACACTGCTGTTCTATGACATGTCTGAGATGCACGACCTGCGACGCATGCTAGATAACAAGGCTCAATTCCACGACTTGGTAGGCAAAAGCAAAAGTATGTTGGAGATCTATCGCCTAATCCAGGACATTGCCAACGTTAATATGACCACCTTAATCGAAGGGGAAACTGGAACAGGTAAAGAGCTGGTAGCCCGCGCCATCCACTCATCTGGAGCCCGCAAAGATAAGCCCTTTATTGCCGTAAACTGTGCTGGCCTAACCGACTCCCTACTCACCAGCCAACTATTTGGCCATCGTCGTGGCGCATTTACCGGCGCGATTGAAGACCATAAGGGGGTATTCGAAGCCGCCGATGGCGGCACGCTATTCTTAGATGAAATTGGTGAGATCCCTATGAATGTGCAGACAACCCTATTACGGGTACTGCAAGAGCGGGAAGTCACTAGGGTCGGGGACAACAAACCCCGCAAAGTAGATGTACACCTGATCGCGGCCACCAATCGCAATCTGGTGGAAGAAGTCGACAAAGGGAGTTTTCGCTCTGATCTCCTCTACCGTATTCGCGTTGCGCGCCTTAACACGCCTCCTCTTCGAGAGAGAAATGAAGACATTCCTCTACTGGTTAGCGCACTGCTAACGAAAAAGCGCGCCGCGACCGGAAAGCCCGTTCAGGGGATCAGCAATCCTGCACTGCGGATATTATTAGACTATTCCTGGCCAGGTAACGTTCGTGAGCTGGAAAATGTCGTTGAATACGCGGTACTGCGCTGCCATAACGATATGATCAACCTTCAGGATCTCCCTCCTGAATTGACGGGTGCCACAGGCAACGACGGAATCAACAGTCATGGCCAGCTTCGTCCCAATAATCCCCGCCAACAAATTCTCGATGCCCTCGAGCAGAGTCAGGGCAGCCGCATCAAAGCCGCCAAGCTGCTTGGCATCAGCCGAGCCACCTTTTACCGTCGCTTGGAAAAGCTCGGCATCAATCCCACCGACTATTGTCAATAACTGTCTCACCCTGAGACATTGAGACAGCCATGAGACAGAAATGTGTCTCAACAATGTCTCACAAGTCCATTTTGTCAAAAACAGTTATTTCGTAATAAATTGATATTTATATATTTTTTTATTTTTTGAGAGCTGGCACACAGATTGCGATAGGGGATACATAACTATGAGAACTGAGGAAGACTCCAATGACATCAATCGCCCCCCTGGCAAAACTGGTTGCACTCATCGCCATCATCATCACTGCCAGCGGCTGCAATACGATGACCAGCAGCTTGGATAATATTAAATATGGCAAACTCTATACAATGCAGCAAAGCCTGCAAGTTGCCAGTGCGGAGTGTACCGAAGTGAATCGTCAAAATGCCTTAAATTGGGCAGTCATTGGCTATCAAGACCTTGATCAAAGCCGCAACTACATTGACAGGAACAGCCAAGAGTATCAGGAAGTACGCGCCATGATGCGTAATCTTTCTGTACTTTCCTCTCGCCGCAACAATGATGCTAATAAGCTTTGTCACAACATCTCAATCGTTGCGGGACTCACCAAAGATTTCCTTGCCGGACTTAATCAGCCAGAACGTCCCATTCTGGTGGCCGCCAAATAAGACCTTCCTCCTCATAGGAAACTCTCGCCCCGATTCCTCATCGGGGCTTTTTTTGGGCATAAAAAAACCGCCTGCTGAAGGCGGTTTTCTTTGATCACATAGTCAGAATAGTGGCTAAGCGGCCATCGCATTCTTTAGCTTATTGAGTGCATTCTTCTCCAACTGGCGAATACGCTCTGCAGAGACACCATACTGATCGGCCAACTCATGCAGGGTGGCTTTCTCTTCCACCAGCCAGCGCTTGGCGAGAATATCACGACTGCGTTCATCCAGCCCATCCAATGCCATACGTAGCTGATCCAGATTATTATCAGAAGTTTGACTTAGCTCCAGATGCTGCTCTGGATTCATGCTTTTATCTTCCAGATAGGCAGCTGGCGCCGCCACATAGCTGTCATCGTCATCGGAATCAGACGCATCATAGGCCACATCCTGAGCAGCCAGACGACCCTCCATCTCAATCACGGTTTCTGGCGTTACACCCAGATCATCCGCAACGGCATTCACCTCTTCACGGCTGAACCAGCCCAGGCGCTTTTTGGCGCTACGCAGATTGAAGAACATCTTGCGTTGTGCCTTGGTAGTGGCGATCTTAACGATACGCCAGTTGCGAATGATAAATTCATGAATTTCAGCGCGAATCCAGTGCACTGCAAAAGAGACCAGGCGTACCTTACGATCAGGGTCATAGCGCTTAACCGCCTTCATCAAGCCGATGTTCCCCTCTTGAATCAGGTCATTCATCGGCAGGCCATAGCCACTGTAACCGCGGGCGATATGGGCGACAAAACGTAAATGGGACAGAACCAGACGACGGGCTGCTTCCAAGTCGTTGTCACGCTTGAGGCGCATAGCCAGATCATACTCTTCTTCAGCGCTTAGTACCGGAATCTCCCTGATACGTGCCAGGTAGCTATCAAGGCTATCCGCGCTTAGGGTCATTTCCACACTCAATGCTGTACTCATCTACTTTATTACCTCATCAATACATAATTGATTGATTTATCGTCATCGCATCAGATTGCCAAAATTAGCAAAAGTTCGCAAGTTATCAAGGTAATTTAATCGGTTTTTATCAGAAAACTTTACGAATTAAGAGGGTTCAATCTCGCGAATATAATAGCTGACAGTAAAGAGTGCCCCCAGCCAGCCCAGGATGATACTGCTGGCCAACACCCCCAATGCGGTTAAAAACCCCATACCGGCCAATTCAAAATTGCTTTGGTAAAGCGCTGACAGTTGGGAGATAGGCCCATCCAGCAGCAACACACAAATAATGACCAAAATAATCGCCAGCAGACCGCCTATCAGCCCCTGTAGTACCCCCATATAAAGGAAGGGGCGGCGGATAAAGCCGTTGGTACCACCGACTAATTTACACACTTCGATCTCAGTACGTCGCTGCTGAATTCCCACCCGTACCGTATTCCCCACGATAAGCAATACCGCCACTGCCAATAAGATACCCAACACCCAGGCACTGCGCTCTGCCACATCCATCATGGCATAGATCTTCTTCAGCCAAGCAAGATCCAGCTGTGCCTGATCCACACCAGGCTGCTGTTGCAATCGTTCCAATAACGGATTCAATACTCCTAACTCACTACTGCGGGGTGTCACCACAATCACCGCAGGTAAAGGATTCTCCTCCAACAGGTCCAATACCTCACCAAAGCCAGAGTAGGTTTTAAAGTCAGAGAGTGACTGCTGAGCAGAAATATAACGGGTAGCACCAATCTCCCGCCATTCCAACAGTTGATCCTTAAGCTTGCGCCCCTCACTGTCATTCAATGAGGTCTTCAAAAAGAGAGAGATCTCGGCATTGTTATCCCAGCCAGCCACCAAACTGCGGCCATTATCCAGCGCAACCAATAATAAAGTGGGCAAAGAGAGGGCGATAGCGATCACCAGCACAGTCAGCAGATTGGAGATTGGGGTGCGGTAGAACTGCCCCAGGCAGGCCATCAACACCTGAAGATGGCGCTGGAAATAGATTTTGATGCGCCCCTCCACCATGGCCTTGCCCGCCTCCATGTGGCTGACCACTTGATCCGGTGCCTGCTTCAGGGTGCGGCGACGGTGACTATTGGAAGATGGGGTCATGGCTGCCACTCCTGCTCAGGGTCCAGTAAGCGCCCCTCCTCCAGATGTAGAATGCGCTTGCCCATGCGACCAATCAATCCCCAATCATGGCTGGCAATCAGCGTCGTCATGCCCAGCTGATTCATCTCACTAAACAGCTCCATGATATCTCGGGCCAGATCCGGGTCCAAATTACCGGTAGGCTCATCCGCCAGCAGTAAGGGTGGGCGGTGAACAATCGCCCGGGCAATGCTCACCCGCTGCTGCTCACCACCCGAGAGTACGATGGGAGAGGCCTTTTCCCGGCCAGACAGCCCCACCTTGCCCAAGGCGGCCCGCACACGGCTGCCTACTTCTCGGTAGGAAGCACCGGAGACAACCAGCGGTAGCGCTACATTATCGAAGACGCTGCGATCATAAAGCAGCTTGTAATCCTGGAAAATGATGCCGATCTCCCGTCTGAAATAGGGAATCTTGCCAGAACGGATTTTATTCAGATCATAGCCATTAACCAGCACCTGACCGCCTGTCGGGCGTTCAATGGCAGAAATCAGCTTCAGCAAGGTAGATTTACCGGCACCGGAGTGGCCGGTAAGAAATGCCATCTCTCCTTTCTTCAGATGGAAGGAGATGTTTTCCAGGGCTTGGTAGCCGCCGGGATAACGCTTGCCTGCCTTGTTGAAGCGGATCATTGCTTAGTTATCATTCCTATCTAACAGTGCATTGACATAGTCATCCGCATTGAATTCCCGCAGGTCGTCGATACTCTCGCCCACACCGATAAAGCGGATTGGGAAACCGAATTTCTTGGCAATGGCAAAGATAACGCCACCTTTGGCGGTACCATCCAGCTTACTAACAGTGATACCCGTCAGCCCAACTGCCACATCAAATTGCTCAGCCTGCATTAGGGCATTCTGGCCAGTGCCACCGTCTACCACCAGCATCACCTCATGGGGTGCGGTCTCATCCAGCTTGCCCATCACCCGCTTCACCTTTTTCAACTCATCCATCAGGTTGGATTGGGTATGCAGACGACCAGCCGTATCAGCAATCAGCACATCCACACCGCGGGATTTAGCGGCCTCCACCGCATCGTAGATGACAGAGGCAGAGTCTGCACCGCTATGCTGAGCGATCACCGGAATGTCGTTACGGCGCCCCCACTCCTGTAGCTGCTCAACAGCAGCGGCGCGGAAGGTATCACCGGCAGCCAGCATCACCGATTTTCCCTCCAGCTGCAGTCGCTTGGCCAGCTTGCCAATGGTGGTGGTCTTGCCTGCACCATTGATTCCTACCATCAGAATCACGTAGGGGCTATGAGCAGTATTATCGATCTTGAGTGGGGCGTTATCACCCAACAACTCCCGCAGCTCCTGTTTCAGGGCATCGTATAGGGCATCGCTATCCCCTAACTCTTTACGTGAAACCCGATCCGTCAAATTACTGATAATCTGGCTGGTCGCTTCGACTCCCACATCCGCCATCAGCAGCTGGGTCTCCAACTCCTCCAGCAGATCGTCGTCGATCTCTTTCTTGCCCAGAACCAGATCTGCCAATCCTTCGGTAAAGCTGCTACGGGTTTTAGCCAGACCACTCTTGAGGCGGGCAAACCACCCCTTCTTCTCAGGTTCTGGTTCAGAAACAGATTCTGGTTCCGCAGCTAGCTCAGCGGCCTTTTCAAGCGGTAACTCATCAACCGCCACTTCAGGCTGAACCTCAGGCTCAGGATGAATCTCAGCTTCCACAGCAGGTTTATTCTCGACCTCAGCTTCCAATTGTGGCTGAATGAGCGGCTGGGGGGCTTCAACTTCGGCTTGAGGCTCGGTCTCAGTAGCGGTGATTACCGGCTCAGCTGCCTTCACGGCAGACTCAGCCACCTCAGGAATCATATCCTGGGAGGAGGGCTCATTGGACTGTTCAGGCACCGGTTGCTGCTGAACCTCGTCCTTTTTATCCTTGGATTTACGTTTAAAGAAACCAAACATCGTCTTGCCAGTCTTATCGATTGATTTGAGAATGCGATATCCTAACATCCAGTGGATAATTACCAAACACACCAAAAGAAAAAAGATACCTATCTATGAGTATGTGTATGAAAAAACCGATTTTTGCGCTGTTAGCCGGGGTGGCCCTGGCAGGCTGCGCCACTACAGGCAGCCAAACCATAGCAGAAACCCAACCAACCTCCACCATCAGCACTGCTGAGAACCACAAGGTTCATAGCTTCGCACTGGACAACGGCCTGAAGATCTTTGTCAAAGAAGATCACCGTGCCCCAGTCGCCATTTCACAAATTTGGTATAAGGTAGGGGCCAGCTACGAGTATGGCGGTATTACCGGCGTCTCCCACGTACTGGAACACATGATGTTCAAAGGCACCAAGGATTACGGCCCTAATGAGTTCTCAAAAATCATCGCGGCCAATGGTGGTCGCGAAAACGCCTTCACCGGGCGAGACTATACCGCCTACTTCCAAACCCTGGAGGCGAACCGCCTGGAAGTGGCCTTCAAGATGGAATCGGATCGCATGCGTAATCTGATGCTGGATCAGGCTGAGTTTGCCAAAGAGGTACAGGTGGTGATGGAAGAGCGCCGCATGCGCACCGAGGATAAACCCACCTCCCTCACCTACGAGCAGTTCAATGCCACCGCTTACGTCAACAGCCCATACCAGAATCCGGTTATCGGCTGGATGGATGACCTGGAGAACATGGAACTCTCAGACCTACAACAGTGGTACGAAAGCTGGTATGCCCCCAATAATGCCTCCCTGGTGGTAGTGGGTGACGTGGACCCACAGGAGGTCTACCGCCTGGCCAAGAAATACTATGGCCCCATCAAGCCTAGTACGACAGCCAAAGCCAAGCCACGCAATGAGATCCAACCCCTCGGCGAGAAACGCATTGTCGTAAAACGCCCTGCCGAGCTGCCCTACATGATGATGGGCTATCAGGTGCCAGTCATTCGCACCGCTGAGAATGAGTGGGAACCCTACGCTCTGGATATGCTGGCCAGCGTACTGGATGGAGGCAACAGCGCCCGTTTTGCCAAAGAGCTGGTACGCGGCCAGCAAATCGCCGCTAATGCCGGCGTGGGCTACTCCCTCTTCTCCCGCCACAATGAACAGTTCCTGTTTGATGGCACGCCTGCCAATGGTCACACCATGGAAGAGCTGGAAGCCGCCATTCAGGCACAAATCGACCGGGTAAAACAGGAGCTGGTCAGCGAAGAGGAGTTGGAGCGCATCAAGGTACAGGTGGTCACTGGCAAGGTGTATGAGCTGGACTCGATCTTCTACCAAGCGATGAAGATCGGCATGCTGGAGACCATCGGCCTGGATCATCGCCTACTGGATGATTATCTGGAGAAGATCAAAGCCGTCACGCCAGAGCAGATTCGCCAGGTTGCCAACAAATACCTGGATGATGACCGCCGTACCGTTGCCATCCTTGAGCCTCAGCCCCTGGATAATAATAAAGCTGCCATGATGGGAGGTAACCATGGCCATTAAACAACTACTCATCACCTTTACCCTGCTGCTAGTTAGCAGCACCCTGTTCGCCAGTCCACAAATCCAACATTGGAGTAGCAGCAATGGCGCACAGGTCTACTTTGTCCCGGCCAATGAACTGCCAATGGTGGATATTCAGATTACCTTTGATGGTGGTGCCGCCCGTGAAACCAAGGGCGGGCTGGCCGCCATGACCAGCGCCCTGATGGATGAAGGTACTGGTAATATGGATGCCAACCAAATTGCCGAAGCAACTGAAGGGGTTGGTGCAATCATTGAGTTTAGCTCCCACCATGATATGGCGATCGCCAGTCTGCGCAGTGTCACCGATGCGGCCCTGTTCAATCCTGCTGTCGAGCTGTTCGACAAACTGCTGAGTCAACCCAGCTTTCCAGAGGCATCCCTGCAACGTATCCGCAATAACATGCTGATCGGTGTTCAGGCCAAGAAACAGCAACCCGGCGCACTGGCCAACGATGCTTTTATGGCTGCACTATATGATGGCCACCCCTATGGCCAACCCGCCAGTGGTACCGAAGAGAGCCTGAACAGCATCAATCGCGAGGATATTCTTGCCCACTACAAGCGCTACTATGTGGCCAACAATGCCGTTATTGCCATCGTGGGTGATCTGGATCGCAACGAAGCTGAACAGCTGGTAGAACGAGTCATTGGCCAGTTACCTGCAGGTGAAAAGGCTGCTGCTCTGCCAAGGGTTGAACCGCTACACACCCCATTTGAACAGCGTATCCCTCACCCCTCCAGCCAATCCCACGTAATGGTGGGCCAACCTGGCAGCAAGCGCGGTGATAAGGATTACTTTGCCCTTTACGTCGGTAACCACATTCTAGGCGGTAGCGGTCTCACCTCCCGTATCTCCAACGAGATCCGCGAACAACGAGGCCTTGCCTACAGCGCCTACAGCTACTTCTCACCCATGCGGGAGTACGGACCCTTTATCATGGGCCTACAGACCAAAAATGCCTCGGTGGAAGAGGCGCTACAAGTGTTACGTGACACCCTGTTGAGTTTCCGCGAAACCGGCCCAACGGCAGAAGAGCTAGAAGCCGCCCAGAAAAACATCACCGGCGGCTTCCCCCTCAAACTGGATAGCAACAAGAAGATTGTTCAATATCTGGGGATGATTGGCTTCTACGGACTACCGCTGGATTACCTGGACAACTTCAACGCCAATGTTAATGCTGTCACCATCGAAGCCATTCGCGATGCCTTCCAACGTCGCATCGATCCTGACAAGCTGGTCACCGTGGTGGTGGGTGGAGAGAACTAACTGAACATCGCGGTAATAGCGTAAAGACCACAGAGCTGTAAACGAAGAAAGCGAGCATCTGGATAGTGCACTTTTTCTCACGCACTATCCTTCCCTGTTCTTAACATTTACAATCTTCGCGAACTTTGCGTTACATAGATCAGGCCAAGAAGAAGAGACCATGCACAAGATTGAATTGAAGATCCTCGACCCTCGGGTCGGTAATGAATTTCCTCTGCCCAACTACGCCACTGACGGCTCCGCCGGTATGGACCTGCGCGCCATTCTGGATGAGCCTTTGGAGATCAAACCGGGTGAAACCCAACTGCTCCCTACCGGCATCGCTATCCACATTGGCGATCCCACCTTAGCTGCAGTGTTGCTACCCCGCTCCGGTCTGGGTCATAAACACGGCATCGTATTAGGCAATCTGGTGGGATTGATTGACTCTGATTATCAGGGTCAGCTGATGGTCTCCTGCTGGAATCGTGGCGATAAGCCGTTTGTGGTAGAGCCCGGCGAGCGGATTGCGCAAATGGTGATTGTGCCGGTGGTACAACCTGAATTCCACATCGTGGAAGAGTTTGAGGAGAGCCAGCGAGGCACCGGCGGCTTTGGCCACTCAGGACGTCACTAAGCCACTAAGGAAGTCGATAAGGGCGCTAATGAATATTCAGAAAAAGCTGCAAGAGGCCATTCAACTTCATCAAAGCGGCGCCTACGCCGATGCAGAGAAACTCTATCAGCGGGTTCTGAAAACCAGCCCCATGCACCCCGATGCCCTGCATCTATTTGGTCTATTATTGATGCAATCGGGGCGCCCCAAAGAGAGCATTCCCTACCTGGACAAGGCATGCAAAGCCAATCCATCCATTGCCGATTATCACAACAGCCTTGGAGAGGCCTACCGTAACGCTGGACAACTCGCGGAAGCACAACGCAGCTATCAAACAGCGCTGCAACGCAACCCACGTCACCATATGGTCTACAACAATCTGGCGCTCACACTCTCTCAACTGGGGGACCAGGAAGGGGCAAAGGCGCAATTCCAAAAGGCCCTAAGCCTGCAACCCGCCTATGCTGATGGCCACTTCAACTACGCCACCCTGCTACAGCAACAAGGTGAGCTGGCATCAGCAATTGAACACTTTCAAGAGGCGGCTAAGCTCTCCCCAAACAGTGCCTATATCTGGCAAGCGCTGGGCAATAGCCAACGGGATCTGGGGGAGTATGAGCAGGCCATCGAAAGCTATCAACGAAGCCTGCAACTACAGCCCAACCACCCCAACACCCTTAACAATCTGGGGGTCTGTCTGATCCAACAAAAGCGATTTGCAGATGCCGTCGAAATCCTCCAAAAGTTGTTATCCCTACATTGGCAGTTGGCAGAGGCCCACTTGAACCTGGGCAATGCCCTGCAATACCTGGATCGCAGCGAACAGGCCATCGAACATTTCCAGCACTGCCTGCAACAACAGCCAGATAACCTACTGGCCCTGTGTAACCTTGGCAGCGCTGAACGTAGCCTGGGCCATATTCCCCAATCCATCGATTACTATCAGCGGGCCCTTGCTATCGATGCCGATTACGCAGATGCCCACTTTGGGCTCGCCTTCAGCTACCTGCTGCAAGGGGATCTGGCCAAAGGGTGGCCGGAGTATGAGTGGCGCTGGCAGAGCAGTAACTCAGGCGCTGAAGAGCGAGATGACCAAACACCCCGTTGGCAGGGAGAATCTCTAAAGGGGAAACGCATCCTGATCTACAGCGAACAGGGTGCTGGTGATGCGATCCAATTCGCCCGCTTTTTGCCACAGCTAGCCGCTATGGGAGCCGAAGTGGTTCTACAGTGCCCAGCCTCGCTCTCGGAACTTCTTGGCAATGTTGAAGGAGTGACATCAGTCATCGACACCCACGAGGATGCCCCCTCTTGTAACTATCAGTTACCCATCATGTCGCTGCCTCTATTGTTAGACATTACTCTGGAGAAGATCCCGGCATCACCTTATCTCCATATCGATCCAGCATCACACAATATTCCATTGAATGGCGCCAAAGAGAATACCCTCAAGGTGGGCCTCTGCTGGAGCGGCAGCAAACTGCATATCAATAACCATCGTCGCTCCATGCCAGCCCAATATCTTTCATGCTGGCAGATGGAGGGAATCGAACTGATCTCACTACAGCTGGCAGATGAGCTGGAAGGGGAATATCTTCCCTCTGCAGAGCTCCCCCTGCTCACTCCTATGGATCGGGTAAGCAACTACACCGATACTGCACAGCTGCTATCACAACTGGACTTGGTCATCACCATCGATACCTCTGTGGCCCACCTGGCTGGCGCTATGGGCAAACCTACTTGGTTGCTGTTGCCCTATGCCCCAGATTGGCGTTGGCTACTTGAGCGCAATGACAGTCCCTGGTACCCCGCCCTGCAGCTGTTCCGGCAGCCTCAACCCGGCGCCTGGGACAAGGTAGCTGAATTGGTAAAACAGTCACTACAGCGAGCCGTTAAGGATGGTCTGGAATCGCCCACCGTGACGCCCTCAGAACCCCCATTGGAGAGGTCGCCAACGCCTGTAGCAGAGGCCATCCATACCACCGGTTACAACCAGCTACAGCAGTGCCGCCACGGTCTATTTCTCTATAACCGAAATGATGCCTATGTGGGCCGCTCGCTGAAAAACTATGCCGAGTTCTCAGAGCAAGAGATCACCCTGCTGGACCCCTATCTCAATCCAGGAGATTGGGTGGTTGAAGTGGGCTCTAACATCGGCAGCCATACCGTCTACTTTGCTCAAAAGGTGGAGTCACAAGGGCGGGTAATCGCCATCGAGGCACAACGTCTGGTATTCCAAACCCTCTGCGCCAATATTGCGCTAAACAGCCTGGATAACGTGCTGGCCATCCATGCCGGGGCGGGAAAACAGAACGGAACTATTCAGGTCCCCAGCCTCTCCCCACACCAACTGCACAACTTTGGCGGTGTTTCCATTGGTAAAGAGGAGGGGGAAACAACCCGTCTGCTCACCATCGACTCACTGGAACTGGCGCAGTGCAAGCTGCTAAAAGCGGATGTAGAGGGAATGGAGAAACAGGTGCTGGAGGGGGCCAAAAAGACCATCCGCCGCTGCCGTCCCCTGCTCTACCTGGAGAATGACCGCAAAGAGCGGTCAGCCGAACTGGTTGAATATATCAAAGCGCTTGGCTACCGGCTCTACTGGCACCTGCCACCGCTCTATAGCCCGGATAACTTTGCCGCCAATCCAGAAAATCTGTTTGGTGACATCGTCTCCATCAACCTGTTAGGGGTACCGGAGGAATCCGATCTCCAGCCAGACCTGGAGCCAGTGATATCCCCCTACAGGCCTTGGGAAGGGTAATCAGGAAACAGTCAACTCGCTACGGGAATAGGTAACAGCGTTGCCGGAGATGATCACTCGATCCACTTCCAATTGACACCACAACTCCCCGCCACGGGGAGAAAGCTGTCGACAATGGAAGGCGCACTTTCCGCTCTGCTCACTCCAGTAAGGAACCAGCTGGGTATAGGCGGATCCCGTGACAGGGTCTTCAGGGATGCCAAACTTCGGCGCAAAGAAGCGGCACAAGATCTCACCACTCTCCCCCAATGCCGTGGCAATAACACCTCGACGATTCAGCTTCGACAACGCCCGGGCATCAGGTGTTATCTCCTTCAATTGCGCCTCATTCTCCAACACCGCGATATAATCCTCGCCGACCAGTACCTCCTTCGGGGTAAAACCCAGCCCCTCCACCAACTCGTAAGGCACCTCACAAGGCTGGGGTACCTGTACTGGAAAGTCCATGTCCAGACGCTTACCATGGTCAACGACTGTCAACTCACCACTACGGGTATGGAAGCGAATACTCTCCCCCGAATAGCCCAGCTCATGAAACAGCACATGAGCGGCGGCTAAAGTCGCATGGCCACACAGATTGACCTCCTGAAGCGGAGTAAACCAACGCAGTTGAAAGCCATCTTCAAAAGGAATAAAAAAAGCCGTTTCTGAAAGATTGTTCTCCGCAGCAATCGACTGCATCACCGCCTCATCCGGCCAAACCTCTAAGGGAACCACCGCCGCGGGATTACCGTGAAAGAGTTGATCACTAAAAGCATCGATAACGTACTGTTTCATCCTTGCACTCCTTATGATTTGCACCAGTTTGACCCAGAATCCACTTTACAGCAACTTCCCGTAGCAGTGTGGGGTTTTCAGAGTATAATGAAATGATTATGACGAGCTGCGATAGTCAATGAGCCAAACCAAAGTCAGTACTTACCCGCCTGCTTCGATCTTCAAAACCTATGATATCCGGGGCATTGTGGGACATGAACTCACCGCTGATACCGTTGCCCTGATCGGCCGTGCCTTGGGTAGTGAAGCCCGTGCCAGAGGACAAAGCCATCTCTTCTGTGGCCGTGATGGCCGTCTCTCCAGTACGAAATTTCACCAGGCATTAATTGGCGGCCTATTGGCGACAGGCTGTGATGTAACAGACCTGGGCCTAGTGCCGACCCCCGTAGCCGGTTTTGCTGCACTGGCTCTGGGCAAAGGCAATATGGCAATGGTGACCGCTAGCCACAATCCGCCCAATTACAACGGAATCAAAGCCATGCTGGGGGGAGAATCCCTCACCCCAGAGGAAATTCAGCAGCTCTATCGCCGTATTCTGGAAAATGACTTTATCGAGGGAGAGGGAAAACGCCAGGAGCGGGATGTATTACCCGACTACTTCTGCGCCATTACAGAACGCGTCAAGCTGGCCCAACCACTACGGGTCGTAGTGGATTGCGGCAATGGCGTGGCAGGGCGTACCGCGCCTAAGCTGCTACATCTGCTGGGATGTCAGGTAATCGAACTATTTTGTGAGGTAGATGGCCGCTTTCCCCACCATCACCCCAACCCCAGTGAACCCCAAAACCTGGCAACCCTGATTCGTACCGTAGAGGACAATGAAGCTGACCTGGGTCTCGCCTTTGATGGAGATGGTGACCGCCTGGGTGTTGTCGCCCCCGATGGGCGGATTATCTGGGCCGATCTACAGATGATCCTCTACGCCGAAGATATCCTAAACAAAATGCCGGACAGCCACATCATCTTCGATGTAAAATCCAGCTATCATCTGGCCAACCGCATTGATACTGCTGGAGGGCATCCCATTCTCTGCCCCTCCGGCTATACACTGATCAAATCCAGAATGAAGCAGTACAATGCTCCACTGGCCGGTGAGATGAGTGGCCACATCTTCTTCAATGATAATTGGTATGGCATTGACGACGGCTGCTATAGCGCCGCACGGCTATTGGCCATTTTGGCCGCCCACCCAGAAGGACCTCAGGCGGTTTTTGATGGTCTGCCAAATCCCCACGTCACCCCGGAAATCCACCTGGGGATGCCCCATGAGGAGGCTAGGCAATTTATTGAACGCCTAAAGACAGCAGCCAGTTTCGAGGAAGCGGCCAAGATCACCATTGATGGCCTGCGGGTAGAATTCCAGGATGGCTGGGGGCTGGTACGCGCCTCCAACACCACGCCAAGCCTGGTTTTTCGCTTTGAAGGGGATAATGAAGCCGCATTGCAGCGCATTCGC
This sequence comes from Thiohalomonadales bacterium, assembly GCA_050295955.1. Lineage (GTDB taxonomy): Bacteria > Pseudomonadota > Gammaproteobacteria > RBG-16-57-12 > RBG-16-57-12 > JAFLJP01. The sequence goes on from JBNKQQ010000017.1 coordinate 49,861, forward strand.
AGGCAATTTCATGATTTAATAGTATCCTTAGACCCTAGCCTGGTCTTACCGTTTTAACCCAATACGATATAGAGACACCATAAACCATGTCATTAACACCCGATTCCGCCATGAACACCGCTAAGGTCCTGACCGAAGCGCTGCCCTATATTCAACGCTTTACTGGCAAAACCATCGTGATCAAATACGGTGGCAACGCCATGACCGAAGATCACCTGAAATCCAGCTTCGCACGCGACATCGTATTGATGAAAACCGTCGGCATGAATCCTATCGTAGTCCACGGCGGCGGCCCACAGATTGGCGATCTGTTGAAACGCATCGGCAAAGAGAGTGAATTCGTACAAGGCATGCGAGTCACTGACAAAGAGACCATGGATGTAGTGGAGATGGTTCTGGGCGGCCTGGTGAACAAAGAGATCGTCAACCTGATCAACCAGCATGGTGGTAAAGCGGTGGGCCTGACCGGCAAGGATGGTGGCATGATCCACGCCAAAAAGCTCACCTTTACCAAAGATGCACCGGAGATGAGTGCGCCAGAGATTATCGACATTGGTCATGTGGGTGAGGTAGATGGTATCGATACCGAAGTGCTGGATATGATGGTACATGGTAACTTCATCCCTGTGGTCGCGCCAATCGGTGTAGGCGATGATGGCCAATCTTATAACATCAATGCGGATCTGGTTGCAGGCAAGCTGGCCGAGACACTACAAGCAGAGAAACTGATCCTGCTCACCAACATCGCGGGACTGCTGGATAAAGAGGGTAAACTACTCACTGGCCTCACCTCCCAACGGGTAGATGAATTGATTGAAGACGGCACCATCTATGGTGGCATGCTACCCAAGATTGGCTGCGCCCTAGAGGCAGTGAAGAATGGTGTACATACCGCTCACATCATCGATGGGCGGGTAGAACATGCAGTGCTACTGGAGATCTTCACCAACGAAGGTGTCGGTACCCTGATCAAAAACCGTTAAATTAAAAACTACCAACGCAGTGGTGCTGAGGTGCGAAGATTTTAATGTCATAACAATCTTTGCGGCTTTACGCCTCTGCGTTAAGTGTTATAGAGCGTTGAGGAAACCATGAGCAGAGGCGAGCGTAAGCAACAGATCCTGGAAGCCCTGGCACAACAGCTGGAGACGAACCTTGGGGAGCGTATCACCACCGCCGGCCTGGCAAAGGCAGTCGGTGTTTCAGAAGCCGCCCTCTATCGCCACTTTCCCAGTAAAGCAAAGATGTTTGAAGGTCTGATCGAGTTTACCGAAGAGACCATCTTCAGCTTGGTCAGCCGCATTCAGGCTGACATCCAGGATCCTATCGTACGCTGTGAAAAGATCCTTGGCATATTGCTGGGCTTCTCTGCTCGCAACCCCGGCATCACTCGCATCCTGATGGGGGACGCCATCATTGGCGAAAACGAACGACTGCACAAACGCATCAATCAGTTCTTTGAGCGGCTGGAGACCCAGTTAAAGCAGATCCTGCGAGAGGGAGAACTAAACGGTGGCATCCCCGGTGGTCGAGGACTTCCCTCCTCCGCCAACCTGCTGGTCTCCATCGCAGAAGGGCGCATGCACCAGTTCGTACGCAGCAGCTTCCAACGCCTGCCTACCGAACAGTGGGATAACCAATGGCCTATGTTAACGGCAGGGCTGTTTGGGAAATAGTGCCTATTAACACCTAACGCAGAGGCGCGAAGGTTCTATTCGAGATCTTTCTTTGCTCCTCAGTGCCTCCACTTCTTCGTGTTGGAAATCCGGACAAGCGACACCTGCTAAGCGATTTTCTTCTTAAATCTCTGCGCCTTTGCGTTGGAAGTTAGGATATTATGGATTACCTACAACAGATCATTCTATTTATCGTTTCACTCCTGGCGAATATGTTCTCGGCCTTTGCCGGTGGTGGTGCAGGACTTATCCAATTCCCAGCATTGATTCTACTAGGCCTACCGTTTGGTATCGCCCTGGCGACCCATAAGGTGGCCTCGGTGGCACTGGGCGTAGGTGCCACCATCCGTAACCTTAAAGAAGAGCCTCTGGAGCGCAGGTTTGCCCTATGGATTTTGGCCACTGGCCTACCCGGTGTCGTGCTGGGAGCCAGCCTGATTCTGGCGGTCCCTGATCGTTATGCAGAGATTGCCCTCGGCCTTCTCACCATCGCCCTGGGACTCTACTCCATCTTCAAACCCAGCCTGGGTCAAGAGAACCAACCCCAGCATCGCGATCTACCTGGTCATCTAATGGGTGGAGGTGTCCTCTTTATCATCGGTATGCTCAACGGCTCCCTCACCTCTGGCACCGGTCTATTTGTCACCATGTGGCTGGTGCGCTGGTATGGCCTAGATTACCGCCGTGCAGTGGCCTATACCCTGATCCTGGTGGGACTTTTCTGGAATGGCAGTGGTGCCATCACACTAGGATTGATCGGTGAAATTGCCTGGACCTGGCTCCCCGCCCTACTGCTAGGCTCGCTGATTGGCGGCTACATCGGCGCCCATCTCGCCATCACCAAAGGAAACAAGTTAATCAAGCGGGCATTTGAAACCATTACGATATTGGTGGGGTTGTCGCTTTTAGTGAACCTGTAGGCAACTACTGCTGGAATAGCCCACATCGAGAAATAAGCAGAGAGCACAAAGGTTTAATAGAGAAATAGCGGTAAATTGAACGTCAGGCCATCATCCCCGTTGCTCACTCATCAAAAACAGGTCCTAGCCATTTCCCCACAGATGCACAGGTAGAGGCATCCCTCCTTTCTGCGTAAAATCCTAACCTGTCAATCAATGGTACGGATACGCAAGACACTATGGATAGTCGTCACAGCTCGCTTTTGCTCAACCAGCAACAGGAGATCATTCTACAGCCGCTGACTACAAAGCATGCTGCTGACATCAACACTTTAAACCAGCTGATTCTCAGCGATCGCTCTATCCAGCGACTCTACCACCCGATTGAGCCATCTCACATAGCGGCAACATTGACTGAAAAAGGCTTCGGCATCGGCGCCTTTCACCAAGAGCAACTGGTTGCTTATCGACTCATCCGCTACTGTGATCAGTGGCCTAACAGTCTAGCTGTCGAGTTCCCTCAATACCCCGCTGACACGCTTGCTCAGTTTGCCGGTATGGCGGCTCATCCAATGTATCGAGGAAGGGGCATCACTTCGAGGCTTTGCAGCATGGCTCTGACGCAACTTAAGCAGCATGGCTATCGCTTCGCCATCGCGACCTGCCATCCGCAAAATCAGCCCAGCCTTGCGCTCTTACAACGACACCAATTTCAAATCGTGGGATCTGTTCAACGCAATGGTGCGCTTCGCCATCTGTTACAACACGACCTCAATAACACTCAACAATACTCTAACTAAGAAAAGGAATTCACATGGCCCTGTTTAAAGGTGACATCGTTAAACTGACCCAATCTCAAAAAGAGCAGATACTATTTGGGGAAAATGTGCATCATTTTCCACTAGAAATAGATGAACTCAGCCTGCTCACTCTCAGCTATTTTGACTTCAATGGCATTTCGCAACAGGGAGAGATGGTGATCTATAGCGAACTCGCTGATGAAGTGATCAATATCTTCAATAAGCTACATCGAGCAAGATTTCCTATCGCCAGCATGCAACACATCCATGAATATAACCATTGTGATCGTTGTTCTATGGAACAGAATAATAGCTATGCCTACTGCTTCCGTACCATCTCAGAGACAGACCGCCTCTCCTGGCACAGCTTTGGCGTCGCCATTGATATTAATCCCATGCAAAACCCCTGCATCACTCAACAGGAGATTATGCCCAAAAGTGGGAAGAAGTATCGTAACCGGAAATCCCAACTCCCTGGCATGATCAGCGAGGGAGGCGTGGTACACCGCGCCTTCAGCGAGGCTGGCTGGGAGTGGGGGGGAGACTGGCAGACCTTGAAGGATTACCACCATTTCCAAAAACCTCTAGACCATCTGGAACCCCTGCGCCACGGTCACCAGTATCAAGAGTTCTGTAGTGTGTGCGCCTAACCGATGTAGCGATATAAATCTATTCCCGCACCAAACCCCATTCCATGGCCTGGGAGTGGTTTTCAAAGATCGCCATCGCGGTATTCATGGGGCTAAAACCGAGGCTTTTGTAAAATGCCTCTTTCCCCGGACGGGAATAGAGAATGATCTTTTTGTGGCCCTGGGAAAACGCCACCAGCTTGGCAACAATAGCTTTACCCAAGCCAAGCCCCTGGTACTCTGGATGGACGGCCACATCACAGATATAGGAGCAGTCAGCGCCATCAGCTAAAGCGCGGCCCACACCCACCACGGCATCATTATCCAATAGAAAACATTTAAACATGCTGTTGGAGAAAGCCCTCTCCAGATCAGAGGGATGCTTCTCCCCCAGAGGAGCGATTCGATAGAGATCAGAAAGTGCTTGCCAATCGATACCGCTCTGGGTGTAACGCCAATCAATACTCATTTTGATACTCCTTATCATTGCAATGGTGAAATGACGTGATTAATAGTTCTCCTCCACCTCATCCTCCACCAGATCCACCAACTGCTGATAACCAAAGCTGGGCATTGCCCTGCCATTAACAAAGAAGGTCGGTGTCTTAGTGGCGCCCAGGCGCTGACCATCTTCCAACTCTTGGCGCACGACCTTATCCAACTCAGGGTCATTCATCGCTGCACGCAGTTTAGCCACATCAAATCCGTATTGACCTAAGATCTGCCAAAACACCTCAGGCTGAGGATTATGGTGAGAGGCCCAGTGAGGCTGAGATTCAAACATCAACTCCAGCACCTGCCAGAATTGGCCTTGCTGCTTGGCAACATGCAGCAGTTTTACCATCTGATCCGATCCTGGATGAAGCGGCGCATAACGCACTACCAGATTGACCTTACCCCGATACTTACCCATCAGCTCATTGACCAAGGGATAAAACTGGCGACAGGTTTCACAGGCGGGATCGAGAAACTCGACAATGGTCACCCTAGCATCAGGATGCCCTTTGCGCGGTGAGTACGCTTTAATCAGCGCTTCACGGTTATCATCCACCAACTGCTGCTGGGTGCTGGTTTGCTGATGGGTATAGAGGTACGCCGCCATGACAAATGCGGCAACCATCAACAAAATAGCGATAAGAATAGATTGTTTTTGATTCATGAAATCTTCCGAACTTTTATCAGTAATAAGGTGATAGCGCTAAAGGCAATCAGCGACAAAATGGGAATCGGCAACCAACCGAACAGTTCCATATTATCATCCTTACAGGAAATACCCTGACGACAAGGCTGCAGGCTTTCCGGAATGAAACCATAAAACAGCAGGCAGTGATAAACCGTAAAACCCAGACCAATTAGCGTCACAGGCAGCGCGTATCGAACCACCCCACGATCCAGCGGCAACAAGCCCATCAACAGTACTACCGATAGGGGAAATAGGCAGATGCGCTGGTACCAGCAGAGCTCACAGGGCACCAACCCCATGATCTCACTCATGAACAGCGCCCCCAGCGTACCTACGGTAGCCATCAACCAGGCAACAAACAGTAGCTGCCAGGCATGCTGGGGATTATCAACCGCCTTTAACACCAGCTCGCCTGATTGTAAGGGCGATGAATCACTTCATGGACGTTGCTCTCCAGAATCTTGTAGCCCACATTGCCGTAGAGCTTCTGGCGCCCTTCATTAAGGATGAAGGTAGGACTACCCTCTACCTTATTATGTTCACAAAGATCTTTATCGATGCAAAGCGCCGCCATCGCCTCGCCATTCATCAGTAGTGGTTCGATCTGTCCACGGGAGAAACCCAGGGGCTCAGCCAGCGGGTAGAGCACTTCACAATCAGCAATATCCAGACAATCCCGGAAGAAGGCCACTCGGATACGCCAGATCAACTCTTCCAGATTATTGCGGCCAAAGTAGTCACCACTTAGTTCAACAACCCCTTTCGCCACCAATAACTGGGCAGCCTTGATGAATAGGTGAGTCTGAGCAGAGCTGGCGGGCTGGGTCTTGAGCCACACTTCTGGGTGCAACTCTACATGAGGAAAATCCTGGCACACTTGACAGATGTGTTGATTAAAACCGGCAAAGCCCCCCTTCTCCTGCCAGCCTTCATTGATGCGCTTATGACTGGCACCAAACACAGGCATGAAGTGGTATTGCACATCAATCACATCACCAAAGTGATGTTTCAGTTCATCCAGGCGAATCTGTGCGGCATAGGCCCAAACACACAGTACATCACTGAAATAGTCGACTCTGACTGCGGTATCCGGCTGCGGCATCTCTTATGCTCCATACTGTTGGCGATAGGCCTTGATAGCATCCAGGTGTTGCACCATACCGGGTTTCTCACCCAGATACTCGATAATATCCGCCATCGCCGCGATATTGGCCACCTTGATACCGTATTGGCTCTCCACCTCCTGGATGGCCGAAGTCTCACCGGTACCGCGCTCCTGACGGTCCATGGCGATAGAAACACCCGCCAACTGGGCCCCCGCATTTTCGATAATCTGTACTGACTCACGTACCGAAGTACCGGCAGAGATCACATCATCCACCACCAGCACCTTGCCTTTCAGCGGCGCACCGACGATGGTCCCCCCTTCGCCATGATCCTTCGCCTCTTTGCGGTTAAACGCATAAGGTACATCTTTGCCATGCTTCTCTGCCAAAGCAATGCTGACAGCAGCAACCAAAGGAATCCCCTTGTAAGCAGGGCCAAACAGCATGTCATATTCGATGCCCGATGCCTCAATGGACTCGGCATAGTATTGGCCCAGCTTCGCCAGACTGGCGCCGGTATTAAACAAGCCGCTATTAAAGAAATAGGGACTGATTCGTCCGGATTTAAGGGTAAACTCTCCGAAGCGCAGTACGTCGATGGAGATAGCGAAGTCGAGGAATTCCCGTTGGTAGTCTTGCATGGCTGTTCCCGAAATAGGTTAATGTTAGCGGATTTGCCGCCTATTCTACTGCCTTTGGCGAATTGTCGCCATGCAGCAATCTGACTGAAATTTCGACGTTAATATGGTATATCTTGGCAAACTCAGTTTTATGGGCCAGTTGTGACGCCACACCAACTCTATCTTCAGGAATGCCGACAAAAAGGGCTTAGCCAAGATACCAGCCAGCTACAGGCGGTATTAAAGCTAGATGCACTTTTCCAGCGATTGATTGAGCCGCCAAAAAGCACTTTTCTGGAAAAACTGTTGGCCAAAAAGCCGATGCCTCAGCGGGGAATCTATCTGTGGGGCGGTGTAGGCCGAGGCAAAACCTTTGTAACCGATCTGTTCTACGACTGCGTCCCTTTTACTGAAAAGCGGCGGGTCCACTTCCACCGCTTTATGCAACAGATTCATAGTGAGCTCAAGGCGCTGCCCAAGACACCCAATCCACTGAAAATTGTCGCCAGGAACCTCGCTAAACAATTCCGCCTACTGGTATTAGATGAGTTTCATGTCTCTGATATCGCTGATGCGATGCTACTGGGTGGTCTACTGGAAGCACTCTTCGCCAACGGCGTCACCCTGGTAACCACCTCTAACATTCCAATTCCAGAGCTGTACAAAAATGGCCTGCAACGGGAGCGTTTTTTACCGGCTATCGCCCTGCTGGAGCAATACACCGAGACCCTTGAAATGAATGGCGAGAACGACTATCGACTTAATTTGCTAGAACGGAGTGGAACCTATCACTCCCCCGTGACAGATGGAACTGACACCTTGCTCGCTCAACAATTTGCTGAGCTCAGTGTAGAGCAGATACATAATGGCGCCCCTATCACCATTAATGGTCGGGAGATCACCACCCATCAGCTTGCGGGTGATGTCGTCTGGTTCACCTTTCCCGAAATCTGCCAAACTGCCCGCTCTGCCAGTGACTATCTGGAGATTGCCAGGCTTTACCACACGGTGATCATCAGCAACATCCCCCATATTCATGCCGATAACGATGGCGTGGTGAAGCGCTTTATTGATTTAATTGATGCGCTTTATGATCACAACGTAAAACTGATCTGTAGTGCGGATAAAGAACCGGAGCACCTCTACGACGGTGAGCGCCTCGCCTTTCCCTTCCAGCGTACCATCAGCCGTCTCTATGAAATGCGCAGCCACCGCTATCTTGCTGAACCGCACTGCGCAGAATAGTCGCGGCATCTTGCGATACCTTTTGCCATCAAAAAATTAGAATGAGTATAATGGCCCTTATTTAATCATCTGGAGCCCCCCATGCGTATCATCTCAGCCAACGTCAACGGCATCCGCTCTGCCGCCCGTAAAGGTTTCTTTCCCTGGCTGGAGAAGCAGCATGCGGATGTGGTCTGCATCCAGGAGAGTAAAGCTCAGGAGCATCAGCTTAATCAGGATGATCACTATCTGGATGGTTACCACTGCTACTATCACGATGCACAAAAGAAGGGATACAGCGGTGTCGCCATCTACGCCAGGAAGAAACCCGACCAAGTCACCAAAGGGCTCGGAAAGGGCTTCGAAGATATGGATGCAGAAGGGCGGTTTATCCAAGCAGATTTCGGCAATCTCAGTGTAATTTCACTTTATCTCCCTTCCGGCTCCAACAGTGATGAGCGGCAACAGGTGAAATACAGCTTCATGGAGCGCTTCACCGAGCGGCTAAAGCAGATGGCTACCGATGGCCGCGACTATATCGTCTGTGGTGATTGGAATATCGTACACAAAGAGATCGATATCAAAAACTGGCGAGGTAATCAGAAAAATTCCGGCTGTCTGCCAGAAGAGCGGGCCTGGCTGGATCAGCTATTTGGCGAGATTGGACTGGTTGATGGTTTTCGTGAAATAGATAACCGAGCTGAACAATACACTTGGTGGTCCAACCGTGGTCAAGCCTGGGCGAACAACACAGGGTGGCGTATCGACTACCAAGTACTTAGCCCTACCTTGAAGGGCAAGGTGACTGGTGCAGCCATCTATAAAGATGAGCGTTTCTCAGATCATGCACCACTCACACTGGATTATGACTACCCGTTTTAAGATGGTGTATTCCAGAGGGGGGGGGGGCAGATAAGAACCTCCCTTTAAGTCGGCATTACAGCAAAACTATCGCAGCTTGAATCGATAACGTGCGAAAGAAGCCGTCGTCTCCAGCTTCTCCTGTAGCACAATTTTGGTCCGTTCCTTCTCAATCTTTACCTGCAACAAGGTATTCACATCGTAGATACTGGCAGGCACGATCAGCTCTGCTTGGGGATCATGTAGATCATCGGCATGGATTAACAACCCCTTCTGGTCAGCACTACCACTCCCCAACCCTTCCAGAGCCTTACAACTTACGGCAATCGGCTTGTCGGAGAGGATGCGTACCCCCATAGAACCTTGCGCTGAAGAGAGCGCCTGCTGCCAACGCACATCCCCCAAACGCCAGGGAGCCCCCTCCAGAGCAATACGTACACATAACAGATCGCCTACCTTGGCGTGAAGACGGCTACTCAGGGCAAATTCAATCCCCATCCCCCCACTGCTAACATCCACCTGCTTCGCACGATAGGTCTCCAATTTGGGGGCCTCTGGCATATCCTCCAAATCACCAGATGTGACGATCGTATTTTTATCTTCCCAAATGTCATGGTGAGGATCATCAATCTTAAATACCGAATTGTCATCGACCACCTTTTTCTTGGGAGCACTTCCCCAGTGACTATCCAGAGGCACCAGACCAAAGTCATCCAGATTGAAATCGTTGGGATCATTATGCTCGTGGCGGAACAAGCTATGGCAATCACTTAGCCCCATCACCAGCTCGATATCCTCTTGACGCAGGAAACGTTCACTCTCACGATCCACATCTGATTTCCAGCCACCAATCAGGCGCTTCATCATATCCATTTGCAAGCGCAGACTCAGCTCTTTCGCCGCATTCCCCCGGCCCTGCTGATGCGCCTGATTTGCAAATTCATTGAGATAGCGCTTCACCTCACTCACATCTACGATACGCAGCTCAGAAAGATTCTCCGCAGGCTTACTTGTTGAGAGTGTAAAAGGAGGCTCCCCTTTATTAAGGTTCACGACCAACTCCCACTCTGCCGCTTTTGGCTGCCAGCCGGGCTCCGGCTGTTTCAACTTAGCATGATGAGCCCACTGGCCCATCAGTTTGAAAATCTTTTGCGCTTCACCACGCATCAATCGATAAGGGTTAACCGCTGACAGCAACAATACCTGCATGTAAAGCTGCTCAATAGAACTCTCCTGATCAACCAAAAGGTGTCTATCACTATTCAAGCCACGCTTGAGAGAGAAACGATACAGCAAACTAAGCTCACCCCAAATATCATTTACTACCGGCTCATAAAGGCTATAGGACTCCACCAATCGACAGGCATTAATCCGTACCGTGTGAAAAATCGCACTGGAGAGATATTGCAGACTCTCCTTATCCTCTTTAGCGGAAAGTTTGGTAATGAGGATCTTGAAGCCATACCCTAGCTCCTGGAGCAATGCCTTAACAGCTTCAATACGCTTTATATTGCGTGCAGAAGAGTATGGGGACTCCCCCATTTGATATTTACTACGTAAGCTCTGCACTAAATGATCAGTAATGGGCACCAGGCTTTTTAGTAGCTGTAGACGAAATTCAAGGTTGAGATCACAGCGGTTGGAGGAGGCAAGTAGCTGCAACACCATCATAGTGCTTTTTTCCGCATCCGCGACAGGCAAACCATCCAGCCACTGCTGTAATGCCTGAGTGCTTTGAGGGATACCCAATTCTCTGCTGGGGTCCTGCTTGGGAATGGAGAGTTTTGCTGAACACATGATGTTAATTTCGCCTAAGCCTTATGAAATACAATGAGTTAAATCGTTTATCGTCCATCGGGCGGCGAGTATTAATACACCACAGAAAGCAAACAGCCACCTTAAGGTGGCTGCTGAATCAGTGATTACCCCTCCTCGGTAACATCGAAGGAGGCACAAATAACCTGATGGATTTCCTTTAATTGCACCAGCTGTTTATCCAGCTCTACACTCTCATCCCTTAGTTCAATCAGTTTACTCTCCAGCGTGTCCTTCGAGTCTTTCACACGGTTAAGGTTAGAGAGACGTTTATCCAATACTCGCTTACGCTCTTTGATTTCAGTAGCAACCGGCGCCAGGGCACTTTTCGACCAGCTCTTCGCTTCTTCATTGGCCTTGAAGAAAATATCCCTTGCATGGCTCACCACCGAAACAAAGAAGCGCTTGATAACAAAACTCTGTTCCGTCATGGTCATCGTGGAACTGGTACGATAATCATCCGCCCGCTTAAGCAAACGCTCCATACGTTGTTGATAGATACCGCAAGGGTAAAGTTGTGGCCGCATCTCCGGCAGACCATACTCCTCATGAAAACGCTTGTAAGTTGCCTTAACCACCTCATTGGCCTGTTCACCAATGTAGTTCACCTGCGTCATGATCTGCATCATGTTCTCAAAAAACAGCTTCATCGCTGCTCTCAGGCCACCCGTTGTCCAACTCCCTTGCATTTCATTACGGGCTTCTTCAAGAACCCTATCCAGCACCTTAAGATCCACATACTCCAGAATCTCTTTAATCTTGCTGTTTAACAGGTTACGACTGGTATGGTAATTATCCACCCGCACCTTATAGGCAATGGTTTCTGCATGAGTCGTTTTAATCAGGTGGTTGATCATCGCCTCATTCTTGGTGCCAATACCTTCCAGCTCACCCAGCTGCTCTGTTGCAGAGTCATGGCGCGCTTTAATGATATCCAGAGTCGATTCCACCATGGTACCCACTTCGCTCACCACCCGGTCACGAATAATGGTCTGCTTCTCAGGTAAGACAATGCCAGACAGTACATTTTCAATCGCGGGAATACCACTCTTCTCTAACAGTGATTCATCCTGCTTCACCTTGCCCAGCAAGCCTTTATGGGCCGATACCGGGAACACCTTTTCGGCATTAATGCTAAGCGTCTTGGCAGTGCTATTACACTGACTCTTGATGTTGGAGCTCACTGCACCATCATCCAGTAGCTCATCCCACAGAGTATCAATCTTGTTGAGTACCACCATCATGCCCGAATTATTACCATTGGTGGCAAAGCTCTTCACATGCTGCTCCCACATCTCCATATCTGACTTGGTCACACCAGTATCGGCAGCCAAAATAAACATGATGGCGTGGGCATTCGGCAACATGTCGACCGTCAATTCCGGCTCAGTACCCAAAGCATTCAACCCGGGAGTATCCAGAATCACCAAGCCCTCTTTCAATAAGGGATGTGGAAAGCTGATTAATGCGTGACGCCACATGGGGACTTCAACCAGTTGGTTCTCCCCCTCCACCAAGCTCTCATCAAACAAGCCCAGCTTGATCGCCTCATCGGTGCTTACCTTCTTAACCTTGATGACCTCTTTGAAGGTATCCGCCATCTTATCTGGTGACGAGGTATCCAAAGGAAGGGTGGTCCAGTAACTCAGGTTCTGCTTATGCTCACTGATACTGGTTTCGTCCAGACGGGTCTCAATAGGCAACAGCCGGATATAGGCTTCATCGCTATTGTCATCATAGAAAAGTTCTGTGGGACACATAGTGGTACGCCCCGCCTCGGAAGGCAGTAAGCGTCGCTTGTAGTCGGCAAAAAAGATGGCGTTAATCAACTCCGTCTTGCCACGAGAGAACTCCGCAACAAAAGCCACCACGATACGGTCATCATGCAGTTTGGATATCATGTCGTCGATGCGAATCTCTTGCTCGACGCTCTCCAACTCCACATCCCTCAGGACCTGCTCATAGGCTTTGAGTTTAGCAACTACGCCTTCTTTCCACTGATTGTAGCGGTGTAACCGTTTGGTTAAGGTATTGGTTTCCATCGTTATTCTATTTCCAACTGGGGGAACAGGCTTTTTGCCTTTTTACATTAGCATCCCAATGTATCGGTCTGTATTTAATGGATATTAGAGCAATTTATACTTTCCCGCTTTGTTTTTGCAACTTGGTTCACGGAATCAAGCGCCTGAGAGCAATCGAATCGCAAAATCATTCAACGGCGCCACCAGCAACAAGGTTAATAGCTGTAACGCAATCATCACCAAGATCGGCGACAGATCCAGCCCGGAGATAGGCGGAAGAAGACGTCTGGCAGGACGCATCACCGGCTCATTTAAAGAGTAGAGCAACCCGGCAGCTGGATTATGATGCATCGCCGTAGGGTTTACCCAGCTGAGTACTACCTGAATTAATATAGAGAAAAAGAACACATCCAGTAGTAACTTGATCAACTGCGCAGCCCCTAACACCACCAAGCCAACGATATCACTATTAAAGCCTGCTAGCTGCGCAACAATCAATAACTCAACCGTTTTTAGTATCAGCAGCAATACAATAGCCGCCATATCCACACCAAATAGCCCAGGGATAACCCGGCGCAGGGGTTTAAGTGGAGGGTTGGTCACCTTGACCAACATCTGGGATACCGGGTTATAAAAATCAGCCCGTACAGTCTGCAGCAAAAAACGCAACATCACCGCCAGGATATAAAGCCCAAACAGGGTGCGGACCAGAAAGATCCCCGCATCACCCAGATAATCACCGCCCATCAGGCACCTCCCAACATCTCGGCCAACTCTTTAGAGCGGTTACACGCCGCTTGTAATGCTTTCTCAAAGGCAACCTCTAATCCTTCAGCTTGTAAAGTATTCACGCCCTGCTCAGTGGTACCACCGGGGGAGGTCACACGCCGGCGCAGCTCTGCCACCCCTTCTTCGCTCTCCATGGCCATTTTTGCAGCACCCAAAGCCGTCTGTACCGTCAACAAATGTGCCTCCTGATGGCTCAACCCCAACGTTTCTGCCGCTTTCTCCATCGCCTCCATCACCAGGAAGAAATAGGCTGGGCCACTACCAGAGACCGCGGTCACCGCATCCATCTGAGTCTCATCCTCAACCCAAACGGTAATGCCGACGGCACGCATCAAAGACTCCGCCAGATCACGCTGCCCATCGGTCACATATTGGTTGGCATAGAGTCCACTGGCGCCACTCTGCACCAGCGCCGGGGTATTCGGCATACAACGCACAATGGCATGTTCACCCCCTAACCAGCGACGGAAATCCTCCTCACGGATACCTGCCGCAACGGAGACAATCAAGGTATCGCTACGCACATTTGCTGCCAGCGACTCCACCACCTGATGCATTACCTGGGGCTTTACCGCCAATACCAATACATCAGCAACACCGACAAAGTCATCATTATGGGTCGTCACATTGACCCCATAGCGTTGCTTCAGACTCTCCAACTTCTGTTGATCGGGATCACACACATAGATGTTCTGTGGCTGACAATCTTCTTTCAGCAAACCGCCGAAAATACTGCTCGCCATGTTACCGCCACCGATAAATACAATCTTGCACTGCTCCATAGAAAAACCTTTCTAATCTCTATTTTTTATAGCTACGCTGACCAAATAGCGCGCTGCCAATACGTACAATGGTAGCACCTTCCGCTACCGCTGCCTCAAGATCCCCAGACATGCCCATAGATAAAGTGTCCAATTCAAAGCCAGCATGACATAGATCCTCATAACACTTACGTACCGCGGCAAAAGCGCGGCGCTGCTCATTAAAGTCATCACTGGGCGCAGGTAGTGCCATTAGTCCACGCAATTTAAGCCCGGGAAGGGAAGCCACCCCACTCGCTACCTCAATCAACTTATCAGGTACCAAACCGGATTTACTTTCTTCACCACTGATGTTTACCTGCAGGCATACATTAAGAGGTGTCAGCCCCTCTGGACGCTGCTTACTAAGACGTTGGGCCAGCTTGAGTCGATCCAGACTATGCAGCCAGTCAAAATTCTCCGCTACCGCCCGGCTTTTGTTGGATTGCAACGGGCCGATAAAGTGCCAGCAGAGCGCCAAATCAGCCAGTACCTGTTGCTTCTCCAACGCCTCCTGAAGATAGTTCTCGCCAAAGCTACGTTGATCCAGCTCTGCAGCTCGGCGTAATGCCTCGGCAGGAAAGGTTTTGCTGACCGCCAACAACTCGACTGAGCCCGGCTCTCGTGAAAAGCGTTGCTCAGCCTCCCGAATGCGCTGCCGTACCAGAGAAAAATTCTCCTCCAGCGGGTTAGAAGATGTCACCATAATGCGATTCTCAGACAACTAAATTTTTCCTCTAGCATGCCGTTATAGGCAACTATAATCAATGCTGTGCCATAAAATAATCAACCTATTATCAAGGGCTTGTTAAGATAATCAGAATAAGCTCTTATAGGCCGCTGGAATCGTTGTGAACACAACTCAATTGCAGCTGTCCACCAGCCAACCTTTGGGGATATAACATGGACATAACAGAACTACTCGCCTTTGGTGTCAAAAATAACGCCTCGGATATGCACCTCTCCGCGGGCGAGCCGCCGATGATTCGTGTTGATGGTGACATCCGCCGCATCAATGTACCACCGCTGGATCATAAAACGGTACAGAGCCTGATTTACGATATCATGAACGATAAGCAACGTAAGGACTTCGAGGAGTTCCTGGAGACTGACTTTTCGTTTGAGATCCCCAATCTGGCCCGCTTCCGTGTAAACGCCTTCAACCAGAACCGGGGGGCTGGCGCTGTATTCCGTACCATCCCCTCAAAGATTTTGACCCTGGAAGAGTTGGGTGCACCAGAAGCCTTTAAAGGGATTGCCCAATATCCCCGTGGCCTGGTATTGGTAACGGGTCCGACCGGTTCCGGTAAATCCACCACGCTGGCGGCAATGATCAATGATAAGAATGAAAATGAATTTGGCCACATCCTCACCATCGAGGATCCGATCGAATTTGTACACGAATCCAAAAAATGTCTGATTAACCAGCGTGAAGTACATCGTGACACCTTGGGTTTTGCAGAATCCCTGCGCTCTGCTCTTCGTGAAGATCCCGACGTTATTCTGGTAGGTGAGATGCGTGACCCGGAAACTATCGGCCTGGCACTCACCGCAGCAGAAACCGGTCACTTGGTATTCGGTACCCTGCACACCAGCTCGGCGGCAAAAACCATCGACCGTATTATCGACGTATTCCCCGGCGGGGAGAAAGAGATGGTACGCGCCATGCTTTCTGAATCCCTACAGGCGGTTATCACCCAA
Source organism: Thiohalomonadales bacterium (assembly GCA_050295955.1). Taxonomy (GTDB): domain Bacteria; phylum Pseudomonadota; class Gammaproteobacteria; order RBG-16-57-12; family RBG-16-57-12; genus JAFLJP01. Next base: position 65,985 of record JBNKQQ010000017.1, read on the forward strand.
ACCCTGCTCAAAAAGGTGGGTGGTGGGCGTGTCGCCGCTCACGAGATCCTGTTGGGTACCCCGGCGATCCGCAACCTGATCCGTGAGGCCAAGGTTCCACAAATGTACTCCATCATGCAGACCTCTCAAGCCCAGGGTATGCAGACCCTTGATCAGTGCCTGCAAGGCTTGGTTTCCAAAGGCTTGGTCAGTAAGCAGGATGCTGCCGTCAAAGCTGTTAATAAGGAGCTGTTCCGCTAGTGTCAGATGCACCCGCTATCGAGAATTTCGACTATCTGCTTAAACTGATGATGCGCCGGCAGGCCTCGGATATGTTTATCTCCGCTGACCTGCCACCCACCATGAAGATCAACGGCCGTAATGTAGCGGTAACGCCCAATCCTCTCAGTGCGGAGCAGGCGGCAAACGTAGTCTTCAGCGTGATGAACGAAGATCAACGCCGCGAATTTGAAGAGAGCCAAGAGGCAAACTTTGCGATACACCGCCCTAATGTAGGGCGGTTTCGTGTCAGCGTCTTCTGCCAAAAGCAGAAAGTGGGCATGGTATTGCGAAAGATCGAAACCCAAATTCCCACCGTTGAACAGCTCAAGCTTCCCCTGATTCTTAATGATCTGGTGATGCAAAAGCGTGGCTTAATTCTGGTAGTAGGGGGAACCGGTTCCGGTAAATCCACCAGCCTGGCGGCAATGATTGGTCACCGCAATCGCAATGCCAGCGGCCATATCATCTCCATTGAAGACCCCATTGAATATATCCACGAACACAACAACTGCATCATTACCCAGCGGGAAGTCGGGGTAGATACCGATAGCTATGAAGTTGCCCTCAAGAACACGCTACGTCAGGCACCGGATGTGATTCTAATCGGTGAAATCCGCACCCGCGAGACCATGGAGCACGCTCTCACCTTTGCCGAGACCGGTCACCTCTGTCTGGCCACACTGCATGCTAACAACGCCAATCAGGCCTTGGAGCGGGTAGTGAACTTCTTCCCCTTCGAGCGCCGCGAGCAAGTATTGCTGGATCTGGCTCTCAACCTAAAAGGTATTATTGCGCAACAGCTGATTCCCACTGAAGATGGCAACAGTCGACGCGCCGCTCTGGAGATCCTGATTGGCACCCCCTTTATTGCTGACCTGATCCAGAAAGGCGAAATTCACAAGATCAAAGAGGTGATGGCCAAATCTCGGGAACAGGGCATGCAGACCTTTGATCAGGCGCTTTATGATCTTTATGAAGCTGGTGAGATCACCTACGAAGAGGCGCTGCGTCATGCCGACTCCGCCAACCAACTACGCCTGATGATAAAACTTGGTCGTGATACCGAATTTAACGATGAGGAGAGTGACTGGGAAGTAACAGGAGAAGACACGGGTAAAGAGAAACACTACAAACATGGTCGAAAAAAGAAAAATGAGGCAAATCAGGACTATATCCTGCTGGATCCCGATGACGAATAACACCCAGGCCGTCATCTGATCTCCCGAAAGAAAAAGCCGCTTCAACTGAAGCGGCTTTTTGTTAACCAACTGCGACAGATTGTCACAGCGACAATCTGTCACATTCCCACACAATTTCCAGGTAGTTAACATTCCTGCAACAAAAATGAGCCCGGATCACCGGGACAAAGCAACAAAGGGGATGTTATGAGGAAGGTTATATCAAGGGCGCACCAGGCCCTGTGGTTTGGCAGTGCCCTGTCATGTATCGCACCAATGGCCCAGGCCAATGAAGAGACGACGGTGATCCGAGTGGAGTCCAGCACCATCGGTGACCGCTTCGAAAACAAACGCCAGGAGCCCTCCAATATCGCCGCTATCTCAGGCGAAGAGGTGGACAAGGCTCACAGCGAAAACATTCAACAGCTACTACAGAGTATTCCCGGCATCACCACCGAGGTACAGAGTGGTGACTCGGTAAAGATCCATATCCGTGGCGTGGAGAATCAGCGCTACATGGGGGAGAAACCCGGCGTGGCAGTGGTCATTGATGGGGTACCGGTATTCGAGCGCACCGGGCGGGTCAATATCGATCTGGATAACATCGAGTCCATCAAGGTGGTAAAGGGTGGCGCCTCCTACCTGTTTGGTGAGGATGCTCTGGCGGGTGCCGTCATCATCACCACCAAGCGGGGTGCCAAGATGGCGGGCTACAAGGTGGAAACCGAAGTCGGTAGCTTTGGTTATCGCAAAGGGCTGGCTCGCGCCGGTTTCGCCAGTGAGAATGCCAATGGTCATCTGCAAATCTCCCAACGCCAGTCCGACGGCTACCACTACGACTCCGACTACAAGGCAGCCTATCTTAACGGCAAGTGGCAATACTACCTGGACGATGTCAGCGACATCACCGTCGGCATGGAGATCTCTGATCGGGAGAAGGATAGCCACGGCACCGTGGAGGGAGTCACCCAAGCGGAAAACGATCCTGAAAGTGTGGAGGGCCGCGACTACACCCGCCTATATGATGTGGCGCTACAGAAATGGTTTATCACCTATGGTCGTGATCTCAATGATGATCTCAACCTGAGCCTCAACACCTATCAGTTCACCGACCACACCCAGTTCGTCTCAGCGCCCCAGAACTACGATGCCAGCGGAGTACCCGTCACCGACGTGGATGCCTACACCACCGGTAACGACTATCACCAGCGCCAGCAAGGCATCAAAGGTGAGCTACGTCGTAGTGGCGAAGGGCTGGCGTGGATGGGAGGGATCGACCTGCGGGATAACCGCTACGACAACGACTCTGAAACCCTGGTGGATTACAAAACCTCTCCTTCACCATTCTCCCCGGTCATCAATGCCGGTACTGTTACCAGCGATGATATTACTGATGAGCGAGTCTATGCCCTCTATGGCGAGTTGAAGGGTGCAGTTAACCAGCAGTGGGTACTGACCGGTAACTACCGCTATGACCATATCTCTCTGGACTATCACGACAACCTACAACAACTTGATTTAGACAAACAGTTCAAAGTGAGCTCCTGGCGTGGTGGCTTTAACTACCAGTTAGCAAAGAAGCGGGATCTCTATGGTAACGTCTCCACCGGTTTTCGCACTCCAACCATCAGCCAGCTCTTCTCCGGGGATACCTCACCCACCGGCTCTACCGAGAGCAACCCGGATCTGAAGCCGGAGAAATCCCTGAACATCGAGCTTGGGCTGCGGGGGGAATTCAACGATGCTCTCACCCGCTGGGATTACGATGTGGCGATCTTCCGTATCATCCGGGATGATTTCATCATCTCTACCAGTGGCCAATACGCCATTCCCGATAGTGGCGAAACCGACCGTTATGAAAACATCGGTGGTGTGGAGAACCGCGGCCTGGAGCTGAGCCTACGCAGTGACACCAACAAACCCATCTCTGTAGATATCGCCTACACCTTTCTGGATGCCAGGTTTACTGACTACGATAACTTCAACCTGATCCTGGGCAATCGCTACCGCAATCCCACCATTGAGCACTATGACAACACTGGGAACATCGTACCTCGCACCCCACGTCATCACCTCAATATCAAGCTGACTGGGCGGATATCACCGGCCTTTAGCCTGACCGGAGAGATGGAGACCATCTCCAGCTACTACGCCGATGAGCTAAACCGATTCCACATCGGTGGTCACAGCGTCTACAACCTGCTAGCCAACTATGAAATGGAGAGTAAAGGGGTGGAGTGGTCGCTGTTCCTGCGTATCGACAACCTGTTTAATCGTACCTATTACAACACCGCTCGTAGCAGCGCTGACCGTAATGCAGATGGGGTGTACGACGAAGAGGATCTCTCCCTCACCGTCAACCCTGGCCGGGTCTATACCGCCGGTGTTTCTGCCAAGTTCTAAGGAGGGGGTATGAAAGAACTTAACGTACTATTAGCCGTGGCTTTGCTGTGGCTATCTCTCCCCATTCAGGCTGCCATGGTGTGGCAGCCGGTGGCCAAGCCACCCTCCAGCGGACATGGGGAACATGGATCATCCCGGGAGAAAGGCAGCCTCTTTCAACTGGTAGAGGGAGAGGGCGCCCAGGCCATGCTTTGGGCCCCCAACCTCAGCCAATCAGCTCTCCCCCTTGAAGCGGGCAAGGCCAAGATCACCAGCCGCGGGGTGGATAACTACCACGCCCTGGTAGCTCTACGGGAAGAGGAGGGCCGTGTGGATGGTGCACTGCGTTATGCTTATCTGCGGGGCAAACCCAGCGGTGAAAGTCCCAGCCGCCTGACCCACGCCACAAAGCTTGATCTGGAGATCGTGCCCGATCCCCTGCCCCGGGAGCATTGGCGCTATCAGGCACAAAAGCCGGCCCATTTTCTGTTGCGCTGGCAGGGCGAGCCTCTCGCCAATCAAGTGGTGATACTGACTACCCAAAACGGCAGCCAGTTAACCCTTCTCAGCGATGAGCAGGGCACGGTCTCTTTCTCCCTACCTGATGATTTCCCCCAGGTGGAAGCTGGTCGTAGCAACAACCGTCCTGCGGAGTTTGTACTCACCACCACCCATCAAATTGATGGCAAAGAGTACCAGACCACCTTCAGCGCCCCCTACCACGTTAGCCCTCGCCATTGGCAATCCAACCAGCTGGCGCTGTGGATGGTGGCGGGTGGCTTTCTTGGGGGACTGGGACTGGTACGCTTGATTCCACGTAATGGGAGAAAGTCATGATCAACCTCTCACTGATCCGTAAATTAGTTCAGCTACTGGCCTTTCTCTTTCTGGTCTACGGCTCCGCTATCGTCGGCTTCTACGCCGCCGATAAGCTCACCAACGCCCTGCCAGCCCTGGCCTGTGCCTATGATGCAGCCACCGCTGACTACTGCGTGCTGATCCCCTTCCAGCACCAGATGGACCATCGTCTGGGAATGGTCATTGCCGCTGGCGGTGACATCATTAAAGCGCTGATGCCTACCCTGATCTCCCTGGCCACCTTCCTGGCGCTGTGTGTGGTGCTAAACAAAGCGTTCTGTGGCTGGCTCTGTCCCCTGGGCTTTTTCCAGGAGCTGGGCAATATCATTGGCCAAAAGCTGGGATTGCAGCGTCATGACTCTTTGCCTGAGTCATGGATCAAACGCATCCGCCCCATCAAATGGTTCATGTTGGGGGGACTGGTCTTCGCATTACCACTGCTGGCAGGCATCGGCCTGGCACCCCACGAGGTAGGTAGTGCCTTTTGCAGCATCTGCCCCAGCCGTATCCTCACCACCCTGGCCAATGGCCAGACCGATCATCTGGTGGTGGATAGCGCCAGCACCCTCTACTTCATACTCTCGGTAATCGCCACCCTACTGTTCGGCATGATGATGGCGTTAAGCCTCTACGTGCGCCAACCCTTCTGTCGTATCTGCCCGATGCTGGCACTGCACGCGGTATTCAAAAAAGTCGGCCTGGTGCGGCTGGTAAAGCAGGCCAAACCCCGATGCGAAAAGTGCGGCCTATGCGCCAAAGCGTGTCCCATGGATATTCGTGAGATCCACACCGAGATGGAGAAGAGCGATGTACTGCACGCTGACTGTACCCTGTGCGGCCGCTGCGTAGAGTTCTGCCCCGACAAAGAAGTCTTACAGATGAAGTATGCCGTGATCCCCATCTTCAAAGCGGATCCTGCCTACTTCAAAGCCCGCAAGAAGGCCCAGGACAAATGGGAGAAAGGTAATCTGTTGGCGTGGTGGCGTAAACAGAAGGAGAACCGCTAGGTGGAGGCGACCACCCTAAGCATCGGTGCCGCTATGCTGATGGGGCTGGCCTTTGGTGCCGGCCCTTGCAACATCACCTGCCTCCCCTATCTGGGACCGGTATTGATGAGCAGCGGCGGTAGCTGGCGTATCGTCGTGCCGTTCTCCGCAGGGCGCTTGTTTAGCTACGCTGTAGTCGGCGGTGTAGCAGGCGGCTTGGGAGGCCTCAGCCGTGCCTACTTCGAAGGGGAGCTGGGGTCAGTGATGCTGGGATTGGCCACCCTAGCCATGGGCCTGTTAATGCTAGCCAAAAGCGCAAGCCAACAGCGCTGTAGTAAACAGGCCTCCTCCACCACCCAGCCTATCACCCTACACACCCATCGACCCAAGGGCTTTACCCTGTTTGCCATGGGTGCCGGCATGGCCCTCAATCCCTGTGCTCCCCTGGCAACAGTGCTGGTGGCCGCCGCTATCACCAGCCAGGTAAGCAGTGGCCTGGCTCTGGGACTGGCCTTCGGCCTGGGCGCGGTGCTCATCCCCACTCTGCTATTCGTCTATCTGATCTCTCAATTAGGAGAACAGATACGCCACCATCTCAGCCAGCACCGCCAGACTTTGGAACGCAGTGCCGCCACGCTGTTAATACTGCTGGGCATCGCCACCCTGGCAGGGTGGATTAAGGTATAACATGGCAACAGCAGAGATAGCCTCGCCCTTTATCAGCCACCAGCGTGATTGGGGCTTTCTTTTTTACGGGCTGTTCGCCCTGGTCTTCACCACCGCCATTCACAGCCTGGGCCACTGGCTACCCACGCCACCACCACTACAACATCAAGGTCAAAATGATTGGCGGGTGATCAGCAGCGTACACCTGGTACAGGCCAGCGAAACCCCATCGCCGGCTCCTGAAGAAACCGCCAAGCCTGCAGCCAAACCAGTTGAACCACCCAAGCCTAAAGCTGAAAAGCCCAAGCCGAAATCAGAATCGAAACCGGTAGAAAAGTCCCAGCCTAAGGCTGTAACCGAAGAAGTCATCAAAGAGGATAAACTGGTTGTTAAAGAGACAGTCCAGCAAGCTCCACCCGAGCCTGAAAAGCCCAATGAGACAACAGAGATAGCAGAAGAGATAACACCCGCCAAAGCAGAGGATACCTCTCAAGCCGCCCTCACCGATCTCCCTATCAGCCAACAGCAAACCACCCAACGGATCAACAACCTCACCGCCTCACTGGTGACGCAGCCTGCTGGCATTCCTCTAGCTGAATACCGTTCCCAAATTATCGAGCGCATCAACGCCAACAAACACTACCCTCGCACCGCGCGCCGCCGAGGCATTCAAGGGGATGTAAAGGTCAGCTTCACCATCACACATGAAGGGATGGTTATCGACCTCTTCTGTCTAGGGGACTCCAAGCTTCTCAATAGCAGCGCCTGCGAAGCTATTAAGAAATCACTTCCCTTTCCTGTACCACAGCAGCCTACGCTACAACTCTCCTTTGTGATGGATTATGTGCTGCAGTAAAAAAACATAAGTTCATATTGATACAAAATAAACCATCTAATTAGTGAATGAAGATTTATTTATTTTGTATAGGGACACCAACTGATCCACCCCATCAGCAGTTGCGGCAACAAACGCATAGGTATGCAGTTTTAACAAACCATTCTCAGTTACATCACTATTATCATAAATAACAACGCTCGTAGTATAAGCAGTTGAAGAACCTGTGGAGATAAGTTTGTTAATAGCACCACTTGGCTGTGTAACTGTTATCTCCATTTCCACTAGCGACTGTGATGCATCGGGACAAAGAACAAATAAAGTTTGAAAACAAAGTATGGCACGGGGAACAAGGCTAATACCTGCGATGGTATTTTGAAGAGATCGTTCACCTGGCTGATAGTAGCGAATATCCAGCTCTACATGCCATATTGGCACACTAGACTCTTCCTTTATAAAGTGATTACTCACCTGCTGCATTATGGATCTAAATTCACCCTCCACACTTTTATAAGGCTCAGTTATATTCAAGTTGGAAAATGTCACCTTATCAATCTTGATATGTGGAAAGTTACCATCCACTTCAGGATACTTATCACGAAGGTAATTAACAGTCTCATCGACTACATAAGCTCTATTTTCTTCCATCCATAATGGTGGATCAAAATCTGCATCTTCCACGTCTCCCAATGTAGGCGATTCATTAATAGTCGCAAATGAACAGGCGCCGAGATAGATACTCAGTAGCAATATAAATAACAGATGCATATCAAAACAACACGGAAAGGACAGTTTCTGGAAAAAATGGTAAGCGTCCGCTAAACCACACCCAGGTTTAGAGGGCGCTTAACTAAAAAGAATAAACCAACGTCACAATGCGTTCGCTATCGGTGTTTCGCTTATCAGCGGGTACTTCGGAATTGTGCTTAACGGTATAGGTTAATTTCATTGCCAAGCTGCTGTTGATGTTAACCTTAAGGCCACTGACAGACTTGCTAATGGTGTTCTCTTCACCCGCTTCAACAGAGAGCTCTTCGGTAAATACCGTGCTATCGCTGATCTTCCAGTTCAGATCACCTTGTAGCTTCACAACCCCTTCGTTTTTATTATCATCACCATCAACCGGTTTTACATCCAGCTTACTTTGCCGTGCACCGAAAGCGATCTCTGCACTGGCTTTGAGTGTCTCATCATTGAGGAGTTGGCGACCATAACCCAACAGCTCACTGGTTTGGTGATCATAACCACTGAAGCGATCCCTCTCATAATTGGTAGCAATAAAAGAGTAATTTTTTTCCGAGTAGTTATATTTCAGTTTATAGGCAGCGAGGTAACGCTCTGCAGTACGTGTTTGCTCTCCATTGGAGGTGCTGGACGCATTAAGGGCTTCCAGGTTTGCTTTATGGGTAAATTTGCCACTTACCTTTTCCGCTTTGGCTTTAAAGGCCAGGTTCTCAGTTTCACTATTGCCGCTAGTAGTAATCCAGCCCAATTCTGCTTCACCACTAAAGTTTTCAGCATATGCAGTAGTGGTCAATAAGAGGGGAAGGGCAAAGAGTGAGGTGTAGTAATTTTTCATATTCATTTCCGGTATAACTATTAGTTCTTTTCGGGTTCGGTATAAACGTGCACATCCCGTTGCGGGTAGGGAATAGTGATACCCTGTTCATCACAGGCGATTTTCAGTTTTTCCAGCAAATCGCAGCGCACATTCCAGAAGTCTGCCGCATTAACCCAGGGACGAATGGCAAAGCTAACACTGCTATCTGCCAGCTCCATGACACCGATAAAGGTAGCAGGCTCCTCTAGAATACGTGGCTCGGCTTTTATCACCTCTTCGAATAGCGCTTTGGCTTGACGAATATCATCGTCATAGCTGATACCCAATACCAGATCGATACGACGGGTATCACGGGCAGAGTTGTTGGTAATGGTATTGGTAAAAATCTGGCTATTAGGTACGGTAATTTCACGATTATCCGGTGTGCGCATGATGGTAGAGAAGATATTAACCTGCTCCACTACGCCCATGGTGCCCCCGGCCTCTACAAAATCCCCTTGTTTAAAGGGGCGAAACAATACCAGCATCACACCGGAAGCAAAATTGCTGAGAGAGTCTTTAAGTGCCAAACCGATAGCCAAGCTGGCCGCCGCAAACACAGCAACTAATGAGGTGGTATTCACACCCAACTGATTGAGCGCCGTGATGATGATGGCGACAAATAAGGTTGCGTAGAGGATATTGCTGATGAAGTTAACGAGGGTATTCTCCATCGATGACTTCTCAAGACGTGTGCGCAGCCATTTAACAATTCCTTTGGCTACCCAACGGCCCACGATGAAAATCAGGATGGCGGTCACCAGATTGACTGACCAGGGAACCAGATAGCTTTCCAGCAGGGTTTGGTAATCTTGATTGAAGATATCCATGCTTGCTCCTAAAGCGGTGGTGGATAAGATAAAGAGTACGAAGGAATAGCCATGGTCTCAACACGCTTTAGAGAAAATTAATTGTGGATTGAAGACCACCCCTTTGTCATACCGGACTCAATCCGGTGTCCATAAGTTTCTGCTTAGTAATGCACATGGATCCTGAATCCAGTTCAGGATGACATCATCCCATACTACCTACACCGTCATACCGGACTTGATCCGGTATCCATTGGTTTCAGTCTGTCATTACCCATGGACCCTGAATCCAGTTCAGGATGACACCATTCCATACTGCCTACACCGTCATACCGGACTTGATCCGGTACCCATTGGTTTCAGTCTGTCATTACCCATGGATCCTGAATCCAGTTCAGGATGACATCCGCAAAATCCTTCTCGTTCTACCCCTTCCTACCGGTAAGCTTCTCCAATGGAAAATGGAACACCCCATCCGCACCATTCTGCAATTTCTCTTTATTCTCCGGTGCCCAGGCATGGCCATAGACCACTTCATAACTGGCAGGCAGTAGACCATCTTTACGATAACTTTCATAAGCTTCGGTCATGGCACGCAGCCGCTCTTTGCCTGTAAGATGACGGGAACGGCCTCCGGTCATGTTATGTGCACCTAAGACTTTCAGATCACGCATCAGCGCCATTACTTCGTTATAGGTCATGGTGATGGTCTCTACATCCATGACCGGATCCGCCAAGCGGGCACGGATCATGGCATCGCCAATATCATGCATATCAATGAAAGCATTAACGTGGTTATGACCATCGACGCTTTTCCAGCTATTACGCAGCTCATGCAGAGTATCGGGGCCAAGAGTGGCAAACATCAGCAGCCCACCAGGACGTAATACCCGGAAGCATTCACTGAACACACGGTCGAGATTGCTGCACCATTGAATGGTAAGACTAGAGAAGATCAGATCCACACTGTCATCCGCCAGCGGTAATGACTCGGCATCGCCACAAACAAAGCGCTGTTTGCTGAGCCACCCTTTGTGCTTACGGGCCTCCTTAAGCATGCCAGGAGAGAGATCCAAAGAGAGCACCTGCGCCTTTTTATAACGTTTATTGAGCGCCTTGCTATTAAGGCCAGTACCACACCCCAGATCCAGAATACGCTTAGGCTCCATTTTCACCAGATCCAGGCGCTCCAGTACCCGGTTGGCCACCTCCCGCTGCAAAACAGCCACCTCATCATAACGGGAGGCGGACTTATCGAAAGATTGGCGAATATGGGCTTTGGCTATGGTGTAACGATCTTCAAGCATGGCGTTGTAAAAACTCGGTTAGTACATCTAAAAATTCATCAGGATGAGAGACAAAGGGGGTGTGGGCCGCCCCTTTAATAATGGTGCTGTCCAAATGCGGGTATTGTTCAGTGAGTTGTTGTGCAGCACGACTGGAAGCCAGAGTATCGCGACGACCCAGAACCATTTTTACCGGACACTGCAGCTGTCCTAACTCGTGGCGCAGATTACTTTGCTGGAGCAACTTAAGGCCACCACGCAAAGCTTCCAGCTTTGGTTCGCCATGGCGTTGCAACCTCTCACGCAGTTTGCGCACCTCCAACTTGGCTTCACTGCTCCCCATGGCCTGAATGGCCACAAAGCGGCTCAGGGTGGCCTGGTAATTCTCTTCCAGGTCTGCCGCAAACTGCTCGAACACCTTGGGGTCAACGGCATGGGGCCACTCATCATTCTGTACAAACTGAGGCGAGCTAGCCACCAGCACCAGTGACTTCACCTGCTCAGGAAATTGGTGAGCCAATTGTAGCGCGATCAATCCACCCAGGGACCAGCCGATCCAGGTGGCTGGCTCGGGAATCGCCTCTGCCAATTGTTGGGCGAGGGTTTGTAGCTGGTAATCATTGTGGACCAGCCCGCTACGGCCGTGACCCGGCAAGTCCACCAAAGTAATGGTGTAGTGATCGGACAAGGCTTCGGCCACATCCTCCCAAACATCACTATTAAGTCCCCAGCCATGGAGAAATACCAGCCGCGGTCCACTCCCCTGGGTATGGATATGCAGGCTCATAGCAGCTCTCCCAACACATCCAATAACCGATCGATCTGCGCTTCATTGTGACTAGCGGAGAGGGTAATCCGCAACCGAGCACTCCCATCCGGTACCGTGGGAGGACGAATGGCGCTGACCAGAATCCCTCTCTCTAACAGCTGTTGGCTAAGCTGAGTTGCTTTGGCGCTATCACCTACCATTAATGGTTGAATAGGTGTTTCTGATGCCATCAACGGTAATCCCAGCTGCTCAGCACCCTGTTTGAAATGGCGAATAAGGGTGTGCAGCTTATCCCGCCGCCAGGATTCCTCATCCACCAATCTCAAGCTGGCCCGGGTAGCCTCAGCCACTGCCGCCGGCATCGCAGTGGTATAGATATAGCTGCGAGCCTGCTGGATCAGCGTCTCAATAAGCCGCTCATCCCCAGCAATAAAGGCACCAAAGCTGCCTAGACCTTTACCCAATGTGCCCATCAGAATTGGCACCTGCTGCTCATCCAGGCCAAAGTGCTCAAGGGTGCCTCGACCACTCTTACCCAGCACACCCAAGCCGTGGGCATCATCTACCATCAGCCAGGCATCATGTTGTTGGGCGGTCTCAACCAACTCAGGCAGGGGAGCAACATCCCCATCCATGCTGAAAACCCCATCAGTCACAATCATTTTTGGCGGATTTTTCCGACTCTTCCCGGCAAGATCGCTATGATTCAGGTGGGGATAACGCTGTAATCGGGCACCGGAGAGCAAGCCACCATCCAGCAGGGAAGCATGGTTCAGCCGATCCTGATAAATCCGGTCACCACGGCCACACAGCGCACTGATCACGCCCAAATTGGCCATGTACCCCGTGGAGAAGAGCAGGGCACGTTGGCGGCCAGTGAAGGCAGCCAGCTCCTCCTCCAATCCATGATGAGCCTGACTGTGGCCATTAATCAGATGGGCGGCACCAGAGCCCACACCATACTGATCTGCCCCATTTTTCAGGGCAGCGATCACCTGAGGATGATTAGCCAGCCCCAGATAGTCATTGCTGCAGAAACAAAGACATGGGCGGCCATCGATCACCATCTCTGGCCCACTGGGAGAGGTAGTCACCTTGTGCTGACGATAGAGGGATTGGCTGCGGCGTTCATTCAATGCTGCAGCCAGTTTCTGCCATTTATCCATATTGAGTTGGAAATCTGTCGTGTCTATATCGGGGTCATACCGGACTTGATCCGGTATCCATTTGCTGCAATCTATCATTGCCCATGGATCCTGAATCAAGTTCAGGATGACATTACTTATCCAGCTAGTGGCCCCAGATCTGTCATACCAGACTCGATCCGGTATCCATTCGCGGCAATCGGTCATTGCCCATGGGCCCTGAATCCAGTTCAGGGTGACATTCTCTTATTCAGCCAAGCTACCAGCTCCGTCATACCAGACTTGATCGGTATCCATTCGCGGCAATCGGTCATTGCTCATGGGCCCTGAATCCAGTTCAGGGTGACATTCTCTTATTCAGCCAAGCTACCAGCTCTGTCATACCAGACTCGATCCGGTATCCATTCGCGGCAATCGGTCATTGCTCATGGGCCCTGAATCAAGTTCAGGGTGACGATTCACTACCATTACGCCGCGTTAATGGGAATAACTTTGCGTGATTTTTGGGTATCGCCACGCACCTTCAGCTTCAGATCATCCAGCATCTGCAGATCATCATCAATAGAGCGGCCCACAGTAGTGAGATAATCACCCACCATGATACCGGAGGCACCCGCGAAGAAGATCATCGATTGCATATCACGCAGGTGCTGACGACCACCGGCAACACGAATCTCCGCCTTTGGTAACAGATAGCGATAGGTGGCAATGCTCAGCAAAATCTCATGGGGCTGCATGGCAGGTACGTCCTGCATAGGTGTCCCTTTGGCAGGGCTGAGAAAGTTCATGGGCACTGACTCCACTCCGATCTCTCGCAGAGTCACTGCCAACTCCACCCGCTGATCCAGGTTTTCACCCATGCCCAAAATGCCGCCGGCACAGACTCGCAAACCCGCTTCAGCAGCGTATTTGATGGTATCGATGTTCTCTTGATAGGTGTGGGTAGTACAGACGTTGTCGAAGAAACTCTCTGCCGCCTCCAGGTTGTGATGATAATTCTCCAGGCCCGCCTCTTTCAGCTGCTTAGCGGTTTCCCGGGTCAATACCCCCAGGCTGGCGCAGCGACCGATATCACTCTCCTCGGCCAGAGTATCCAGATACTCAGCCATCTGCTGAGCCTCTTTCTCGCTGCGAACCCCCCACCCCTTGGAGACGATACCGAAGTCACTCACTCCCCATTGGCGGGCACGTAGCGCCTGAGCTTTCAGCTCATCTGATGAGATATAGTCATAAACCGGCGCTTCGGTTTTGTGATGACCACTTTGAGAGCAGAAATTGCAGTCCTCGGAGCAGTTACCGGAACGCACATTAGAGATGGCGCAGGATTCAATCTCATCACCACGGAAGGTACGGCGAAGACGGTCAGCACCCGCCATCACCCAAGGCAGGTAGTCATGATCCAGAGAGATCATCCAGCGCCCCTCTTCGGCACTCATTTCACCGCCATTCAGCACACGTTGGGTGATTTCGTCGATACGGTTATAGATCTCGTTCTGTACCATGTTGGTTCCTCATTTTCTCTCTGGTTGACAGGGCTGTGCCGCAAAATATGATGGTCGCTATTATAAAGGATTTCTGTCAACCACCAAGGACTGATATGGTTAACAACTGGATGAAAAAGATACAAAACCTCTATTATCCCCATTGTTGCGCCTTGTGCGGCAGTGCCTGCGGGACAAATCTGGACCTCTGCCACGGCTGCCGTAGCGATCTCATCAACCTGAACCACACCTGTCGCCAATGCGGCCTGCCGTTACAAGGAGGAGAGCATATGTTGTGTGGTCAATGCCTAAAGCATCCCCCTCACTTCGATCGGGTAATCTGTGGCTACCAGTACCGTCCACCCCTGACGTCACTGATTCACGGCCTAAAATTCTCTGGTCGATTACAACACGCCCGCATCCTCACCGATCTGATAACCACCTCGGTGTCAGGGAATCAGAGCACTTTGCCTGACTGTCTGATCCCCGTCCCCCTTTACCGCAAACGCACTCGACAGCGGGGCTTTAACCAAGCCTTGGAGCTGGCTCGCCTGCTCTCCAGGCAGTTGGCAATTCCCCTCGATTATCAATGCTGTATTCGCCAACAGGCTACTGAAGCACAACGGGGGCTAGATGCCAAAGCTCGCCGCCGCAACCTGCGCAACGCCTTTGCCATGGTTAAACCTCTGCCAGCAAAACACCTTGCCATCATCGACGATGTGATGACCACCGGCACCACGGTGAATGAATTGGCCAGGGTACTGAAAGGGGCTGGAGCCGAGTCGGTACAGGTGTGGCCTGTCGCGCGCGCTATATAGATAGAGGTGGCGAGATAGCCCATATTCCCATAGTATGAATAGATAAGAGATTTGAAAGTATGGGGAAAATAATGGAACAAGGTATCCATAATCCAGAGATGATTGATGAAGTCGCCTTCGACCCGGATAACGAGGAGTTGGCGCTGATTATGTATGCGGAGCAAGACTGGAGCGACAGTGATGCCCGTATCGATGAGATGAAAGCCAAAGCCACCACCTATGTGCAGTTCGCGCTAGGCGGCCAGCTCAAAGAGGCCTTTCCCGACCATGCCGATAGTAAGGTGCGGGTACAACTGAACTGCAAACACCTGCCCAATGACCAAGTGATGACCTTTCTCGAAGGACTCAACGAGATCCTCTCGAAAGGGGGGATGCGCATGGTGGTCAACTGCCCCGAGATGCAAGAGCAGGAACCAAAATCCTAAGGTTCTTTAAAGATCAACAGCAAATGGCCCGCTTATATAGCGGGCCTTTTCATTTGTAACGATCAGCTGCCTGCTGCATCTGAAATAACAACGACTCACAATCACGGAAAGCGCATGAATACCAAAAAACTGTTGTTATTACTGCTGGTCATTACCCTACTAATCAGCTTTTTTGCCCTTGATCTGGGCCAATACTTCACCCTTGAGTACTTCAAAGCGCAGCAAGCCGCTATCGCAGAGTACCAGTCGGCCAACCCTTGGATTGTGGTGGGAGGATTCTTTGCCCTCTACGTCATCAGCACCGCCCTCTCTTTTCCCGGTGCTGCAATACTCACACTTATCGCCGGCGCTCTGTTTGGTGTCTTATGGGGAACAGTCATTGTCTCCTTCGCCTCCACTATCGGGGCGACGCTGGCCTTTCTGGTAGCCCGCTATTTACTGCGTGATGCAATACAACAGCGTTTTGCCGACAAGCTGAAAGCCATTAATCAAGGGATCGAAAAAGATGGTAACTTCTACCTATTCACCTTGCGCCTGATTCCCGCCTTTCCCTTTTTCATGATCAATCTGGTAATGGCGCTAACCCCTATCAAAACCTGGCACTTCTTCTGGGTAAGCCAGATCGGCATGCTGGCCGGTACTGCCGTCTACGTTAACGCTGGTACCCAATTGGCACAGGTCGATTCACTACAGGGGATTCTCTCCCCCTCACTGATCGGCTCCTTTATCCTGCTGGGGCTGTTTCCCTGGTTTGCTAAAGGAATCATCCATCAGATCAAAACCAATCGGATTTATCAGGGCTACCACAAACCCAAACAATTTGATCGTAACCTGATTGCCATTGGTGCTGGCGCTGGCGGACTGGTCAGCGCCTATATTGCCGCTGCCACCAAGGCCAGTGTCTCGTTAATCGAAAAACATAAGATGGGAGGCGACTGTCTTAACACCGGTTGTGTCCCCTCCAAGGCGCTACTCCGTTCGGCAAAATATATTAACCAGATCTCCCGCGCTGAAACGTTCGGCATTCACTCCGCCAAAGTAGATTTCGACTTCGCCCAGGTGATGGAGCGAGTACAACGGGTCATCACTGAGATTGCCCCCCACGACTCGGTTGAGCGCTACACCGAATTGGGGGTGGATGTGATCCAGGGTGAGGCCAAAGTCACCTCCCCCTGGAGTGTTGAGGTCAACGGCCAGACCCTCACCAGCCGTAATATCGTGATCGCCACGGGAGCCCGCCCCTTTGTTCCCGAACTACCCGGCATCCATGAAGTGGAATATCTCACTTCCGATACCGTCTGGGCACTACGGCAACTCCCTCAGCGTCTGCTGATAATGGGGGCAGGCCCCATCGGCTGCGAACTGGCCCAGGCCTTTGCCCGCCTGGGCAGCCAAGTCACGCTGGTACAACGTGGACCACGTATCATGCCCCGAGAAGATGAGGATGTCTCGAAGCAAGTCACCGAACGCTTTATCCAAGAAAGTATTACCATTCGTACCCACCACACCGCCAAAGCCATCAAAGTGGAAGGTGGACGCAAGGCCCTAATCTGCGAAAGCGAAGGCGAATCACTGGAGATTGAATTTGACCAACTGCTTTTGGCTCTGGGGCGCCAAGCCAACACTCAAGGCTTTGGCCTGGAAGAGCTGGGGGTGACAACCACCCCATCCAGCACCATCGAAGTAAATGAGTACTTACAAACTAAATACCCCAACATCTATGCCGTGGGTGATGTGGCCGGGCCCTATCAATTCACCCATACGGCAGCACACCAGGCGTGGTATGCCGCCGTCAACGGACTATTTGGCCACCTTAAACGGTTTAAGGTGGACTATTCTGTCATTCCCTGGGCCACCTTCACCGAGCCCGAAGTGGCGCGGGTAGGCCTAAATGAGCAGGAGGCCAAGGCACAAAACATCCCTTATGAGAAAACTGTCTTTGCTATCGATGATCTGGATCGCGCCATTGCTGATGGTGAAGCCCATGGCTTTATCAAGGTATTAACCGTTCCCGGTAAGGATAAGATTCTAGGTGTCACCATCGTTGGGGAACATGCGGGTGATCTAATCGCGGAATATGTGATGGCGATGAAACATGGCCTAGGCTTAAACAAAATTCTCGGCACCATCCACATCTATCCCACCATGGCTGAGGCGAATAAGTATGCTGCAGGTGAATGGAAGCGCGCCCATGCCCCGGCAGGAGTATTAAGATGGCTGGAGCGCTTCCATCGTTGGATGAGGGGATAACACTACAACGCCCGCTGATCCTCCACAATCTCCAGCAAAATACCATCTGGGTCACGGATGAAGAGATAATCGATCCCGGTACGGCCATGGGTAATCTGGGCATCCCCCAATACTCCCAGTGCATCCAACTGCTTAACGGCTTGTTGGATATCACCAACCTGAAGGCCGAAATGCTTAACACCAATACGGGGGAGGTCACTAACCAATGCTTTGCTGGTATCGGGTGCCTCTTGGGGTTTAGCGTAACAAAATAGCTCCAACATCGCCTCACCCAACTTCAAATGCACAATGCGTAACGAATCATCCTCCGCCTGCCAGGACAATACCGACTCAAACCCAAGGGCTTGATAAAAAGAGAGGGAAAGCGCCAAATCAGAGACAGAAAGAGCAACGTGATGGAAAGAGAACATAGTGACAGGACCTTAACATCCAACGCAGAGGCGCCAAGGCGCAAAGAGTTTTTAATTTTTCTCTGTGCCTTCACGCCTCTGCGTTAGGTGTTTTTTATTGCGGTTGTTTCGGTGCAGGATGGGTCAGGTCAGCGGCGAATAGTTCTTCGGCATCCACTTTGTCGAAGCTGTATTTCTGGTTACAGAATTCACAGCCCACCTCAATGACCTCCTCCTCATCGAGGATTTCACGTACCTGATCCAATCCCAGGCTCTTGAGCATGTTGCCCACCCGCTCACGGGAGCAGCTACAGCGGAACACCAGGGGTTCGGTCTCAAACAGACGAATGTCATCCTCATGAAACAGACGGTGCAGCACATCCTTGACCGATAACTGCAGCAGTTCATCATCGGTAATAGTGTCTGCCAGTGCAATGGAGCGCTCCCAGTCATCGGCCTCTTGATCTGCCATATCCCCCGGTAGACGCTGCAGCATCATACCGCTGGCTTGCTGATCATCAGAGGCTAGCCAAATGTGGGTATCCAGCTGTTCAGAGTGGGTGAGATAGTGCTCCAGGCAATCGGAGAGAGTATCACCACAGATCTCAACAATACCCTGGTAGCGCTCGCCATGCTTGGCAGGATCGATGGTGATCACCAACATACCGCTACCCAGCAACTCCTTAACAGTACCATCCGGCACATCACCCTCCCATTTGGCAATACCGCGAATAGCCCGCTCATTGCTGGCCTCCATCACCATCAGGCTAATGGGACCTTTTCCCTGAAACTGAATAGTCAGGGTACCTTCAAATTTCAGAGTAGAAACCAGCAGCGCGCTGGCAGCCATCATCTCGCCCAATAGTTTGCGCACGGGAACCGGATAGTCATGGCGCTCCTGAATCGCTTTCCAACTGGCATCCAGATGCACCAACTCACCCCGGATCGGGGCATTTTCAAAAATAAAGCGTTGTAGGGTATCGCGTTCGTTTTCGGGGATATTAGACATGTTATCGACTACCTAAATACGTCTAGAAGCCCACTTACAGGCGATCTCTTCAGTATAAAGTATCGCTTGCAAGCAGGCTCCTACAGAGAAATATCGAGCAACGGTGTTAGCCGAAGATCTTCTGCTTCAACAGCTGATTTACCTGGGCTGGATTGGCCTTGCCCTGGGTCGCCTTCATCACCTGACCCACGAAGAAGCCCATCATCTTATCCTTACCGCTCCTCAACTCCTCAGCCTGGGATGGGTTCTTGGCAATGATTTCATCAATCACCGCTTCGATTGCACCGGTATCCGTGCTTTGCTTCAAGTCTTTAGCTTCGATGATCTCATCCGCACTACCTTCACCTTCCCACATGGCAGCGAATACCTGCTTGGCGATCTTGCCGGAGATAGTGTTGTCAGCAATGCGCTTCACCAGACCGCCCAGCATCTCTGCCGTAACCGGGCTTTCAGAGAGTTCAACACCGGCTTTATTCAGCGCACCACTCAACTCAACAATCACCCAGTTAGCACAGATCTTGGCCTCAGCAGCAGAGGTTTTCAGTACAGTTTCAAAGTAGTCCGCCAACTCACGGCTACTGACCAACACATCAGCCGCATCCGCCTTCAAGCCAATCTCATCAATGAAACGAGTCCTCTTGGCGTCTGGTAGCTCCGGCAAGGTTTTCGCCACCTCATCCAGATAGCTCTGCTCAATCACCACCGGCAATAGATCAGGGCAAGGGAAGTAACGGTAGTCGTTAGCCTCCTCTTTGGAGCGCATAGAGCGGGTCTCATCCTTATCAGAGTCGTAAAGGCGAGTCTCTTGAACCACCTCGCCACCGCCTTCCAAAATGTCGATCTGACGCTCAATCTCAAAATTGATCGCCTTCTCGATGAAGCGGAAGGAGTTGAGGTTTTTGATCTCAGCACGGGTACCAAACTTCTCTTCACCCTTCAGGCGTACTGAAACGTTGGCGTCACAGCGGAAGGAGCCCTCCTGCATGTTACCGTCACAGATCTCCAGATAACGCACTAGTGAGTGCAGCTTCTTCATGTAGGTTACCGCCTCGTAGGCGGAGCGCATATCCGGTTCAGAAACGATTTCCAGCAAAGGCGTACCGGCACGATTCAAGTCAATACCAGTCATACCGTGGAAATCTTCATGCAGCGACTTACCGGCATCCTCTTCCAGATGCGCACGGGTAATACCCACACGCTTGGTAGAACCATCTTCCAAGGTGATATCCAAGTGTCCTTTACCGACCGTAGGCAGATCAAACTGACTGGTTTGATAACCCTTGGGCAAGTCAGGGTAGAAGTAGTTTTTGCGGGCGAACACCGAGCGGGGAGTAATCTCCGCGTCTATCGCCAAACCAAACTTAGCGGCCATGCGTACCGCCTCTTCATTCAATACCGGCAGTACCCCTGGCAGACCCAGATCTACCTCACAAGCCTGGGTATTAGGCTCCGCGCCATAAGCGGTGGAAGCCCCTGAGAAAATTTTACTTTTGGTTGCCAACTGGGCATGGATCTCCAGCCCGATAACAGCTTCCCATTGCATTTTATTACCCTCTTTCAACGCAAAGTCGCAGAGACGCAAAGATAGTCAATACGATTTGGTTTTCTACAACGAAGTGTCACTTCGTTACAAAGTTTCTTTCCAGCAAAGGCACTTAACATCGGTACTCTTTGCGCCTTAGCGCCTCTGCGTTAGGTGTTTTTAATTACAGATACTGCTCTGGTCCGTGGGTGTGCCACTCAGTGGCCTGTTGGTATTTGTGGGCCACATTCAGCAGTCGGGCTTCATCAAAGTAGTTGCCGATGATCTGTAGGCCAGCGGGGCGGCCATTCACGTAACCAGCCGGTACCGACATACCAGGCAAACCTGCCAGGTTCACCGCAATGGTGTAGATATCCGACAGGTACATGCTGACCGGATCCTCACCTTTGGCACCAAAGTTAAAGGCAGGCTCTGGCGTGGTAGGTCCCATGATCACATCCACTTCTGTGAAAGCTTTCTTGAAATCATCAGCGATCAATTGGCGGCACTGCTGTGCCTTCAGGTAGTAAGCATCATAGTATCCAGCTGAAAGTGCATAGGTGCCAACCATGATGCGGCGCTTCACCTCTTCGCCGAAGCCTTCACCACGAGAGCGCTTGTAAAGGTCTTCCAGATTCTCTGGATTCTCACAGCGGTAACCAAAGCGCACCCCATCCATACGGGAAAGGTTAGATGAACACTCAGCAGGGGCAATCACGTAGTAAGCCGGAACGGCCAAGCCACTGTTGGGCAGGCTGATCTCTTTTACCGTGGCACCCAGCTTTTCGTACTCTTTGATGGCGGCATCAATAACAGCTGCCATGTTGGATTCCAGCCCCTCACCAAAGAACTCCTTGGGCAGGCCGATCTTCAATCCGCTCAGATCATTGTTCAGATCCGCCGTGTAATCGGGAACCACTTTGTCCAAACAGGTGGAATCACGCTTATCGAAACCCGCCATTGTGTTCAGCATGATGGCCGCATCTTCTGCCGTACGAGTCATTGGCCCCGCCTGATCCAAGGAGGAGGCGAAAGCAATCATGCCGTAGCGGGAAACACGACCATAGGTGGGTTTCAGGCCGGTCAACCCACACAGCGCAGCAGGCTGGCGGATAGAACCACCGGTATCGGTGCCGGTTGCCGCCGGTGCCAGACGAGCCGCTACGGCAGCAGCTGAACCACCTGAGGAACCACCCGGTACCGCTTCGTGAGCCCAGGGATTTTTCACCGGGCCATAGAAACTGGTTTCGTTGGACGAGCCCATCGCGAACTCATCCATATTCACCTTACCCAGCATGACAGCACCCGCGGTATTGAACTTCTCAATCACCGTAGCGTTGTAGGGGGCGATGAAGTTATCCAGCATCTTGGAGCCACAACTGGTACGCACCCCATCGGTGCAGAAGATATCCTTCTGCGCCAGGGGAATACCGGTTAGTGCACCAGCATTACCAGCAGCGATCACCTCATCAGCTGCCTTGGCCTGGGCCAGAGCTTGTGCTTCAGTCACCGTGATGAAACTGTTCAGTTCACCATCGTACTGCTTAATTCGATCCAGAAAATGTTGGGTCAGCTCAACACTGCTGAACGCCTTGGCCTGCAACCCTGCAGCCAATTCAGAAAGGGTTTTGTTATGCATAATCGCTTCGGTCTTGATCTATTCGGATGGATTTAGTTTGAATGTCTCGCCGGGGTGGGATCACTCAATTACCTTGGGTACCAGGTAGAGGCCATTTTCGGTGGCTGGAGCAATCGCCTGGAACTTCTCCCGTTGATCCACTTCGGTCACCTCATCGGCTCGCAGGCGCTGCGCCACATCCAGAGGATGAGCCATTGGTGTAATGCCGCTGGTATCTACTGAGCTCATCTGCTCAACCAGCTCCAGAATCGAACTCAGATTACGGGCATATTCAGGAATATCCTGCTCGACAATCTGTAATCGCGCCAGATGAGCGATCTTCTCAACGTCCGCTTTTTCTAGTGACATGCTCCAGCTCCAAGAGAAATATTATAAAAACGGTAAAGTTATCACAGATGGCACCTTGCCCAAAGCCCTTCTCACAGATACACTAAGCAGAATTCCCTCTAATAATAAAATCGACGACTAAATAAAGCATATGTTTGGATCTCTCCGTGGCATGTTTTCCAACGACCTCTCCATTGATCTGGGGACGGCGAATACTCTTATCTACGTCAAAGGCCAGGGTATCATCCTGAATGAGCCTTCGGTGGTAGCAATCCGCCAGGACCGCGGTGCTGGTGGCCCCAAATCCGTTGAGGCGGTGGGCATCGAAGCTAAACAGATGCTGGGACGCACACCCGGCAACATCGTCGCCATCCGACCATTGAAAGATGGGGTCATCGCTGACTTCACTGTCACCGAGAAAATGCTGCAACACTTCATCCATAAAGTACACGAAGAGAAATTCCGTTTTCTGCGCCCCAGCCCGCGAGTGCTTATCTGCGTACCGTGTGGTTCAACTCAGGTGGAACGTCGAGCCATCAAAGAGTCTGCAATGGGCGCTGGCGCCCGCGAGGTATACCTGATCGAAGAACCCATGGCAGCTGCCATCGGTGCCGGTATGCCAGTTAATGAAGCCCGTGGCTGCATGGTAGTGGATATCGGTGGTGGTACCACCGAAGTAGCAGTGATCTCCCTCTCTGGTATCGTCTACTCATCGTCCATCCGCGTAGGGGGCGACCGTTTTGATGACGCCATCATCAACTATGTGCGTCGCAACTATGGCACCTTGATCGGTGAAACCACTGCCGAGCGTATCAAGGAAGAAGTGGGCTCTGCCTTCCCAGGTGAAGAGGTACGCGAGATTGAAGTGCGTGGCCGTAATCTGGCAGAAGGGGTACCCCGCAGCTTCACCCTTAACAGCAACGAGATTCTGGAAGCACTGCAAGAGCCTCTCTCCTCCATCGTCAGCGGTGTGAAAGCCGCACTGGAGCAGACGCCACCAGAGCTGGGTTCCGATGTGGCTGAGCGCGGCATGGTGCTCACCGGTGGTGGTGCCTTACTCCGTGATCTGGATCGCCTGCTATCGGAAGAGACCGGCCTGCCGGTCATCGTCGCTGATGACCCTCTCACCTGTGTGGCACGAGGCGGCGGTAAGGCGCTGGAGATGATCGACGAGCGCGGCTGGAACGTCTTCTCCCACGAATAAACCTTAAAGTGACGAGAGATCAGGGCCGTTTCAACGGCCCTTTTGCTACAAAGGGCTTTCACAATTAAAACCATATTTACACAGGGGCCACCACTGACACTGCGCGTGATCTTTTTCACGTTGCTCTCCCTGCTGTTTATGATCCTCGACCACCGCTATCATCACTTGGATGATATCCGCTCTGGGGTCTCCACACTGCTTTACCCGGTACAATATCTGGTCAATATCCCCTTCGCTACCAGCGAATGGGCCTCGGAAACCTTTGTCAGCCGCGAAACTCTGGAAAAAGAGAATCAGGAGCTGAAAACCGAGCACCTGCTACTAAAAGCACAACTGCAAAAACTCAATGCTCTGGAGAGTGAAAATGTCCGCCTGCGTGAACTGATGGGCTCCACTCAGGATGTCGGAGAGAAGGTGATGATCAGTGAGCTACTGGCCGTTGACCTTGACCCCTATACCCGCCAGATCGTTATTAACAAGGGCAGCAACGACAATGTCTACAATGGTCAGCCGCTCCTGGATGCCAAGGGTGTTGTAGGCCAGGTAATCGAAGTGAACCCCTTCTCCAGCCGTGCCATGATGATTACCGATCCCTCCCACGCTATCCCGGTACAGGTAAATCGCACTGGCATGCGTGCCATTGCCGTGGGCACCGGTGATTTCACCAATGGCCTGGAGCTGCCCCATATCCCCAACAATGCAGATATCCAAAAGGGCGATCTGCTTGTCACCTCCGGCCTGGGCGGACGCTTCCCCGCTGGCTACCCAGTGGCCTATGTTGCACAAATTGAGATCGATCCATCCCAATCCTATGCAATGGTAACCGCACACCCCAGCGCCCAATTGGAACATATCCGTGAGGTCCTCCTGGTATGGCGGGAAGAAAAGGCTCCCGCCCCTGCCGCACAAAGTGAGGAGGAGACGGCGCAATGAGTCCCAATACAATGTCCTCCCGCAATACCTGGGTTGTCGTGATCACCCTACTCATTGCGCTGATTCTTACCCTGCTGCCTCTTCCCCATCTTCTGGAAGTGATTCGTCCAGAGTTTCTGACCCTGGTACTGATCTACTGGTGTCTGGCGATCCCGGAGCGGATAGGGGTCACTGTCGGTTGGTGCGTAGGGATCATATTAGATGTCACCCACGGCGCCTTGCTGGGCCAACACGCCCTAGCCCTGGCACTTATCGCTTTCGTGGTCGTCCAATTGCACAAACGCATCCGCCTGTTCCCCATCTGGCAACAAGCAATCACAGTGATGTTAATGGTCATGTTCAGCCAACTGGTCAGCGTTTGGATCAGCGGTATTATCGAGCGCCCCAGTGGTGGCTTAGCAGGCTGGTTACCGGTTGTCAGTAGCATGTTGATCTGGCCTCCCCTGTTCCTGCTGTTGCGACGCATCCGACGTTTTTACCGGGTACGTTAATGCGTCACGCCATCAAGGACCATCGCAAAGAGGCCCAGATGTTCGCATCACGCAGCGTACTGGGCTTAGTCTGCGTACTGATACTATTATCTATGTTGATTGGCCGCATGGCCTATCTACAGCTCTATAGCCACGACCACTTTACCACTCTCTCCGAGAAAAACCGGGTACGGGTGCTACCCGAGGTACCTACCCGCGGCCTAATCTATGACCGCGAAGGCCGCGTGTTAGCAGAAAACCTCCCCAGCTACACGTTGGTACTGATTCCCGAGCTGGTCAAAGATATCGATACCACCCTGCAACAACTGGGTGAGGTTATCGAAATCAACGAGCGTGACCTAGAGCGCTTTGAAAAACTGCGCAAGCGCAGCCGGCGCTTTCATGCTATACCGGTACGCCACCGCTTAAGCGATGAAGAGGTCGCACGTATCGCCGTCAATCGCCATCGTTTCCCTGGTGTGGATGTAGAGGCACGATTGATGCGCCACTACCCCTATAACGAACTATCCGTACATGCGTTGGGCTATGTGGGACGCATCAATGAGCAAGAGCTGGCCAGCGTAGATGAAGCCCAATACGCTGGTACCGACTATATCGGCAAAGCCGGCATCGAAAAGGCTTACGAAAAAACACTGCATGGCCAAGTTGGCTATAAACAGGTGGAGACCAATGCCCGGGGCCGGGTATTAAGGGTATTGGAACGCGCAGCCCCCCTGCCCGGTGACAACATCTATCTCAGCCTGGATATCGAGATGCAGCAGGCTGCCAAAAATGCGATGAATGGTGAAAATGGCGCTGTGGTCGCCATCGATCCTCGCAATGGACAGGTGCTGACCATGATCAGCACCCCCGAATACAACCCCAACTGGTTCGTCAACGGTATCGATAGCAAACGCTACAGCATGCTCTCCTCTTCCCGAGAGCGGCCACTCTTCAATCGCTTCCTACAGGGTAAATACCCCCCTGGCTCCACCATTAAGCCTTTTGTGGGACTGGGTGCAATGGAGCTGGGCATTCGCGATGAATACAACCATACCGATTGTCGTGGCTGGATGACACTGCCCGGAGGCGAACGCCGCTATCGTGACTGGAAAAAGTGGGGCCACGGCCGTACCGACATGGAGAAGGCGATCGTCGAGTCCTGCGATGTCTACTTCTATGAACTAGCCATGGAGATGACCATCGACCAGATGTATGAGTTTCTGGTGCAGTTCGGTTTTAATCAGCACACCGGCATCGATTTAGGCGGTGAATCCTCTGGCCTTATTCCCTCATCAGAGTGGAAAAAGCGCATTAAGGGCGAGCGCTGGTACCTGGGCGAGACACTGATCTCCAGTATCGGACAGGGCTTCAACCTCACCACGCCCCTGCAACTGGCTGTCGGCACCGGCACCCTAGCAATGCATGGCAAGCGCATGTACCCACAACTGCTACTGCGTACCGAAGATGGTATCAGTGGTGATACGCTGGAAATTCCAGCCAAAGAGAACCATCAAGTGGCCATTCACAACCAGAAAAACTGGGACTTCATGATTGAGGCCATGGGCAAAGTGGTGACCGGGCTCCACGGTACCGCCCGTAAAATCCAGAACGATCACTTCACCATTGCCGGTAAAACCGGGACTGCCCAAGTCTTCGAGATTGGCCAGGATGAAGAGTATGATGCTGAGAAGCTGGCTAAAAAGCTGCGTGACCATGCGCTTTTTGTCGGTTTCGCCCCGGTGGAAAATCCACAAATCGCCGTCGCGGTCATCGTGGAAAATGGCGGTAGCGGTGGCTCCGTTGCCGCACCGGTGGCCAAGGCCGTAATGGACGTCTATTTTGAGAAGCGCCAATGAACCTATCCAGCTTAGGACAGACCCAAGAGAGTAATACCAAAGGGGGCCAGCTGTTCCACCTGGATATCCCTCTATTATTAGGCCTACTCACCCTCTCCCTTACCGGCCTGCTGATTCTCTACAGCGCCAGTGGGGAAAACCTGGCAATGATGCAGCGCCAACTGGTACGACTGGGGCTGGGCTTTGCCGTAATGGTCATCCTGGCACAGATTCCACCCGTCAACTATCTACGCTGGACACCCTGGCTGTTTGCCATCGGTGTCATTCTGCTGCTCTGTGTTTTAATTTTCGGCCATACGGGAAAAGGGGCTCAACGCTGGCTTAATCTGGGGGTATTCATGTTCCAGCCTTCAGAAATGATGAAGCTGGTGGTGCCGATGATGGTCGCCTGGTACCTCCACTACAAACCACTCCCCTGTACCAAGCGACAACTGGCAGCGGGACTTGCCTTCATCTTTATTCCAGTGGTTCTGATTATGAAGCAGCCAGACCTAGGTACTTCACTGCTAATCGCCAGTGCTGGCGTATTTGTACTGCTACTCAGCGGTGTCTCCATGAAACTTATCCTCGGCTCCACCACCGCCGCTATCGCCTTTGCACCGGTGATGTGGTTCTTTATCATGCACGACTATCAGCGCCAGCGGGTACTCACCTTCCTTAACCCGGAAAGTGACCCACTCGGCTCGGGCTACCACATTATTCAATCTAAAATTGCCATTGGCTCTGGCGGCCTCTACGGCAAAGGGTGGTTTAACGGCACCCAATCACAGCTAGACTTCCTCCCGGAACGCCACACCGACTTTATCTTTGCCGTTTACGCCGAAGAATTCGGCTTCGTTGGCATGCTGCTACTACTGGCTATCTATATGTTTATCATCCTGCGGGGCATCTATATCGCCACCCAAGCCCAGGAGACCTACGGCCGATTACTCGCCGGTAGTCTGGTCTTCACCTTCTTTATCTACGTATTTGTGAACATTGGTATGGTTTCTGGTCTATTACCTGTAGTAGGCGTGCCGCTACCTTTAGTCAGTTATGGAGGAACCTCCATGGTGACGATCATGGCCGGCTTCGGTATCCTGATGGCAATCCACACCCATAGAAAACTACTACCGGCATAGGATAAACATGTTAAGACCGCTCACATCCCTAGCACTGATTGCCCTTCTTAGCGGCTGTACCGGCCCCGGCCTGATCGAGGAGCAGGACAGCGCCCCCCTGGGCTATGTGGATGTAAGTAAGATCCCCGATCCTGTTCCCAAATACGAGCCCTACAGCAAATACGGCAACCCCGCCTCTTATGAAGCGCTGGGTAAAACCTACTACGTAAAGAACAGTGCTGAGGGGTATCAGGAGAAAGGCATCGCCTCCTGGTACGGCACCAAATTCCATGGCAAACGCACCTCCAGCGGCGAACCCTACGACATGTACAAGATGACCGCCGCCCACAAAAGCCTGCCACTCCCCACCTACGCCGAAGTCACCAACCTGGAAAACGGCCGCAAGATCATCGTCAAAATCAATGATCGCGGCCCTTTCAAAGAGGGTCGTATCATCGACCTCTCTTACGCTGCGGCCATCAAGCTGGGCATCGACAAGCAAGG
Source organism: Thiohalomonadales bacterium (assembly GCA_050295955.1). Lineage (GTDB taxonomy): Bacteria > Pseudomonadota > Gammaproteobacteria > RBG-16-57-12 > RBG-16-57-12 > JAFLJP01. Next base: position 94,690 of record JBNKQQ010000017.1, read on the forward strand.
TACCGGCAAGGTGGAGGTTCGTGCTATCACCGTGCCACCCGATAACAGCCTCTCCTCAGAGGTTGCCCAGGTAACCCCTATGCCACAGCCGGCTCCGCTGAAAGTCAGCCGGATTGAACGTATGGAACCCCTGCAGGATCCCGTCTCGACAACCAACATCTTTCTACAGGTAGGCTCTTTTGGTGAACGGCAGAATATGCAACGCATGCTCAACCGCCTACTGGATGCCTCCATCGACAACGTCGTCGTACACCAACCCAGCGCCAATAACCCCTACTATAAACTGCGGATTGGCCCCCTCACTGATCGTCATCACGCCGACCAACTGGCCTCACAACTACAACAAATGGGCTTTGCAAAGCCCTATGTGATTGTTGATTGAGCGCGAAATCGTTATCCTATAGGCACTTTCCAGCTCAATTGCGGTCATAAAAGTGCGATTTAAGGCATGATCCAAGCACTTTTAGCCCAATAACATTTATTGAGAAACAAACAACTAATTAAAGAACGAGACTATGCGCATTCTGTTTTCACTGATTCCACTACTCTTTATCAGCCAGTTAGCCTCAGCGGCAGCCCTGATTCCCAGTCCCCCCCAGGTCAACGCCTCCTCCTACTACCTAATGGACTTCAACAGTGGCAAAGTGATCGCGGAATTCAACGCCGACGAACAAGTAGAGCCCGCCAGCCTCACCAAGATGATGACCGCCTACATCGTCGAGCTGGAGATCAAAGAGGGTCGCCTGAATCTTACCGATCAGGTTCGCATTAGTGAAAAGGCCTGGCGCATGGAAGGCTCACGAATGTTTGTGGAAGTAGGCAAATTTGTCTCCGTCGAAGATCTGATGAAGGGTGTGATTATCCAATCCGGTAACGATGCCACTGTCGCCCTGGCCGAACATGTCGCCGGAAGCGAGTCCGCTTTCGCCGAAATGATGAATGGCCACGCTCAACGCCTTGGCATGAACAACACCCACTTTGTTAACAGCACCGGCATGCCACATCCAGAGCATTACACCACTGCCCGCGATATGGCCATTCTGGGTCAGGCACTGATCCGCGATAATGGCGAATTCTACAAGTGGTATTCTGAAAAGTCCTTCAAATACAATGGCATCTCCCAATACAACCGTAACAAGCTGTTGTGGCGCAACAAATATATCGATGGTATCAAGACCGGTCACACTGAAGCTGCCGGTTACTGTCTGGTGGCCTCGGGAGAGCAAGACGGCATGCGCCTGATCTCCGCCGTACTGGGCACCAAGAGTGAAAATGCCCGTGCAGATGAGAGCCAGAAGCTACTCACCTACGGCTTCCGTTTCTTTGAAACCCACAAACTCTACGCCGCCAACAACAGCCTGCAACAGGTACGCATCTGGAAAGGCGAAAACGAGCAGCTGCCTGTCGGACTGGCGGAAGATCTTTACGTTACAATCCCCCGTGGTCAATACGACCAGCTGAAAGCCAATATGCAACTGGACGGTAAAATCATGGCCCCACAACAGCAGGGCGAGCAGGTCGGCAAAGTCGTCGTCAAATTGGAAGAGGTAATTGTCGCCGAGCGCCCACTTCTGGCACTGGAAACGGTAAAAGAGGGTGGCTTGGTACGCTCTCTGACAGATCAAGTAAAACTGATGTTTGAGTAAAAAGGCCCCCTTCTGAAGGCATTGATCGCGATAACCATCCACCGTCATCGCGATCAAACAAGGACCTTAAGCCGCCACCAATAATAGGATCTCCATGACAATCGTCCACCTAAACGGCCAACTGCTCCCAGAGGAGCAAGCGATGATCCCGGTCACTGACCGGGGTTTTCTTTTTGGTGATGGGGTTTATGAAGTGATCCCCGCCTATCATGGCAAACTGTTCCGCCTGGAGGAGCACTTGGCGCGGCTGCAAAACAGCCTGAATGGCGTACGCATCGGCAATCCCCATACCCTGGAACAATGGCGTACACTGCTCAACGAGCTGCTACAAGCCAACCATACCGAACAGGGTGATTACTCCATCTATCTACAGGTCACCCGGGGCAGTGCGCCGCGCCGCGACCATGCTTTCCCCGATGTAGTCACCCCTACGGTTTTTGCCTCTGCCAGCCCCATCATCAAACCGGCCGACGAGATCTATGCCCAAGGCATCTCCGCCATTACCGTAGAAGATACCCGCTGGCGCCACTGCCATATCAAGGCCATCACCCTGCTGCCTAATATCCTACTACGCCAGCAGGCCGTAGATGCTGGAGCCGCCGAAGCGATCCTCATCAAAGATGGCAATCTAACCGAAGGGGCAGCCAGCAATGTATTCGTAGTCTTGAAAGGGGAAATTTTGACCCCATTTAAAGGAGATGAGCTACTCCCCGGCATCACCCGTGATGTGGTACTGGAATTGGCACAACAACATGGCCTGCCCTGTGGTGAAGCCGCCATCAGTGAACAGCAGTTACATGAAGCGGGAGAGATCTGGATCACCAGCTCAACCCGCGAGGTGCTGGCGGTAACCCACCTGGATGGCAAACCCGTGGGCAATGGCAAACCTGGCCCCCTATGGTCCAGCATCTATACTTATTATCAGGATTTTAAACAGCAGCTGCGCAACGGTGAGTAGTATGTCCGAGCAAGAAACCTTTTTTGAATTCCCCTGCGAGTTTCCCATCAAGGTGATGGGTGATGCCGCAGACGACTTTGATGCCCATGTAGTAGGCATCATCCGCAAACACGTGATCGACCTGCCAGAAAATGCGGCCCAAACCAAAGCCAGCAAAAATGGTCGCTTCCACTCTGTCACCGTGGTCTTCACCGCCACCAGCAAGGCACAGCTGGACGCCATCTACATGGAACTGACAGCCTGTAGCCGTATCAAGATGGTATTGTGATCCTCCGCCAACTAGGCCGCCAAGCCTACGAGCCGGTATGGCGTGCCATGCAGGCCTTTACCCAACAACGGGATGCCACCACCCCGGATGAACTCTGGATCGTAGAGCATGAACCGGTCTACACCCTGGGAATGAATGGCAAGCCCGAGCATGTACTCAATCCGGGCGATATCCCCCTGGTACAGATTGATCGGGGCGGCCAGGTCACCTACCATGGCCCCGGCCAACTGGTGATCTATATGATGTTTGACCTGAAACGCCACGGCTGGGGTGTACGCAACTTGGTCACCGCCATCGAACAGGCCATCATCCAACTGCTGGCAGAGTATGGCATTGAGGCCACCGCCCGACCCAATGCACCCGGCGTCTATGTGGGGGATGCCAAAATCGCCGCCCTGGGATTACGAATACGCCGCAACTGCAGCTTCCACGGCCTGGCACTTAACATCGACATGGATCTCTCCCCCTTTGACGGCATTAATCCCTGCGGCTATGCCGGCATGCCGGTCACCCAACTTAAAGCGTTTGGGGTGGAAGAGAATCTACAGCAAGTGGCCAACAAACTGGTCCAACAATTACGTAATCAGCTGGCACTGGATGACACCATTCAAGTAGAAAACCAGCTGCCAGAGAACAAAGAGACAGCATGAGCAACATCGACGAACAAGAGAAGGCACGCCGCTCCCTGCGGGAATTAAAAGGAGAATCCAAGGTCTCCCGTATCCCCATCAAAGTGGTACCTGCCGAAACCCCACTGAAAAAGCCCCGCTGGATAAAAGCCGTTGCCCCCACCTCACCCGAGGTAAAGCGCATCAAAGGCATCCTACGGGAGCAGAAACTCTTCTCCGTCTGTGAAGAAGCCGCCTGCCCCAACCTAGGCGAATGCTTCCACCACGGCACTGCCACCTTCATGATCATGGGAGGCATCTGTACCCGTCGCTGCCCCTTCTGCGATGTCGCCCACGGCAGGCCCGAACCACTGGATACCAACGAACCCCAACACCTGGCAGAAGCCGTCGCCGCCATGGGGCTCAAATATGTGGTAGTCACCTCAGTGGACCGGGACGACCTGCGGGACGGTGGTGCCGAACACTTCGGCCAATGCGTCAGCGCCATCCGCCAGCACTCCCCCAACACCAAGATCGAGATTCTGGTCCCCGACTTCCGTGGCCGCATGGAGATCGCCCTCGATTTCCTTGAAACCTCACCACCCGATGTCTTCAACCACAACCTAGAGACCATCCCACGCCTCTACAAACAGGCCCGCCCTGGTGCTGACTATGAATGGTCACTAGACCTACTGGAGAAGTTTAAACAGCGCAGCCCCAACGTACCCACCAAATCGGGCATTATGCTGGGACTGGGAGAAAGCAATGAAGAGATCAAACAAGTACTGCAAGACCTCCGCGTCCACAACGTAGAGATGCTTACCCTCGGCCAGTACCTACAACCCAGTCAACACCACCTGCCAGTGGCCAGATATGTCACGCCACAAGAGTTTGATGAGTTAGGGGAGTACGCCAAGTCGATTGGCTTTACCAGCGTGGCCAGTGGACCGATGGTGCGTTCAAGTTATCACGCCGATTTGCAGGCGATGGGAGAAGAGGTGAAGTAAGCCTCTTTTCCACTATTCGTTTGGACTCGTCCCATCACCCAGTCACCCCGGACTAGATCCACCACCTACGTCATCCCGGACTAGATCCACCACCTACGTCATCCCGGACTCGATCCGGGATCCAGGCTTGGCCTTGTAGGAACTTACCCAGCAGCGAACCCACCACCAACTTACTTCATCACAATGTCATCCCGGACCCGATCCGGGATCCAGGCTTCACCCTGTAGGTGCCAGCCAAAAAAAGCCGGAGCCTTCCACACCCCGGCAAACCACAAAGGCTGACTCCTAACTACGCCTCCCGAGTCTCTAACGCAAACAACTCGCCCAAACGCTCCCGGATCTCATTCCCCCGTGCTTGTAAGGCATGGCAACAATGCCAATGCCCCTCGGCAATCTGTGGCGTCATCTCCATCGGCTCATTATTCATCAAGCACGCGGCATGACTCAGAAAAGCCGAAACCCGCTGATACTCCTCATACGCCTCACTCAGCACCCTGAGCTCCTCAGCAATATCGCTACCGTCTCCCTCACTACGCAAAGGCTCAGAAAACATAACACTGACCTCCACGATGAGCACACACAAACGGTAAAGAATACCGATGCGACAAAGCCGTAAAAGCAGGAAAGCCCCAGGAAAAGCCCAAGAAAACGACACAACAAACCCATACAGAGTAAACGAGTGCGTTTGAATTTTTTTGAAACAAGCCAGACTCTGGCGGTATATTAGAAATAGCCATAGTTACCTCTTCGGTAGGTAGTTGTGGTCAGCTGAGCTTGAGAGCTGCAACTCTCTTACTCAGCGCTTACTTTACTTATTGTTATTTCATCAATGATCTATTGCCGAATGACTCATCGAAAACCTCGGCGATATATCAACCTCCGAATCGTTGAAATCAAAATGCGCATAAACCTAAAACAGGATATACCAACTCGCTAAACATACTCTGTGTAGGCACCAAAAATCAACCCCTCAAAAATTCTGGGTGAGCCCGTGTAGGAGTCTGCCCTGCAGACGAAAAGTCGTTTCCCATCACATCTTCAGCGAGAAGCATAGCGGGATAGCCCGATGCATCGGACTATCCATCGATAGCAACATTATTCATATGTTTAACATTATGATTTTATGACAGAAATCTATTCCAGAGAAAAAATGTAAGTGGGATATGCCGATGGTGGATAGCCCGACGCATCGTGCTATCTATTTTTCTTAAAAGCAGAAATTTTCAGTAACTCTATAAAAATAAAGAAGAATTCATGAGTAGATGGTTTTTTCTAGACGGGATAGGCTGATGGGGGATAGCATGATGCGTAGAACGAATAAAACTGTTGTACATAACCGCTACGCGGTAAAGGCTTGAAAAACCAAAGGAAAGTGGCATGGAAGCGACTTTGCAAGATATCTTTAAGAATGGATTTGAAACGTATGCAGCTTCACATAAGCTGCCATTGAAACATCATAAAGCGGCTCATGCAATCATGCGATGCCGTACCCCAGAACAAGGAGGTCATGAGCTACATTGTCCTGATGATCATGAGCAGCATATTCAGTATCACTCCTGCCGACATCGAAGCTGTCCCAAGTGCAATGCACAACCCAAAGCAGAGTGGGCTGAAAAGCAGTTTGATCGACTACTTCCTGTCGATCATTATCACGCTATTTTTACGCTGCCTCATGAGTTATTACCGGTGTGGCGCTTTAATCAAGCTTGGTGTGTAAAGACATTCTTTCGCGTAGTCAATGAA
>JBNKQQ010000018.1:0-5509 GCA_050295955.1 Thiohalomonadales bacterium
CATAAAAATGCTGGAATGATGAAGGCAGCCCGATTTTTCTTGAAATCCTGCAGTGACTGAATGATGATTGGGGTAATAACAAGTTAAGAGCGCTGTTGGGATATTTATTGCTGAAGATGAGTTTTTCTACAGCCTCGTTAGATGGCTTGAGATTGAGTATGTCTGAGAATTTAATAATGTGTCCCTGCTGTGGGGAAATGGTTCCAGAAGCAGATATAGAGCTTAGTTATCTTAAGCCCGATGATCTAGTAGGTGTGGATCAAAAGGAAATTGAAGATAGTTGTAAGTTCACTAGTGATTATTATGCTTGTGAAGAAGAGTATTTTTATATTAGAGGGGTAATACCCTTACCTATAAAGGATTCAGACCAAATATATAATATAGGAGCTTGGGCACAAGTATCTCCTGGAAGCTTTAATAGGATATGGGAGTTGTGGGAGGATGAAAATCAGGATAAGGAACCCCGCATAAGAGGAATATTGGCAAACAAAGTTCACCTAAATACAGGTGTTGAGCGAACTGAAATACAGGTTCAACTTACTGGGCCCACTTCGAGACCTGAGTTTTATATAGATGACGAAAATTGTTCTTTATATTTAGAGCAAATTTCCGGAATTACAATACATAGAGCTAGTGAGTATTCAGCGCTATGCAAATAACGCCATCTAACCTCTATATGACCCCGCCTGTCAACCAGCCGAGCAACATTAGAAACCGGGATTAATTATCTCGGTTTTTTATTAAATACAAGTCATGCTCCCACTTCGAACCTGTTAAACGGTTTTGCAGTTGTGGCTGCAAACAAACATCTATTGAGCATCAGCCTGGGAGCAGCATTAGCCGCACCCAAGTGCCTTTCAAAGAAAGACGTACTAGAACATTGTCCGTTACCCTATGCCAGTCCACTCACGAGAATCGGGCTTACCTAAAGGTATCCAGTTATTATGCGGTTCAAGCATAGAGGCAGTCACAATAACCTGTATTGTTAAGGGTGCCACCAATACTATCTACTCAATGCGCGGGCCTCGGGGTATTAGGCCAGAGACACTTCAGGATCAAAGTCCTCTCACGTTTACGTATCTCTGCCAGGCCTCACCCACAATGGGCTCAGTTATACACTATAAGCTCAGTATCAGTGACACAAACCTAGTTACACTTTAAAGAAATATTTTTCATCAAACGCATCATTTCTCTTCCACATAAAATAAATAGCACGACCCAATTTATGGGCCAGTATCGACATGGCTTTACCTTTGCCATGCTTTTTCTCATGCTTAGCGACAAAGGCTTTGGCACGATCACTCTCACGCATGAAGAGTGCGGTGACTTCACTAAAGGCCCATTTAAGATGGGCATTGCCAATTTTTCCTCCACCATAGCCATACTTCTTTCCTGCAGACTATTTAGGGCACTTGACTAATCTGGAGTAAGAACAAAAAGATTGCGCAGTAGGAAAGCGTGCCAAATCTCCTACCTCATACATGATGATCAAGGCCAATACACGACCAATACCAGGTACGGATTGCAAACGAAAATAGGTACGAGGATCAAAATTCTTCACATGACGAATTAGGTAGTTTTCTAATCGATTAATCTCATCGTGAAGATGATCAGCGATGGAAAGATCTAATTCCACATTGCGACGAACTGTCGGATCTTTAAAACGTTCTCCCAAGCCCTCTCGGTTGCCTTTCTTGCCAATATGCTTTTCAAAGGTGGCCTGATTATATTGGTGATTGGTGAGCTTAATGTGGGCCAATACTTCGCTACGTAGCTGCACCAGAAAGTTTCGACGACGTAGCAGATCACGATAAGGGCGAAGATCAGAAGGGTAAACATAGGCCAGCGGGAAATTGCCTCCTCTCATCAATCGGGCAATCTTCTCGGAGTCTATCTTGTCATTTTTGGTTTTTCCTCCATGAATCGCCTTCATGTAGAGAGCATGGCCGAGAATAAACTCAATGCCTTCCTGTTCGCATAAATCTGCTAGCCAATACCACGAGAAGATGCACTCAACACCTACGACAATATCCTCTTTATATCCCTCAATTAATTTGAGGAAAGGCACGGGTTTTGCCGGAATATTCTTATGGACCAATGTCTTGCCATTTCCATCTATAATGCAGACATACATGGTCTTGGTGTGTAGATCGATTCCGCAGAAATGTGTATGATTTTTGGTATAGAATCGCATATGACCTTCTCCTCTCGTTAGCACACTGTTGGTGGATACTTTCAGTGTAATAAATGGATGGTCTAACCGACCAAGCCCGGTTGGGAGGGGAAGGTCATAAACAAGTATCAAAGCGTTGCACCGGACAAGCCGGTGAACGCGGCGTTATGTACTTATATCAAACCATTAACCGCCTTTACGTCCTTGATTTGACCATCATCGTAAAGGCAACAGGTGCCACCTAACACAAGGAGGTGTAATACCTGAACATTAATCTGCCAAAATGGTGGTAAATGTCAGCATCACGCATAAGGAACTAAAAGATCATTGAAGTAGGTCTCGCTGTGTCTTTCTACTTCTCGGTGGACATTCACAGCTTGGCTCTGGTTACCGATCTACTCGCCACTGCTCTTGGTAAGCTTGCTGACGCATATCTAACGTATATGCTCGCTCGTTATATCAAAAGCAAAATGTAGCCTAGCCCTTATCCATTGACCATCTAAGGTTACAGCTCCCAACTGTATAAATTATGGGTTAATAAATAAAATTTAAAATTAGTAGCGTCTTTTTCCAGTTGAAGACTGTGTTTTGGCGCTCATTAAATCGTACATAACAATACGCTAAACCATTATGTGTGTAATAAGGAATACTATAGAGAATGACTTTCTTGTTAGAACATTGGGTAAGAATATTTTATTCTTCCATATCTATTGCATTGGTAATCGTTTCAATATGTTACCAAGATGACATAATTGGTAATGACAAAGCATTCAATGAATTTTCATATTACGGTGTAGTTGCAACTGTGATTGCTTTATTTGTGGCAGTTTTTGAAGTCCTTCATAGTATCCATATTTCAAAAGGGATTCAGGAAGAGGCAAAAAAACTATTGGCCCAAGTGAAAAAAGTTGATGGTGCATCGCTTGTTAGTGAATGCCTATCTGTGCTTGATGAGGCAAATAGCCACGTTTCAGGTGAGCGATATGATCTTTCATTGAAATGCTTTCAGCATTTTCGTAGAACATATCTGCGTATCCCGGATGGTAGTGATGTGAACCATAATTCAAAAATTGGAGAAATAGAGCTTGCCCTGCAACAAGCCTCGCATACAACTGCTAGCAGCCCATTAACAAAAAAGAAAAGAACATCAATTCAAGAAGATATTTTAACTATTAAAAATCACCTTGAGGTGATAAATCCAGCAAGAAGGGGAGCCCATGTTTCCAGCTAAAATTAGAGATTTTGTTTCTAAACTTATAGACAAAACAGAGAGTGGCGAGTATTCGTGGGTGTATGATGATGATAACTCGAATGTGCAGTTGCAGACCGAAGAGTTCCATGTTTTGCTTCGTTACTCTTTCAACGAAATACAAGAATACGCTGAATTTGTCTTGTTTTATATCGATCCTATAGAAAACAAAGAGTATAGGTTTTACACGAATCAAGAGTGGAATGACTATGACACCGTGAGACGTTTATATGAAGTAGCACAGTCATCCGGGCTTAGGCTCCCATTTTGAAATCACATAACAATACGCTCCACCCGATTCGTCACCGCTGCGCGGCTCCTCTCGGGTGAGCTTGGTCGTTGAAGCTGTAGAAAAACCTAAAATCATGCTAGATTGGAGATATTGTTCCCTGAGCAAGGAATAGAAAGGATGCCAAGGTTTAAAGACTACTCTTACGAGCAATCGGTCATGCTGGCGATCAGCTTTGACCGGCAGATTCTCCCAGGCAGCTTTGAACACACCTTAACCTATCTCATTGAACATGAGCTCGACCTCTCCATCTTCCATCACGGCTATAAAAATGATGACAATGGCCGCCCGGCTTACGATCCCGCCATCCTGTTAAAGATCATCTTCCTGGCTTATTCAAGAGGGATAACCAGCAGCAGAAAGATTGAACAGCTGTGTCGTGAGAATATCCTTTTCATGGCCATCTCAGCGGATAGCCATCCCCACTTCACCACCATCGCCGATTTTGTTTCCAGCCATTACGAAGAGATCTCCGCGCTCTTTCTGCAGGTATTGATGATCTGCGATGAGGAAGGGCTGATTGGTCGTGAGATGTTTGCCATTGATGGCTGTAAGCTTCCATCGAATGCCAGTAAAGAGTGGAGTGGCACACACGAAGAGTTAAAGAAGAAAGCGAAGAAGCTGGATAAGGCGGCCCGCCATATCCTTAAACAACATCAGCAAAATGATCAAAAGAATCTGGACGAAGCCCTGCAACAAAAACAGCAACGCCATGCTGAAAAGCTCAAAGCCTCCAGCAAAAAGATTACCGCCTTCCTCAAAGAGACACAGCCCCGCAAAGGCATCAGCGGCAAAGAGGTAAAGAGCAACCTCACCGATAATGAAAGTGCCAAGATGAATACCAGCCATGGCGTGATTCAGGGCTATACCGGTGTGGCTGCTGTCGATAGCAAGCATCAAGTCATCGTTGCCGCTGAAGCCCATGGTCAAGGCCAGGAACATGACCTCTTAGCACCCACCATTGAGCAAGCCCACCGCAACCTGAATCATAAAAAAACGGCGCAGAGGCAAGCCATCAAGATTACCGCGGACAGTGGTTATCACAACACAACGGCACTGGAATATCTGGAAGAGAATAAACTGGATGGTTACATCGCCGATACCGGATTCCGCTCACGGGACCCACGCTTTCATGATGCCAAGCGGCATAAGCCAAAGTCCCGCCTGAAACCGAAAGAGCGCTTCACCAATGAAGAGTTCAAGGTAGATATCGAAAAGAAAAGCTGCATCTGTCCAGCAGGGGAAGCGATGTGGCTACAATGTGCTGATGCGGTCATTGGCCAGGGACACTTTATGAAGTTCCAAGGCTACCAAGCAAAATGTGACAACTGCCAGCTGCGCAAGCGCTGTCTAAAGAGCCCGAATCAAAAGAATGCCCGCCAGTTCTCGGTCAAACTAGGGATGACCGTAGCGCACAGAGAGACCAGCCCCATTGAGCGCATGAAACGCAAGATAGATAGCCCAGAAGGACGGCAGATCTACAGCCGGCGGCTAGGCACGGTTGAACCCGTCTTTGGCAATCTCTGTGAGATGATAGGGATCAAGCGATTTAGCTTAAGAGGAAAACAAAAGGTAGATGGTCAATGGAAGTTAATGGCCATCATCCACAATCTATTAAAAATACATCGATATGGGGCCTCCTACGCGACATAGAGTGAGAAAAAAGGCTGAATCCAGCCTTCTGAGAAGGCTATATTAACGAATGAAGATTTGAGTGGATAAATAAATTGAGAACCCTGAGAAAATCCAGCTCAGAGAAATATCGGATTGTGAGTTGGTTTTTTCTACAGGTTCGTTA
>JBNKQQ010000019.1:0-90316 GCA_050295955.1 Thiohalomonadales bacterium
CTTCAACCGTCATTCATCCGGCTTGTATGCAGCCGGTTGTCTTAATTACCTCAATGTAAATGAGGAAGGGGGCCAATGCATATGAATTTGGAGACGGATTTTTCCAGTATTAATTATCAGTATTTGCTAAAGGTGCGCGACATAGCCAAGCAAGAACCTGATTTGGTGGTGGCATTATTGGGCATACCAAAAGAAGTCGCACTACCGTTAGCACAGGCTTCCCCGCCTGCGCTAGCTGCACTTACCCAGATTAAAGAACCTTTAATTACTCTGCGGATGGAAACCTGGTGGTGGGAACGTTTCATCAAAGCCATCAACGATGGGCGACAAGAAGAGATCGACGCTGTCATTGAGCACGCATCTTTCCTGGGCACAACGCCAATGGGAGGTGAGGACTGATGAACACCGGACTTTCTCTTATCGACGCCATTCACTACCCACCCACAGTGCCCGAGTGCCGTACCCGCCAAGACTGCTACGCCTGCCCGATAGAGCAATGCTCCCAGGCCGTGCGTACCCATGAAGCGGTTCGATTGATACAAGCGGGCGCTCGAACCACTCTAGTTTGCCAGCTAACCGACCTGCCCAAGAAGTACGTCAAGCGGCTCTATTTACAACTGATGGGGCAACCCTCTCCCCGAGGCATGATGCCGTTTACCGATGCCTGGTTTCGAGAGAGCGAGCAACGCATGTTACATGCCGCCACGGTGTGGCGCATTCACCGCTTGGTCGAGTCGTTAGGACGCAGCCAGGCCAGAACGCTGCTCGATGTGTACGACCTGTACGTCTACTACGTCAAACAACCGCTGTTGGATATCACTCGCATCGTTGCCGTGCTCAAGCTGGTAGCCATGGCTGTTTGGGAAACCCAACGCTGCCGCCATTGCCGCAAGCTCTATCTCACTCCGGTGGACGAGAACTTGGGGGATAGCTGTCCTGGCTGTCGTATCTATCACCGTTTTCGCTGTGCTGATTGTGGCGGGCCATTGACGATCTACACCATCGGCAGGCCACGGCAGCACTGCCAGAACTGTATGAGTTAACAAAGTAGGTGGACGCTTGAAGGTTAAGCAAAACGAGATGGTATTGCCCTGCCACATCGGTATTTGCATATCGATGTGGCAATGCAATGGCACCCCTAACAGGAGATCGATATGACGCTCAAAATAACCGTAATGAGCACCAAAGGCGGTGTTGGCAAGACCACCCAAACCGCCAACCTGGGCGGCATTCTGGCCGACCTTGGCCAGCGTGTTTTGTTGGTGGATGCCGATGTGCAGCCGACGCTGTCGAGCTATTTTGAGCTGACATACCGGGCAGGCCATGGGCTATCTGCCCTCATTACCGGGCCGCGTCTCGATGATGTGATCAGCCGCACCTACATCGACAACCTGGATCTCATCATCTCCGATGACCCGGAAGGCGCATTACAGAACTGGATACTCCATACCCCGGATGGCCGGGTACGCCTTAAACATCTGCTTGCCCGTTTTGACCAGGACTATGACTTTATCCTGATCGACACCCAGGGCGCAGTCGGCCCGTTGCAAGATGCCGCTGTACTGGCAGCCGACATGTTGCTCTCCCCTATTCCCCCGGAAATTCTTTCCGCCCGTGAATTTACACGGGGCACATTGGGCATGTTGGAACGCCTGCAACCCATGACCTACATGGGCGCACCGGTTGGGCCTTTGTATGGCCTCATCTACCGTATGGATCGCACCGTCGATGCCCAACGTATTGCGCGGGAGCTGCGCCGCGAATCCGCCCCAAGCCGGGGGCAGATCAGAATCCTGGATACGGTGATCCCCTCCACCGTAGCCTACCGCGAGGCGGCCACTTCGCAAATCCCCGTCCACCGTTGGGAGCAGAAACGGGCTGGCCCCTCGGCCAGTGCCCGCCAAACCATGCTCAGCCTGGTGCGAGAACTGTTCCCTCACCTAAGCGACCTGGAGCTGTCATGAATCGTCGCCCCTCCGATGAAAAGCTGGGCGATATGTTGAAGACGCCCCACTTCGGTCACAGCAATCAGCTACCCGCCGCCGATCCTATTGCGCCCACACCAATGGTGCTCACCCTGGCGCAGATTAAACCGTATGACCGTAACCCACGCCGTGAACGGAACCCGCTCTATGACGAGATCAAGGAGTCTATTCAGGCTCAGGGTGGACTGAACAACCCCATCACGGTCACCAAACGCCCTGGTGAAGAGCGCTACATGGTGGAGTCCGGCGGAAACACCCGTCTACAAGTGTTAATCGAACTCTATGAAGAGACTCACAACGAATCGTTTAACCAGATCAACGTGCTCTATCGCCCCTGGTTATCCGAGACTCACGTACTAACAGCCCACCTAATTGAAAACGAAAAGCGCGGTGACATGCTGTTCATCGATAAGGCGATGGCAGTACGTGAACTGAAGACGATGTTTGAGTCGGAGACGCAAAGCGCTCTTTCGCTACGACAGCTTGGCCAACGTTTGAAGGATGTCGGCCTCAGTGTGGATACCGCTGTGCTTTCGCGCATGGAATATTGCGTTGATGTATTACTCCCGCTGATCCCTGAGGCACTAAGGGCAGGATTGGGTAGACCACAGATCGAACGTATACGCCGTATCGAAAAGGCTTTTCAACAATACTGGACAGAGATCGCCAAGCAAGATGAATCTCTGTTTTCCGAACTGTTCAATGACTGCCTAGCAGAGAACAACCGGCCAGAGTGGGACAACGATGCACTAAGGGATACGCTCGAAGAACGCTTTGTTGATTTCTTGCAGGTACCAACCCGAGCATTACGACTGGATATTGATGCCCTACTGCGTGGAAAAAACAACGAATCGCCTGTTGTTGAACCGGAGCCAATCAATACAACACCACCGGCAACGGTACCTTCGTTGAATGAGCTAGAGAAAAAGACAAACAGACCTGAGAACGTAGAGGCATCAACACCTAACCAAACATCTCCAGATGTTTCGCCTACCTACGAAGATGATGAAACAGGTAGTCAAACCGAAGTCGAGCCAACAGAAGAAAACGACTTAGGCAGTGAGCAAACCTACTCGTCTATAGGCACACTACGCAGACAGATTTTTGAAACCGCACTTCAGTTAGCCAAGCAGCATCAACTGGAATCATGCGTTCATTACTCATCTGACTGGGGCCTGGGCTTTCTTGTTGATATCCCGGATCAACCGTTGGTTGGCAACACCCACGACATTGATTCAGAACAACGTTGGCAACAACTCATTCGCCAATGGGTTTGGTGGATGCTCTACATCTGTAGCGAAGAGACCGCCAGACCCGAGCGTATTACAAATATTCCTGAAACATTATCAATACGCAGACTATGCCTTGAGGGCAATCAAGAAGAGCTATTGCGCATCCTCGGCCAACCCGCCTGGCTTTCACTTGGCTACCAGTTATTGGCCGACCCGCTGTTCCCCGAAGACGATTATCAAGACTTGATAAACCTTATGCGTCAGTGCCGCTTCTTACGACAAAGCATTGATGGCGATGATGACCCTCTATGGTTGGAGAAGTATGACTATGAGACGTCATGATTCACAGCTCGCCTATAACGTCATGCTGTATGCCATACAGGCACTCAATGATGGTGACTATGCGGCGATTGAAGACCTTGATTTAACACCCGACGAGATCCAACAACTTTCCAAGTTGCCGGTACGCGCCTTAAAGCATCTATCCAAACTCAGCGGCCACTTTCTCATTGTAAAAACCGATCATGAGTGCTTTGAGAAGATGATGAACCACCTTCACCATGAACTGGAATCGGACGCGATACAGGACGAACTGATCCGCCACGAAGCACCCATCACCATGATGAACAGCCTGTTTGGCATGTCGTCGGGGGAATACATCCAACGGCAAAAGATATTAGGTGTGGCTCGATGCGGAGCCGGAAGACCGCCCCAGCTCGGTGAAGAAGATGAAGTCCGTGCTTGGAAGTCGTGGAACGCTCAGGATAAAAATCAGCCAGAAACTCAGCTCTATCTGAACATTGCCAAAGAGACCCAGCTTCCTCTTCGCATACTCTGGTCGGTGATTCAAAACTGGGAGCAAGAGAAGCGTAATAAAGCGGGCTCTGGATAATGGAACAAGATTCGTCACCTGGAGCCTCGCCACACGCTCAAGCGATCTCACTCTATATCCAGAACGCTATCGATCAGCTCAAGCGGAACACCTCACAGCAAGATAACAAGCAGGATGCCAATGGCCTGATATTTCTTGGCAACTGGCAAGATGCCTTTCCTCGTTTGTTGGTGACCGATCCTATTCTGGAGCCGGTCGATAAGATCGTTTGGCAGATCATTCGTATTCACGTTAACTCACCAGGTGCGGTTACCGCATTCCCGAGTTACGACTCGATCTCGACCCATGCCAATATCAAATCGAATCACACCATATCTCGTGCCTTAGCCATTTTACGCACCACTCGTTGGTTATCCTTGTGTGCCCGTGTGCGCAGCCAAAGTGGACGTTTCCTGGGGAACATCTATGTGCTTCATGATGAGCCAGTCACCTTGGGGGATGCCATGTATCTCGATAATGAATACATGGCCTTTCTACAAGAGAGCCTGCAACACAACCACCCACGAGTGAGAAAAATCGCTGAAAGCGTTCTGGCGACGATCCAGGAGCAGATAGACGATGGTCGTGATGCAATGGGTGAGCGCATCCATACCCGTTCATACGAGCGACGCATAAGCTCAAACAATCCAGGAACACGTCCAACAGAAGCAGGCTTGATATTAGCCGCTCGCACAGACTTCTTTGCCATTGCTGATACCAAGATCAAGACGCTTAGTGACACCGCAGAATCACAAGACAGTACCCATGTGCAAAATTTGCACTCGGTAAAAACAGAGAATAAAGACCATGTGCAGAATTCGCACATGGATAACCAAGCTCAAAATAGCCAAGTGCAAAAAATGCACTCGGAGAGTGACAAGCAAATACTGCACACGGTACTACATAGTAGTAGTAATAATATAAATACTATTACTACGTGTAGTAGTACCCCTTCTGAAAATATTTCACCAAGTAGTGAGCTTTATTTCCCTGACGGCATATCCGCCAATGAACGTGATTTGGCGTTGATGTACCTCAAGCCCATTCCACTCGACCAAAGACAAGACGTGTTGGATGAATGGAACGGCAGATTACAGTCAGCCACCAATCGCAATGCACCTATCGATAACCCTATTGGCTATCTGGCCACGCTTTGCCGTCGCGCCAAGAGTGGTGAATTCCAACTCACTATCGGCCTGAGAATTCGAGACAAGCGCGAACAACGATTCAAACAAGCAGAAGCAGAGAAACGCCGTAGTGAACTCGAACAGCAACGACAACAAGAAATCGCCGCTTCTGTGGTGGAAAAGCCAGAACAACGTATGAGCCCTATCGAAAAACGACTTCGCCAAATCCAGCAACAGGCAAAGAAGGATGATGCAGGCGATGGCTAACAGCCGTTGACAGTGTCAACACCTAGGAATGGTGAAACCAGGCCTGGGGAACTGTTGACAGTGTCAACACCTGAGAACGGTAAAACCGGGCTTGGGGACTGTTGACAGTGTCAACACCTGGGAACGGTGAAACCAGAGCTTGGGAACTGTTGACAGTGTCAACACCTGGGAACAGTGAAACCGGGCTTGGGGACTGTTGACAGTGTCAACACCTGGGAACAGTGAAACCAGGGCTTGGGAACTGTTGACAGTGTCAACACCTGAGCAACACGACTTAAACATAGCGACAACGAGGTAAATCATGACTGATACAGCAAAAAACACCAGGGCCTTACCCGACAACGCCGATCCTGTTGTGGATTACACCACTGCGGCAGCCAAGCCGGGTATGTTACGTGGTGAAGCCACGCTCGACATTCAAACACGCCAGGCGCAACGATTAGTCTATGGCAGGCGAAAAACCGAAGACAAAGAGCACATCGTCGGCTTGGTGAGATACGGCATGAACATGAAACGCATTTGGACTTCTGCTGGTCGTGACGATCCTTACGCAGACTGGATACTGCTGCAAACCGAATCAGCACTTAACGAAGCACGAGATAAGATCAATAGCCTGCGCCAGGAAACGGAGGAACGTCTGGCAACTGTTTCCGTCGGCATTCATATCGACGTAGCTCACTCCATTGAGCCAGTCCATATTCCCCTACAGTTTGCCAATGCCTATGGATACATGGGTGCATATCTCATTGCCGACTTCGATCAGCTTGTCAGAACCGTTCTGACTGCCCGACACGTTGGACTGCTTACCGGCGATCAAAGCACCCACTCTCTCTATCAAACCTCCCGTATGGTAAGACGTGCATTCGCCTTTTCATCCCAATGGAAGTTTTCATTGGTCACGCGCACCGATGTTCGTAACAACACACCTATGGCAGCCAAGGCCAAAGAGCTAATGCCAAAGATCGCTCTACCAACAGAGGTGATCGAAGGCACCCTACGCGCCAACATTGCACCCGACATCACCACGGCCACATCGCCATTGGATGAACCGGACATCGAAAAACTAGCTAACTCCACAAACGAGGAAACTAGCTAATGACGCTCGCCTCTAAAGGGCCTTTTCCTTTTAAGGGTAAGGGAGGGAATGGCTGCAACATCCAAACATTGCGGGAGCAACTTGAGTCTCTGCAACAGCAACGCGAACTCACGCTACGCCAAATGAAAACCCTCATTAACGAATACGAGACTACATTTGGGAATCAGTTGCAGGCATATCTGGTCATGCACAAAACCGCCAATGGCCAATACCTGCGCTGGCGCATGAGTGGTATCAAGCAACGTTACTTCGCCATTGCGGATGATGACATTGGCAAGACGTTCTTAAGCTCTCATTCCACCCCGGTGATGAAGTCGCTTTCTGGTTTCGAAGAATCAAGGTTACGGCTCAACTATTTCCACGGTGTTTTGTTCTACGAGATCAAATCAACGAGAAAACTGATTAGCCAGTTACTGGCACTTAATGAATCTTCAAAAGCCGGAGTGTGTTGATATTTATGCCAAAGCAATATCTAAAAACCCGTTTATTTATCGAACATGTGCTGTCAGTTTTAGCCACTGATTTGAACAGATAGTGAGGTAACACCATGTCCAATAAATTTACCGGAACCGGCAACCTAGGCAGCGATCCCAACCTAACTTCACCCGTTGGTGACGAGCAACGCAAAGTCGCCGACATGAGAATCTATTTCGACCGCCCGGTGCTCGACCACGATACCGAACAGTTCGAAGACAAAGGCGGTTTCTGGCTGGATGTATCCGCCTGGGATCGTCTGGCTGAAGATGCCACCCGCGTTCTCAAGAAAGGGATGCGCGTCAAAGTCGAAGGCTCCCTCAAACATTCCACCTGGACAGATGAGAAGACGCAAGAGAATCGATCCAGATGGGTTTTATATGCCGATGAAATTACGCTCGTCATGGGACGTGTTGAGTCGGTCGCTATTCGCAACTCAACCACGGAGAGTAATCCATGAACAAACGAGAGTTAGTTTCCACCCTATCGTCCAACCTGCAAATCACGGATGCCGAAGCACAGCGTTTTGTAGACTCGTTTCAAGGCATCATTACCAATGCGCTTAGCAACGGCGAGGAAATATCCTTGATCGGCTTTGGTCGTTTCCACACCAAGAAACAACGCGCACGTATCGGACGAAATCCGTCTACTGGCGAATCCATCAAGATACCCGCCAAAGTGCTACCAGCATTCTCACCCGGCAAGACGTTGAAAGAAACCGTCAACGGAATCGCCTAGTGCAACTCTACATCTGCGAAAAACCCTCCCAGGCCCGTGATATCTCGCGGGTACTGGGTGTACGCCAGCAAGGCGATGGCTGCCTGATCGGTCAGGAGTGTATTGTGACCTGGTGTTTTGGCCACCTGCTGGAGATGGCCTCGCCTGACCAGTACGATGAATCTTTGAAGCGATGGTCATTAGAAGCCCTACCTATCATCCCGGAACATTGGCTACTGGTAGTGAAGAAAGAAGCCCGCAAGCAGTTCAAAGTCATCCAGCAACTTCTCAAACAGGCATCTAACGTTGTCGTTGCAACCGACGCCGACCGTGAGGGTGAAACCATTGCCCGTGAGATACTGGATCAATGCCGATGGCGTGGCCCCGTACAACGGCTATGGCTCTCAGCATTGGACGACAAGAGCATCCGCAAGGCACTCAGCAATATTCTGCCTGGCCAGCAAACCGAACCACTCTACCAAGCCGGACTTGGACGTGCCCGCGCCGACTGGTTGGTCGGCATGAACCTCACCCGTGCTTATACCCTGATTGGTCGGCAACAAGGTCATGATGGCGTGCTGTCCGTAGGCCGGGTGCAAACACCCACGCTTAATTTGGTTGTCGGGCGTGACTTAGAGATCGAAGCCTTCAAGCCTTCCCCCTACTTTGCCCTGACGGCTGAGTTTGAAGTCGCCAATGGTCGGTTCCATGCCAAGTGGTTACCGCCCAAGGCGTTGGCTGATTCCGAGGGCCGCTGCACCAATCAACAGGCGGCCATAAAAGTGGCGCAGCAAATCGATCAGCAAATGGGCACTATCGTTAATGCCACCACCGAACTCAAACAAGAACCCGCCCCGTTACCCTTTGACCTATCCTCTCTACAACAAGAGGCCTCGAAACGTTGGGGCATGAGTGCGCAGTCCGTACTCGATACCGCCCAGGCGCTCTATGAAACACATAAGGCACTGACCTATCCGAGAACCGACTGTCCTTACCTGCCCTTGTCTCAACACGGCGAGGTGCAGCAAGTGCTCAGTGCCATGGTTCAGTCTGATGCCTCTTACCAATCTCTGACACAGGCGGCCAACACAGCCTTGCAGTCACGAGCCTGGAATGACAAAAAGATTACGGCTCACCATGCCATCATCCCAACCACATCATCCACTGATACAGGTCGTATGAATGAGCACGAGCGAAGGATTTACGATCTGGTCTGCCGCCGCTACCTCGCCCAGTTTTTTCCAAACTACGAATACGAACAAACCTCAATTACGCTATCCGTGTGTAACGAAAGTTTCCGTGCAACAGGCAAAACCGAGAAGAACGCCGGTTGGCGTGTGGTTCATGCTTCACCGCCTGAGGTAGATGACAAAGACTCAGAAGCGACGCAGCCACTGCCCAAGGTGAAGCAAGAATCACATGCCCAAGTGCGCAGCACTGACCTTAAGACCCAACAAACCAAACCACCTGCCCGCTTTACCGAAGGCACACTCATAGCCGCAATGAAGAACATCGGCAAACAGATAGATGATCCAGCATTGAAGAAAGTGCTGAGAGAAACATCCGGCATAGGCACCGAAGCCACCCGAGCCGGAATCATCGAAACCCTGGTGCAACGCGGTTTTATCAAAAAACAAAAGAAGCACGTTATCAGTACCAATACAGGCCGAGCACTGATCGCCATCCTACCCAAAGAGATTAAAGACCCCGCGACGACCGCCTTATGGGAACAAGGGCTGGATGATATCGCTCAAGGCAAAGGCAATCTGACGACATTTATTCAGGGCCAGGCACGATGGATAGACACGGTGCTGCGCCAATCAATATCAAATGCTCGCACAAGTAGCGGTTCTACCGGCTTTGCCAACACAGAAAATACACAGCCATGCCCCACTTGTGGCAAACCTTTACGCAGGCGTAAAAGTAGCAATGGCTTCTTCTGGGGATGCAGTGCATACCCGGATTGTAAAACCACCCTACCGGACAACAAAGGAAAACCAGCGCATCAAAAACCTGCTCAAAAGTCACAACCCAAGAAAGCGAATATTGGCGACACTTGCCCGGAGTGTAAGAAAGGCAAACTTGTATTGCGCTCAATCAAGAGTGGAAAGAATGAAGGAAAACCGTTTATTGGATGCACTAAGTATCCAACGTGTCGTTACTTCGCTTGGGGAAATTAGCCAGATAATTTTCAAATTGAATATTTAATTATTCGTTGTTCTTATCTGTCATTTATCCGATAGTCATTTCAAGCCAACGATTTTTAACCCCGCTACTTGGGCAATGTAGCACCTTTGCTAAATATCATTTAGCACCCAATAAGCACTTCGTCGGATCGTGTAACAAGTGCAGCAGTTCGTAGAACAAAACTGTCGATCCATCATCATCCACCCAACGGGGAAACATGTTTCCCGATTGGGGCACAACTGTTTCTCCGATCATCAACTCAGGAGAAATCAAATGTCTAACAACCAACAATCTCAAGATCAAAAATATTTCGATCTACACACTACCGGCATCGGTTACGTCAATCGTATCCGTGAAGTACCGGTCAAACGCGGCAAATCATTTCTCGCCGTTGATATCTCAGCATTACATGGCAGTGCCAGTGATACGCAATACACACGCTTTGATTGTCGCGTGTCAGGCAGCGAGGCTCAGGTCATCATTGACCAGATCAAGCCCATGATTGAAGACGAGCAGAACAAGGTTCTAATCGGATTCAAACTAGGCGACCTCTACACTGACACCTTCGTCTACGGCAAAGGCAATAAAGCCGGTCAGACGGGTGTTTCACTCAAAGCACGTCTGTTGCGTATCGACTGGGTAAAAGTGAACGGCAATAAGATCGAACTCGATCTAGCTGAAATTGAAACTAGCGCCGCCTAGCTTTTCCCTCCATCTCTCCACCACTCTTTTGGGACAAAACCTTAATCCGGTGAAGTCCCGGAGTGGCGGATGCTCATCCACCACTTTTACCGGGAGTGCTCATCATGAACGCGAACCTTGCGTTACAACATGCAATGCAGGAGTGCCAGCGCACTCAACAACACTATACCCATGCCTCTGAGTGGTTTCTCACAGCATGGAAAAAGGCAGTAATCATCATCGGCCCTAAGTTCTTTCATTGCGAAAGCAACGAGGCCGTTGAGTCAGCCACCCATCGTGAACAGCTTAGGCCTGACCATGAAGCGATAGAGCGCTATCTCGGCGTATGCAGTGTCGGCCAAGGCATCTTCATAGGTGCAGTCATCAGCTTTTTCAACGGTGACTGGGGAGCGGATATCTGTAGCGGCTTCGGCTTTTCTGGTGTTGGCGATGTCGCAAACCGGCTTGACCTCCACGAACTCGAAATCGTAGTCGAGTTGATGTTGAGTCATACAGGCTGGTAATCCTTAGAAGCCAGCTCATAACTATTACGCTTGGTGATACTGCGTTAAAAACTGTCTCAGAATGCTCATTTACTATCTGTAAACTGCGCTTCTTCGTCATTTTTTGCCTTGTCTCACCTGCGCTCATTACGTTATGAGATAGCTTCTACTCATTCAACGCCGCAATCGCGGCGTACTTCTTTACTGCGGTCTTCGATCCTCGTGGCTACCTGCCGGAGTGGTCTTTCTCAAGCTACACATACATCTTGAGAAAGGCTACTTAGGCCTTGGGCTAAATGCCACCGGCCACCTGGCGCTGGGATCTGGCAGGCCCCTTTGTGCGGTTGAACGTGCCCAGTACCAAACAGATCTGATCTCCCCTAACACAGGTCACGCAGAGGTGAATAACAGGTAATACGAGACGCCGCGTTATTCCAGATACAGCGTTGGGGACTCCGTCGTAAAGACGGTTAAGAGGCTGCCAGATGCCAAAAGGCCTATGGCAGCAAGACATGAAGCCATATCAATATCAACGGAAGCACACCGCCTAGCGCGGCGTCTTCCCTCAATGCCCTGCACCAGGGTACTGAGGAAAGATGGCGAACCTGGATTTCTTACCGCATATCGTAGCGAGAGCGTCTGAGGTGCCGGAGATTCACAGCGCACGGACTGGAAGGTGACGAAGGCATACTCATCAGTATGTTGAGGAGCCTGAAGGGAGTACGCCGTGAAGATTCGGTGCATCAGGCGTTCGCAGTAGATGTGTGGTGAGAAATGCAGGTTTAACCACCGTGGCATGTTGCGGCTCAACATGCGCCTTCGCCGGTTATTCCGGCCCCTAGCACTTCGCAGGATCGTGAGACAAGTGCAACAACCCACCGCAAGGGGGCTGTCGATCCATATTCCACCACCCAGGCTTGGGAGATTACTCTCCCACATGGGCGTGATCTCCGTCGCCGTTATTCAGGAGATCACCATGACTAAGATGAGACAAACCGTCCGGCTCAACGCCGTACCCCACGACCTAAGTGCTTACGAGCAAAACAAGGTCATCCACCTCGCCCTCAACATACTGACCGAAAGACACCTGCCAGGTCAGGCCCTCACCAGCCCGAACGAAACCATGAACTATCTGCGGTTAAGATTCTCGGAGTACAAAAACGAAGTGTTCTGCGCCTTATTTCTTGATAACAGACATAGGGTATTAGGATTTGAAGAACTCTTCTTCGGCACCATCAATGGCGCATCCGTCCACCCCAGAGTCGTTGTTCAACGATGCATGGAGATCAATGCCGCCGCCGTGATATTCGCCCATAACCACCCCAGTGGGGTATCTGAGCCTTCTAATGCAGACAAAGCCATTACCAACCGGCTGAAAGATGCATTAGAAATATTAGATGTACGGGTGCTTGACCATATTGTGGTCGGGGCTGAGGGTATTACGTCGTTTGCTGAAACTGGGCTGCTTTAATGCAGCCCCTTCCTATCAACCCTGTACAGAAAACAACCACTCTCTCGAACCCATTTAGTAGTAAGCACTTTTACTACCTTACTCACATGGTTATCCACAAAATATGTGGATAACGTAACGCGCTACATACACCGAATATTATTAGAGCTTTCTTATTGACACCCAATATACTGTCCTTTGTAGATAGAATACTGTTTACTACCTACAAACGAGCGTGTTTGTCTCAGCTCAACCCGAAGCAGATGTTCGTGCTATAGCCGTATAGAAATAATTCAAAGGAGTGGACGATGCTAGTTAGGCACGTCGAGATAAAAAACTTCCGTGGTTTAAGAGAGCTGTCTTGGTTTCCGAAGCCTGGGGTAAATTGTCTAATTGGCCCCGGTGATTCAGGAAAATCCACCATTCTGGATGCCATAGATTTAGCAGTGGGCGCTAGACGCCAGTATGTTTTTTCTGACTCTGATTTCCATTTACATGACATTTCACAAGATATAGATATCAGAATTACCGTAGGCCAGCTAAACAACGATTTGATGAATATCGATAGGTATGGCCACTATCATCGTGGATTCAACTCTGCCAATTTTACTATTACAGATGAGCCAATAGTTGGAACTGAAGTTGTTTTGACATTGCGTCTACAGGTCAAAGATGACTTAGATCCAATATGGAGTCTATATTCTGAACGAACTGAACTTAACGGTGAGGATAGAAACTTAGCATGGGCTCATCGGCAGGAGATTTCTCCCGTAAGATTAGGGGCATACTCAGCCCATCATATGGCTTGGGGCTCAAATTCTGTTCTCAATAAGATGTCAGCAGATAAAGCACGTGCTGCCAGTGCACTAGCAGCTGCAGCTCGCCAAGCAAGAGATACTTTTTCCGAGGTCGGTTGCGAGGGGGTTGATGATGTGCTCGGTAAAGTTACTACTGTTGCTAAGAATTTAGGCGTGCCAGCACAAGAAATACAAGCCTTATTGGATGTGCGGGGCGTTTCGTTCTCTGGAGGGGCTATAGCACTTCATGATAGCAGAAATGTTCCACTTAAAAACCTTGGAACAGGGTCGTCTAGGCTCTTGGTAACTGGACTACAAAATCATGTTGGATCATCATCGGTGACTATTATTGATGAGGTCGAACATGGTCTGGAACCCTACCGTATTTTAAGGCTTCTCGATGAATTAGGTGCTAAATCTGGCAGAGTAGATACGCAGGTATTCATGACTACTCATTCACCAATTGTTTTGCGAGAACTTAAAGCTGGGCAGATTTCTATCGTCAGGATTGGACTAATACCAACTCCACCGCAGCAGACTGTTACTGGCGGTGAAGTCGAACAACAGAAATTTATTACTCATAATACCGTTACCTCTCTGTCTGGTACTGTGGAGGAAGAGCAGAAGCTATTGCGTACTAACGCAGAAGCGTTTCTCGCCCCAAGTGTTATTGTTTGTGAAGGAAAAACAGAAATTGGTTTAATGCGGGGACTCGATTTTAATTACACATCAGGAGGATATCGCAGTTTGATCGCTCATGGGTGTTACTGGGCCGATGGAAATGGAGATCCTTCACTTTTTGATAGGGCAAGAATATTTTCTAATTTGGGTTACCGAGTATCGATCCTTATGGACTCTGACGTGGTAACTACACCAGCTACTCTGACTGAAATGGGTATGCTGAATGTGTCGATTTTTAGATGGCCTAATAATTATTCGACCGAAAGTGCTATCTTTATGTCAGTTCCAGAACATGCTATCCAGCAACTTTTATCGATAGCATGTGAATGGAAGTCAGACGATTCTGTTGATGATCGAATTATGAAGGTATCTAATAATACATGTACTTTGGCTCAATGTAGAACCCAGTTTCAGGATTACATGAGACCTTTGCTAGCCCAAGCAGCTGGAACCGGGAAATGGTATAAAGATATAGAGCCTGCAGAAAGAGTAATGCGTGAAGTTATCGGACCAAATTGGAAGCAATGCCAGAATTCGATAACACAACCACTTTGGAATTTGATCCAATGGATACAACAGGCACCTACAGCCCTGCAAGAACAACAGGTGTAGGCTTAGTAAATGTCTAATGTCGGGACTGTTTTAGCTGCGCAAAGAGGCTTGCTAGAAGCACCTGCCGGGTGTGGAAAAACACAGTTAATTGTTGAGGTTTTAGCAGAACCATCGGAACTTCCGACATTAGTTCTGACTCATACTTCAGCAGGAGTGGCAGCACTTCGTAATAGGTTGCTAGCACGAGGCATATCGAAAAATAGATATAAAGTAGCAACTATTGATAGCTGGGTAATTCATACCATTGGGTGCTACCCCCAATGTGCTGGATATGTGGTAAATCCAGAGCATATTGATTACCTCGCCACTCGACAGGCTGCAGTACGACTCTGCATCAATGGATCCATCAGTTCAATCATAAAGGCTAACTATGGCCGATTGCTCGTTGATGAATATCAAGATTGCTCGACTAGTCAGCATGAGTTAATTTCTGCCTTATCAAATATTTTGCCAACAGTCGTTTTTGGAGACCCCTTACAGGCTATTTTTGGATTTGGGAGAGATAGACTGCCTCATTGGGGAAATGAAATTCTGGCTTTCTATCCCCATCTTGGGTCGTTGACTACACCTTGGCGATGGAATAATTTTGGAGCAGGTGAGTTAGGTTCTTGGCTACTTCAGGCACGCCAAGCGCTTCTTGCGGGGCAGGCGATTGACTTGCGAACATGCCCAAACTTTATCGAATGGTTACCAATCCCGGTCGATCCTGCGGAGCTTATACAAGCTCAGATAAATGTCCAGTTCGCTATCAGCAGGCAGTTTCCTGATGACAATATTTTAATCATTGGCGATTCAATTAATCCTGATAGTCGTCACTCATATGCGAGCAGGGCAAGAGGTGTACAAGTTGTTGAAACTGTTGATCTTAAGGATACGTTGAATCATATAAGAAATATAACTGACAAGACTGGGGCACCGCTTCTTGAGGCCATATTAAGTTTTCTTCGAGATGTTATGGTTAATGTTAATGGAGATCGTTTGCTTGCACGTACCCAATCAATAATGAACGGTCGCAATCGGACTCCACCGTCACCCCAAGAAAATGCAGCTGTTGGTATATGTCATAACGGCGGGTATTTCGAAGCACTGATATTTTTGGAGTCTATGAGCCAAGATCAGGGGCGCCGTGTGTATCGAGGAACTCCCTTTCGCTTACTTATTGAAGCATTAAAGAGAGCCTCTTCCGATCCAAGTTTAAATTTGGTTGAAGTTTTTATCAGACTGCGTGAACAAAGGAGACACGCAGGCAGGATGGTAACGGGTAGATCAGTGGGATCAACGTTGCTATTAAAAGGTCTGGAGGCTGATCATGTGATTATTTTAGACGCTGACAATCCTGCGCCAGGTAGAAAAATGGATGCAAAACATTTATACGTTGCCCTCACTAGGGGGGCCAAGAGTGTGAAGGTTTTTTCACGCAGCCCAATCTTGCCGTGAATAACAAGTTTGGATTCCAATGTCTGCTCCTGACCGTAAATGAAACTCCACATGCAACATGAAAATATTCATTACCTTAATAACATCTATTATTTTCGCTAGCCCAGCCTTCTCGGATGAGAAGGTTTATGCCAACAACGTAGTTATTACTGATGTAACCAGCATATACGATGCCGACACCTTTAGAGTCGACATAAGCGAATGGCCTGACATAGTTGGTAAGCGCATACTCGTTCGTATTTTAGGAGTAGATGCTCCAGAGATAAGAGGCAAGTGTGAACATGAGAAAATAAAAGCAAGACAAGCAAAACAGTTTACAGTCGAAAAATTACGCAACGCCAACACAATAGAACTACGAAACGTAAAAAGAGGAAAGTACTTCCGTCTTTTAGCCGATGTCTACATCGACAGCATAAACCTTGCCGACCTACTCATCAAAGCTGGACACGCCAGGAAATATGATGGTGGCGCTCGACAGGGTTGGCGCCCTTAGCATCATGATAATTTTCAAAACGAAAAACTAATTTCCCATTGTTCCACCCCACCTAAACCGCCACGATACCCCCATGCCGCAGCCGCGTGGGATGGTATCGAATGCAAAACCTTCCA
Organism: Thiohalomonadales bacterium; assembly: GCA_050295955.1. Lineage (GTDB taxonomy): Bacteria > Pseudomonadota > Gammaproteobacteria > RBG-16-57-12 > RBG-16-57-12 > JAFLJP01. The sequence goes on from JBNKQQ010000019.1 coordinate 16,727, forward strand.
ATTTGTTTTTTGTTATTAGCAGCGGCAAACAGCGCTTTTGCTGAGTCGTGTTGGTCGTCTGCATCTGAACGTTATGGCATACACGACACCCTCCTACGCGCCATTGCATTGACCGAGAGTGCAATGGATTCAACAGCTATCAACCACAACACCAACGGATCGGTGGATGTGGGTTTGATGCAGATCAATTCTCGGTGGTTTCCCCAGTTGGCAGAGATGGGACTTCAGCCTGGAGATCTTTGGAATCCCTGCACCAACATTCATGTCGGTGCGTGGATATTGGCAGGAGAGATCCGCCGCTTTGGCTACACATGGCAGGCCGTTGGCGCTTATCACGCTGGCCCGGCATTGACGGTAGCCCGTGAACAAAGACGTAGGAAGTATGCTCAACGGGTTTATCAAAATTTGGCTGCTATTCACCGCACTGGTGGTGACGGGTTGCGCCTCGACTAAGCAAAATGATGTTGAAGGCCTGGATCAGCCCACTCCGCAGTTGCAACTTGAATGCGATATCGCCAGCAAAGAGGTTCCAGCAGATTATCCTTGGTCAATCGCTGGGCACCATACAACCGTAGTCGCCCGTTATCACTCCCTTGGCATCATGCAATCCGTTGATGAACCAAGCCAGTTTCGCCTTTGTGCTGACTGCCCCTGCCCTACCAGAAAACAATCTGCTTCTGATCGTAACTCAAATACCGCTTCCAAAACTTCCATCAGAGTCACTAAAACCGTGGTGCATTTTGCCCATGCATCATTTGAGTTGACCGAGCGAGACAAAACCTTACTGAGTCGTTTTCACAAGATCCAGACTCAGGAATCTCAACTCACGATCACCGGCTTTACCGATGATGCTGCACCGGGTGGAACCATCACTAACGATACCTTGGCACTTAATCGGGCCACAGCGGTTCGAGACTATCTCATCTCACTTGGCTTGCAAGAGAGCCAAGTCACCGTGAAGGCCTCGCCGCTTTGCTGCTATGTCGCCAGCAATGAAACCGAATCAGGACGCGCCCTCAACCGGCGCGTTGAGATACACACCACTTCCCTAGCAAACCAAAGTAGGTAAACACCATGAAAGCAAAACTCTTTAACCCTTCCCTCAACATTCCAGCCTATAGCGCCATGCTATTGCTGCCGGGGATCGCCATTGCGCTCTCCGCCCCTGACAACAGCGGCACTCTGCTTGGCTTTGCCTATGGCCTTACCATGGCGTTGATTGGCCTGAAGCTGGCCCAGCTTAAAAGGGTATCACCGAAGAACCTAGTTCACTTTTTTGGTACCACCCTTTTGGTTCCAGGCATCGCCCTGGCCGCCACTACCGGTGGTGAGTTTCAGGCGTTTTATGACTTCATCTACAACGCGGCGACCGGCTACCTGGGTCGGGGCTTGGCGATTACTGGTGGAGTATTTGGTCTGGCCTATGGCATCGGCAAAGGCTCCCCCTTACCTGCGGTGTTAGGCATTGTGTTGGCGATTTTCGGGATGCTTGGGCCAACCATCGTCAACGCGCTGTTCAGCTCGGCCACCATTTAAGGCGCGGCATAACGATGGAGATGGAGCGTTACATGATCCCCCGCCATTTGGATGATCCACCGATGATCTTCATGTGGGATGCGGATGAAGCAGGCACCTTTATTTTTCTGATGTTGTTCGGTGCGCTGTTTCAACAGTTCATCGCCGGGATTATTTTGGGTTTCTTCATGGCCCGCGCCCTCGCCCGTATCAAACAGGCCGGGGGCCGTGGCCTGATCCTGCGCTTCCTTTACTGGTACACCCGCTCTGATCTGTGGATCAAGTGTCGTGCGCCAAGTTATATCCGGGAGTACACGGGATGAAGCTCAAACGTTTCCGTTCCAATCTTTCCACCGCCCAATGGGGCAACCGCATGTGGTCGGGGATCGCCTTGGTGATGGTGATCTCCAACCTCATGCTGGTGAGCCAAGTGATGCTGAGTGATAGCCGGGAGAAAACCATCGTCGTTCCACCAAACCTGGAACGCCCTTTTTCGGTTCAGGGGGATGAAGCCAGCCCTGAGTATCTGGCCCAGCTGGGTGAATGGTTTGCTTCGTTGGCCTTGTCTTACACGCCCAGGAATCTGGACTACCGCACCAACGCCTTTCTGCGTTACGCCGCGCCAGAAAGCTACAGCGTGTTGCAAACCCAACTTCAGGAAGAGGCGGAACGCATCAAACGTAACGAGATGTCCGCCATGTTCTTCCCGGTGGATGCCAAGGTTCGGGGCAATTTCGTGGCCATCAAGGGGCAACAAATTTTACGTGTCGGCAAGGAGATTGTTGCTGAACACAGCATCGCCTACCGAATGCAGTTCCGCCTTCAGGACGGCTTTCTCCACATCATCGAATTCAAAGAGGTCAATCGTGAAAAACCGTTTGCTACTGATTCTGACACTATTTCTGCCCAGTAGCGCCTTTGCGCTGCAAGTGGTGGATGTAGTGGACGGCAATACCGTCCCGGTCACGCTATCGCTGAAAGAGATCAACCGTATCAGCATGGCGGATGGTTCACGCATCGATCATATCTGGGGGCCACAGGATCGCATGACGCTGGAAACCGATACCGGCAGTGGCCAGTTGTTCATTCGCGCCATCGGTGCCAGGCCGTTTTCTCTATTTGTGAAAGCCGATAACGGCGAGACCTATACCCTGCTGGCTGCCCCCAAGGATATTCCGGCAGAGACGGTATTTCTCAAACCGCCTTACCGCGCCCAAAACAAACAAGGGACAGAACGCTCTCTACCCTATATCAAACGCATCGAGCGACTGGCCAAGGCCTTAGGGATTGGTGCGTTGCCGGAAGACATGACGCCGATCCAATCAGATCGTGTGATCCCGCTTTGGCAAGAGACCCACTTCAAACGCGAGATGGTCTATGCCGGTGACTCGTTGACCGGCGAGGTATACACCTTGACCAACCTCACCCAGGCCGAGATGCGCCTGGAAGAGCGCGAATTCCTTGCCGTGCAGGGCAACCCTATCGCGGCCATCACCATTGATAAGCACCTGCTCAAACCGCGTGAATCCACCCAGGTATTCATCATTCGTAAGGTGGAGACGCAGTAATGACAGACGCACATTCATCTCCAGCTACGCATTCCAATCAGGCACGTCGAAAACAGACGCTGGTTACCGTTAGCATTGTGGTGCTGGTGTTTGGCGGCATCTTGCTGGGGCTGTATCTCACCGATCCCCAGCGCCAACTGCCCAACCAGAACGACCAGGTCTCGACTGATGAAGAGGTCACCGAACACTTCAGTCTGCCAGGTAAACAGGTTGATCCCCGTGAGGTGTGGATCTCCCGTGGTGAGGCAGATATCAGCGCCTTGAAACAATCCAATGTGGAGTTTCAAAGCACCATCGACGAACTGCGCCAAGAGATTGCTGTACTGAGGCAGGATCAGGCCAGAACATCACGCCTGCCAGTTCCTACTACCCAAGATAAAAGTACAGGCCCGACTAGCTTTCCAGCCTTGCCCCTGCCGCCTCCACCACAGAAGCAAGCTGCGCCTTCCAACGAGATTATGGACAAGGCACTTTCAGATGCTGCCGGGCGTACCGCGACTAATCTTGGCTTACAGCCAAAAACGCAAACACCACCACCGGCGATTTTGTCGGTCAATCTGGCTGAAGCATCCCCCATTGGTAGTGACAAAGACGGCAAAGCGAAAAAAGAGCGCTGCCATGTCAGCAACTGTATTCCTCCCGGAGCCTTTGCCACGGCAGCACTTTTATCTGGACTGGATGCCCCTACTGGTGGCCGTGCGGATACCAACCCTCATCCAGTACTGCTAGAGCTACTTGATACCGCTTCCCTACCCAACCGTTACCGCAGCCGCGTGAAGGAGTGCCGAGTGGTTGCAGCAGGTTATGGCCGCATCTCTGACGAACGCGCCTACCTGCGACTGGAACGACTCTCTTGTGTACTGCGTGGTGGCGAGATCCTTGATGTCGCCATCAAGGGTTATGTCAGCGGTGAAGATGGCAAGAACGGGATGCGCGGTCACCTGATATCCAAGCAAGGCACCATGATCGCCCAGGCACTGCTGGCCGGAACCGCAGGCGGCATTGGCCAAGCCATCTCCCAATCCTATAGCAACGTACTCACCTCCCCCTCCGGTGCGGTCACCACCATTGATCCCGGCAAGACCATGGAGTTCGGTGTTGCCTCTGGATTCGGCACCGCCCTGGAAAAGGTCAGCGATTGGTACCTGAAACGTGCGGATGAAACCTACCCCATTATCGAAATCGATGCCGGGCGTGTGGTTGAGATTGTGCTCACTGAAGGGGTTGAGTTGGAAGTGAATTTAGAGGAGCAACACTCACAATGATTAAACCAAGCCACCTTATATGCGCAATGCTGGTTTTCACCAGCAGTGCCAGTATCGCTGATGAAGCCACCGACTTTTCAGCAATTGAAAAGACAGTGCGTAAAGCTCTACCCAGCACCCAGATCAAAACCATTCAGCCATCCCCCATTGAAGGACTGGTAGAGATCGAAGCCGGGCAAAACATTCTCTATGCCGATCCAACCGGGCGTTATCTGGTAGTGGGCAATATCTACGATATGCACACCGCCACCGACCTAACGGCGGAACGTAAATCGGCCACACCCAAGATCGAATGGTCACAGTTACCGCTTGTTGCAGCGGTGAAATACAGCCACAGCGGTTCACAAAAGCTGGCGGTGTTTTTCGATCCTGATTGTGGTTGGTGCCGCAAACTTCATGACCAACTCAAAGCACTGGATGATGTTGAGGTCTTCAACATCATGTATCCCGTGGAAGGTCTGCACCCAAGCGCCAGAAGCAAAGCGGCCTCGATTTTGTGTGCGACCGATCCGTTAGCTGCGCTAGATAAAACCCTCGCCCACCAAGCCCTACCCGAGAGCAACGATCAAGACTGCCTCAAGAATGCAGACGTGGCCATTACCCAGGCCATTGAGTTTGCCCAAGCACACAACATTCACGGTACGCCAACGCTGGTCTCTTTCGATGGCCGGGTGCGACCAGGTTTTATGCGTGCAGAACAACTTAAAGACTGGCTCAACCAAGCAAGCCAATAGGAGCCACCATGACCAAAATACTTCTCCCTTTGATCTGCATTGCCCCTGTGTTTTTCAGCGGCTGCGCCAGCCCAAAATACGCCTGTGGCGTACCTGATGGTATTGGCTGTAAACCGCTGTCGGAAGTTCATCGCATGGCCAAGGATGGCAGCCTCAAGATGAGAGCAGCGCCCAACAATCGGGATGATGCAGAAACAAAAAACGCTACTCGCGCTCGCTCGGATGTGGAGAAACTGGCCGGGCGCGGTAACTCAGCAAATGAACACGAACCCTCACCATCACAGGTGTTACCTCAACAACCCAACACAGAAGTCGTGACCGTTACGCCCGGCGCACCGATTTTGATTCCACCCAAGACCATGCGTGTGTGGGTGGCCCGTTGGCCTGATGAAGATGGCACCTTGCACGATGAAACCTACCTCTATCTCAAGCTTGATAACGGGCGTTGGTTGGTGGAGTAATTGTTGTGCTTTCAAAACTAACCAAACCCTTTAAAGCCTTCTTCGCCGAACCACCTCCCGGCGAAGCGCTGGCGCATAAAGCCTTGCCACCAACGCAAGACGAATGGAACGCTTTGCTGCAACGTCATGGCCTGGCGCAGCTGCTGCCTTATGAATCCTGGGACGAAGAAACCGGCCTCTTTTACAACGAGGATAGCTGTTCGTTCCTGCTCGAAGTAACACCTTCCGTCGGCATGGATGAAGAGACACTACGGGTGTTATCCGGCATCTACAGTGCGCTGCCCTCAGGCTATACCGCGCAGTACACCTTATATGCATCGCCAGACATACTGCCGCTGATGAAACGATGGGCCAATCTGCGCCAGGAGGATATGCCTGATACTGATGAGGTAGACCATACCCGTCCACACCATCGTAACGAGAACATCTTTCGCGCCACGCTACGTCGGCGCGTCGATTACCTGTTGGACGGTACCTGGAAATCTCTATTCTCCGATCAAGCCATGCTGGTGCGTGACTTTCGTATCTACCTCAGCATCAACCAACCGTTAGAAGAGCAAAACAAACACGAAGCTCGAAACATCGATCAGTTGCTCCAGCTACGTGAATCGGTGATCGGTACCTTGCGTTCGGCGGGTTTGAGTTCACGTCATGTGGACGCTGGGGCCTTTATCAATTTCATGGATACCCTGCTTAATCCCCGCCCAGTGAAACGCGACACTCTGAGCTACCAGGAAGACAAACTACTGCGTGATCAGATGGTGGATGGCGATACCGTTGCTTTAGTGGGCCGTGAAGGTTTGGCGATCCAACACGGTGAGATGCTGCTCGATACGCGCATGTATTCGGTACGCGAGTTCCCGCCACAATGGGCGGGCTGGGGCATGGATAAGTTGATCGGCGATCTGATGTCCAACACGCTGCGCATCCCCTGCCCTTTTTTGATGACCTTTACCGTGCATGTGCCCGACCAGGTCTCCGCTGCCGGTGAAGCCAAATACAAATCGGCTCGCGCCACTCAGATGGCCGACTCGCAGATGGGTAAATTCGTACCGGTATGGAAAGAGCGCAAGGCCGATTGGGACTTTGTCAGCTCACAGATTCAGGCCGGGCATTCCTTGGTGCGTGGTGGCTTTCAGATCGTACTGTTGGCACCTCACGGCATGGGCAGTCAGGCGGAACACCAGCTTAAAGCGCTATATAAAAGCGCCGGTTGGTCACTGACGCGGGATTCTTTTGTGCCGGTACACGCCTTTCTCTCCGCCCTACCGATGATGGCGGGGCCTGCCTTTGTGAAGGAATTGGAAGGCTTTTCTCGCCTGCGCACCTTCCTCACCTGGTCATGCGCCAACCTTGCCCCTGCAACGGCTGAATGGTGGGGTACGGGTACACCACTCATCATGCTGCAAGGGCGTCGCGGTCAGATCATGCATGTCGATCCCTGGGACAACAAACAGGGTAACTACAACATGGCCATGGCCGCCGCTTCCGGTAGCGGTAAGTCGTTTCTGACTCAAGAGATCATCATGTCTATCCTCGGCACTGGTGGCCGCGTCTGGACGATTGATCGGGGTGAGTCCTACAAGAACATAAGCAAGCTGCTGGATGGCCTCTATCTCAATTTCAACCGCGATACCAAGGTCAATCTCAACCCGTTCACCCGCGTTGAAAACTTCAACGATGACCTTCCCATGTTGAAAGCCTTGATGGCACACATGGCCTCACCTAACAGCCCGCTGGGCGTGATGGAGTCCTCCTGGATTGAGCAAGCCTTGAAAGAGGTATGGACAAGTCAAAAACAACAGACCACGGTTACCCACGTATTTGATGCCTTGAAACAAGATGGCGACAAACGCAAAGCGGATCTCGCCGATTGTTTGTTCCCATATACCAAACACGGCGTTTATGCCAAGTTCTTTGAAGGTGAAAACAACCTCGACCTGGATCGTTCTTTCGTCGCACTGGAACTGAAAGACCTGGATGCGATGCCAGACCTTCAAAGCCTGGTACTGCTGCTACTCATGATGCGCATCACCGAAGACATGTATTTGGGTGAGCGTACCCAACGCAAGTTATGCGTGATTGATGAAGCCTGGAAATTGATGGGTTACGGCAACGCAGGTTCCTTTATCGAAGAAGGTTATCGCACTGCACGTAAATACGAAGGTGCGTTTCTCACTGTTACCCAAGGGGTGAATGACTACTACAAATCTGGGACTGCCCAAGCAGCCTTTGAAAACTCGGATTGGGTGTTCCTGCTAAGACAGAAGAAAGAGAGCCTGATGCAGCTACAGGCCTCCGGGCGTTTCGCCATGGAAGAGTCGGAGATGAAACTGCTGCGTTCGATTCACACCATCCATGGCAAGTATTCAGAAGTTGCCACCTACAGCCCTGACGGTATGGCCATTGGCCGTCTGATCGTTGATCCCTTTACTGAAAAACTCTACTCCACCAAAGGTACCGAGTTCGACTTTATCCAAAACCAAGTGGCGCAAGGTGCAACCCTGGCACAAGCAGTGGAGAAGCTGGCGGAAGGAGTAAAGCGATGAATATGCAATTGCTCGTCGTTGTGCTCGTTGCTGCACTCACTAGCGCGGCAACTTCGTTAATCAGTGAACGCTGGAACAATTCATCGCAACGGATTGTGGTGATCGATCCTGCCGTATTGGTCGCGGAGCAACTCAAACAACTGCAACCCGGTTTGGATGAAGCAGCTATCCAGGCACAAGGCCAAGCCTATGCCAAACGTCTGGATCAGGCGATTGCAAAAGTGGCGCAACAATACAACGCCGTCATTCTGGTTAGCCCCGCTGTCATTCATGGAGCCCCCGACCTCACTCAGGAAGTACGGAGGTCACTCCATGAAAACCGTTAAAACGCTCCTCTCCCGTGCGTTGATGGCCGTGGCTGGCACGGTTGCTTTGTCGATGCTTGCAGTGGCAATCCTCTCCCCCTGGTTTGTCACCAACATTGATGAAAGCCTGCCCGGCCTTTTTTACCAGATCGAACGCGGTGAGTTTCCCAAGCGCGATGAAGTTGCCGGTATCACAGTACCCGCCAATCCCTACTACCCAGAGGGCGCACCCTTTCTCAAGATAGTCAAAGGCATTCCCGGTGATGTGGTGAGCTGCTCTGGCAGACGCTTTTTTATCAATGGCGAGTTTGTTGCGGAAGCCAAGGAGAAAACCCAGCGCGGTAACCCACTCACACCCGGCCCCACCGGTACTATTCCACCCGGCCATTACTTTATCTGGACAACGCATCAAGACAGTTACGACTCCCGTTACGGCGAAGTCGGTTGGGTACGCGCCGAGCATATATTGGGTAAAGCGAGGAGACTGTTGTGAACCGTCTTCTGGTGTTCATTCTGTTATTGGTAACGAGTAGCGTTCATGCAACGGTTTACGATCTTGGCGTGGTCGGTCAGACCTACGAGATTGCCGAACCTGACATGCTGCAAAGCTTTTACAGCAAACTGCGTCAGGCAGAAGCCGACGGCAAGATGGCGGAAGTAGAGGCCGAGATGAAGCAACGCTTTATCGATCATGCCAACCGACCCAAGGGCATCGAACTTCCCCGCGCTAAAGAGCGTCGTGTGTATTACTACGATCCATCCACCGTATTAACGCAAGATATTGTTGACCATGAGGGCAATATCTTGTGGCCTGCGGGCACCAAGGTAAATCCGCTGGACTATGTTGCCATGTCCCAGCAGTGGATCTTCTTTAATGGTGATGATCCAGAACAGGCCGCTTGGGCGCGAGACTATTTGCAACGTTATCCCAACCGAGTCCGCCCCATACTCATTCAGGGTGCGGTACTGGAGTTATCCAAAGCCTGGGATACCCGACTCTATTTTGATCAGCATGGAAACTATGTAGAAAAATTCGGTATCAAGCACGTTCCTGCCATTCTCTCTCAGGAGGGCAAGAAGCTGCGCATTGACGAGGTGGTACCCCATGGTTAAACGCCGCTCCTCGCTCTACGCATTCTGTCTGCTTGCCACCTTATATGCGTGCTTCCCCGCCAATGCATTAGCGGGTAGCGGCTGCGGTGCGATGCCCTTCGTCAATCCCATTACGGATATCTGTTGGCGTTGCCTGTTTCCCATCTACATCGGCCCTATGCCGGTGGCAACGCTGGGACAGGTTGATTCCGGCGCATCCAACGGTTATCCCCCACCGGTCTGTATCTGTCCCAAGGCAACAGCGCCCTGGTTTCGCATTGGGATCGGTGTGACCTTTTGGGAACCGGCACGAATTGCAGAAGCAGTGCGTGAACCGTTTTGCTCGCCCATGCTGGGCGGAATCTCGCTTGGATCGGCCAATATGTCTGCCGTTGGCCAGGGTGGCAATCGAACCACCAAAGAGAAGAGCGAATCGGTTTCGTTCTACAACGTCCACTGGTTTGTCTACCCGGTAATGTACTGGTTCAACATGATGGTATCGGAGTACTGCGTTCAGGGTGAGCAGTTCGACGTGGCCTTTATGACTGAGTTCGATCCTATGTGGAACAACGACGAGATGTCGTTCATCCTCAATCCCGAAGCGGTGCTATTTAATAATCCGATAGCCCAAGCCGCCTGCGCTGCGGATTGCATAGCCGCTTCATTATGGAACCCACTCGATCCATTGTTTTGGTGTTTAGGCTGCCAGGTTGGCCTTCATCCTCTGACAGGCACGGTTAAACCCCATGAAGGTGCATTGGCCTCCAGTACCGTAGCAGTGCAACGGCTACACGCTATCCTGCATCGCACCTTTCTAGCAATGAACGTCAGTACGCCATCGGCGATGTGTTTTCCCAACCCTGCACCGATCATGCAGAAGAGTTGGTACAAAACTCAGCTACTACGCCCTATCCCTATCACCTATGCCGCCCACCCCTACGGCATGACCACCAATGTTTGGCACATGGGCAAGGAGTATCCCATTCAAGGGGAAGACTTCGCCTATATGATTTGGAGACGACGAGTATGTTGTGTCGGTTCGTACTGATCCACCTTTTATGCGTATCCACTGTTTGGGCTGAAACTGACGTTGGCCAGGCGATGGATCGCGCTCAGCAACGCAGTGGTGAGATGAGAGAGCAAACACAGTCGGTGATTGAGCAGGCCGATGCACTGGCCAACTCGCCTGAGTTTATCGACAGCATCAACCGCGAAGCGACCAAGGCGCTACAAGGTGCGGACAATCTCCCCATCAGCGCCCTACCCGATCTGCCCGAACCTTCAGCAGATCTACTACAACGTGCGCGGCAAGACATCACCAAGTTACTGGATCAGGCTCAAGGCAAACAACCTGATCCCATGGGGCAAAAGAGCGGCCCACAGCTCTATGTGTTTGTCTCGTTCTCGATGCCCGAGATCACGCTTAAACGCTTACTGACTCAGGCCAGCCGAATTGAGGCTTCATTAATCCTACGAGGCCTGATCGATGACGACATGGGCAAGACCAAAACCCGTATCGCCCAACTACTGGAAGCGGACGAGAATGGACTCACACGCATACAAGGTGGCTTTGCTATCGACCCCACCCTGTTTAAGCGTTTCGACATTCAACAGATACCCACCTTTGTTCTCACCGACACACCGGCACCGCGTTGTACCGATGCAGGCTGTGACGATGTCAGCTATGCACGTTTGAGTGGTGACACCACCCTGGAATATGCCCTGCAAACCATGCAGCGCGAAGCCCCAGCCATGAAGGCCAGCGCGAGCGAATTACTTTCACGCATAAGAGGTGGCAATCATGACCTCTAAACCCTATTTCTATTTTATGTTGGGTGTACTGATCACACCTGCGCTTCACGCAGAGTCGATGAGTATTTCTGAAGCCTTGGAGTTGGGTAAGAGTTACGGCAGTGATAATCAAAGCAGTGTCGAGAACCTCTCCACCCAACAAGACACCAGCACGGTGCCTGGCTATCAGGGAACCGACATCCCCGAAACCCAGTACGGCAACAATCCGATGGCGATGGAGGGTGAAGCGCGAACACAGGTCAATCAGAACGAGACCGGTAGTTTTGTCTCAGACTCCACTATCAACCGACCTCAGTATCAGTTCGACCGGGAGACAGACCCACTGCTGACCCGCTCCGATGCGATTCAGGATGATCCTCAATCGCTAACCGGTAGTATCGAAGCCGAGTATTCCGGCTGCCAGAGCACTACCGTCTCCACGCCAGCGGAATACAGCGAACAGGTATGTACCGAATGGCGTGAGACCGAGCTACATAACTGCACCGAGACCTTGCAGCTCTCCTGCAATCGCCCGGTGGAATGTGATGCCGGAGGTATTCAACTGCACACCATGCAGAGTGATATGCGTTGGGACTACACCTACCCAATCCTCACCCTGGGCACCATCGGCGACAACATCTGGGGTGGCTATTGCGCCATCTATGACCGCAGCACCACCTTTACCATCGAGGATATCGACAAGGTGGCTGAGTTCAGCCTGATTCAGGCGGGCTTTGATGACTGGATCAGAATTACCGTAAACGGCACCGTGGTGCGCGTTGGCCCCTACGGTGGTGACCGCTTGGAAGTGGTCAACCGCGAGCTATTTTCCGGCTACACCTATCAAGTGGTGCAATACAACGCCACCCAGACCGGCAACTGTGAACTGAGCACCAGCTGGAACCAGTCCCTTAATATCGACATCAAGCCCTACCTGCGCACAGGCAGCAACACCATCGACATGCGCGTAATCGTCGCCGGTGGTGGCGAAGGCTGGATGAAGTTCCGCGCCACCCAGTATTGCGACTGTCAGTGGCAGGAGAACTGGGTGAGCACCTGCGACGCCCTGGAGTCGGAAGTGGCCAACGGTTTGTGTGCTCAACCCACCCGCATCTGCACCCAACCGGGTGAGACACGGGAAATCGATGGAATCGATGTTTACCGAGATTGTTGGGCGTATGAGAGCACTTATGAGTGCGCAGCGCCCTCAACCACCGAGGAAGATTTCTGCCAGGAGCTACGAAACCAGGGCTGCACCCAGATCGGTTCCCGCTGTACCGGCACCATGCCAAACGGCCTGTGTGAGTCTTACGAGCAGGTCTACCAATGCGAAACCTCACCCGGCACCTCGACCGAGGTCATGGATTGCGGTGGCCAGACCATGTGCATGGACGGCGGCTGTTTTGATACATCCTATGAACCCAGCAATGACTTCGGCCAGGCCGCCGCCAGCATCGGCGCTATCAGTGAAGCCGGGGAAGACTTCGACGTAAACGCCGACGAAATCTTCAAAGGTGAAGACCTGAGATGCAGTAAGGCAATCCTGGGCTTTTCCAACTGCTGCAAACTCGATGGCTGGGGCCAGGACATTGGCCTGGATCAGTGCAATACCGAAGAGCAGCGTTTGGCCCTTTCCCGCAAAGGTGGCTTATGCCATTACATAGGTAGCTACTGCTCTAACCGAAATCTGTTTGGCTGCACCAGTCGCAAAGAGACCCATTGCTGCTTCAAGTCAAAATTGGCCCGTATCATCCATGAGCAGGGTCGGGTTCAGCTCGGCATTGGCTGGGGCAGCGCTCAGAATCCCAATTGCGATGGCATCACTATAGAACAACTGCAAAGCCTCGATTTCTCGCAAATCGATTTTTCCGAGTTCTATGCCGATGCGATGGACAAGGCGACCAGCCCTGGCAGTGGTGAACTGCAAGGCATTATCGAAAACTACATTCAGCAGTCTTACCAATGAAGTCTTTCGTCTGTCTGTTATTAATAACACTACCCTCGCTCTCTTTTGCTGTTGACGAAGGGCAGTGGTTTGAGCGCCAGGCAGAAGGCTGGTTTTGGTATATCGATCCGCCGCCCAAGGAAGAAAAAATCGAAGCAACTGAAGAAAAGCCGGTGGAAGTCACGCCAATACCTTCACCTATCATGATCGACCCTAAAGCCGAACTGGAAGCCTTTCAGGAAAGGCTGGAAAACGCCCAGGCACTAGCCATCATGCAGCCAACCCATGCCAACGTTATGACCTATCTCTACCTGCAAAAAGAGGCCATGGATCGGTCACAACGTTTCTCCGAGGTGTGGCAACAGGTGGTTTGGGCAACACCCGCACTGGATCATACCCTGGTTAGGCCTACCAGCCCGAAAGCAGTTCACGCCTACTATGATGAACGCAACGATCATCGTACACAGAACCTCAAACAACTGGCCCAAACCCATGGCCTGTTCTATTTCTTTCGCGAGAGTTGCCCCTATTGTCAGCAGTTCTCTCCCATCCTGAAGAGTTTTGCCAAGCGCCATGGTTTCCATGTCACTGCCATCAGCATGGACGGTGGCCCAACCCCTGGCTTTGAAAACTTCCGCGTGGACAACGGCACCGCCTCTCGCCTAGGCGTACAGACCGTGCCCGCCGTCTATCTGGTGGAACCGAAATCACGTCATGTGCAGCCGGTCTCGTTTGGTCTGCTTGGCCCCACCGAATTAGAAGAACGCATTGAATCAATCATGAATACACCAAGAGGGCTACCCTCTGAAGGAGGTACCTGATGAACCACCGTATCGCCGTAGCAACCGCCTTGAGCATTAGCCTGTTGATGCCCACCTCCTATGCTGACGTGGGCAGTGACATGAACAATTTTTTCAGTGATATGGGTTATGCCTCAAACGTCACACCACCCGGTGTATATGAAGGACAGGCAGCGGGTTACTTCACTGGTGGCGGCCTGGTGATGCGGGCACCTTCTCGTAACTACCAACTGGCATCTATGCAGGCCCCAAGCTATCGCGCCGGATGTTCCGGTGTGGATCTCTACGGTGGAGGTTTCTCCTATATCAACTCATCCCAATTAGTCGCAGCCCTGCGCAATGTCGGCCAGAACGCGGCCAGCTACGCCTTTATGTTGGGTCTACGAGTGATCTCACCCCAGATATCCAATGTGCTGGAATGGGTGCGCGAAAAAGCGGAGATGATTAACAAGCTCAATATCAACTCCTGTGAAGCTGCCGCAGATCTTGTCGGCAGTTTTGTTGGCCTCGACGCCAAGGAGAATTCGCAATGTGTACTTACCCGCTATGGCAATGGCGATTCCATGGAAGAGGCACGGCAAGCTTGTGGCGCTGGGGGTCAACGTAACAGCACGCTGGCTTCATCTTCGCTGAACAGCGTGGCCTTTACTCGTGGCAACATCGCTTGGCGTGTAATGTGGAGCAACATGTTCTTACGCAGTGACCGACGCCTGATGGAGATGATGATGAATCTCTCCGGCACCGTGATAATCGATAAAGACCTAAGCAACGAAAACTCACCCACTAACGTTATTGCCCTACCCTCTATCCTCAATACTCAACGGGCAGAGTTATTAACCGCGTTACTCGATGGCAGCCAGTCAGTCGATATTCAAGGCTGTGTGAATGACAGCACCGATATGTCTTGTACTAACCTCACCACCAAGAACGTGAGCCTGGGTGCTAACAACGGTTTGAAGGATCGCGTTCAAGTCATCATGACCAGCATTGCCGACAAGATCCGCAATCGACAGTCGCTTAGCCCAACAGAGTTGGGGTTACTGGGTGCCACCAAGATTCCCATCTATAAAATTCTCAATGTCGCCTCTGCTATGAGCGAAACCGTAGCGGGTTCTCAAGCGGGTAAATATGCAGACATTGTCGCCAAAGACATCATGTTTGCCTATATCAACGACCTGCTCGATATGGTGGTCTCATCTACTGCTGGCACGCCTTTCATGAAGAGCGATGAAGGTAAAAGCTATATGGAAGGCATTGCTGAAGCGAGGCAACAAGTCGCGCTACTTAAATCTGAAAACTTCGAAGAGCTTTCCCGTTATGTGGATCTGATTCGTGAGACTCAACTCTACGAACGCATGTTGGTAGCAACCATGTCGCCTGCGTTAGCGGAAAGTCTTAGATACACCAATTCGTTGAGATAACAGCATGGGTGCCTGGGAGATTTATACCTACGGCGGTGGCGACACGCTGCTACAACTCTTCAATGGTTTGGTCGCCATCCTGGGAGATAACAACTTTCTCGTACTCCTAAAAATGACGGCGCTAATTACCGTCATCTGGGTCATCATCGAAGCGTTGTTTATGAAGCGCCCGTTGAGCATCCAACCCTTCCTGGTTGTAATCCTGGTGTTCTATATTTTGTTTCTGCCTAGAGTGAACATCATCGTTACCGACCGTATCGATCCAAGCAACAGTGGCATTGTGGCTAACGTGCCTATTGGATTGGGGTTTACTGCATCCATGGCCAGCACCGCTGGCGACTGGATGAGCCGTGCGTTTGAAACCGTCTTCACCCTACCCAACGATCTTCAATACACCACCAACGGATTGTTGTTTGGTTCAAACATGCTGAGAGCCGCCTCACAGTTTGAAATCACCGATGCACGATTAGCCGGGAATGTTTCCGAGTTTATGCAGCAATGTGTGTTCTACGACATTCTCACTGGCTTTTACACCTGGGGCGATATCGTCAACGAACCCGATCTTTGGAATATGCTGCGCACCACAGCCAACCCAGCACGTTCATTTCAATACCTTGATACAACGGGAAGTAAAAGCATTGTGACCTGCCCAACTGGAGCCGCCCAACTAAACACGGACTGGTCGAGCGAGCTTACACGCGCCCAATCTATCTATGGCAATCGAATGTTCCCTGGTGACCCTATGGCCAATGCCAAATTTATGGCCGCACTACCGGTTTCCTATGCCTATATGAGCAACATCAGCACGACGGCAGCAGATGCCATACGACAGAACATGATGAGCAATGCCGTCAAACGCTCACTCACCCGCTTTGCCGCTCGCTCCGATGCCAGTGCAGCTGCACAGGATTTAGCCCTGGCACAGGCTGAAGCTCAACGCAGTGCATCTTATTCAGTGCTTGGTGAACTCGCGGGTGAAACACTACCCCTACTGCGCAATGTGTTTGAAGTGCTGATCTACGGTATGTTCCCTCTGTTTCTGATTTTGATGTTCACACCCGCCGCCGGGAAAGCATTGATGTTCTATCTCAAGTCGCTTTTCTGGCTACAGCTCTGGGCACCGCTGTATGCCCTACTCAATCTCATCATGACCAGCTACTCGGCCAACACGGGTGAGGCTGTCGCCACACTTCCCGCTGGTGGCCAGGAACTCACACTGGCCACTACGACTGCCCTGGGTGCAGTGAACGCGGACATAGCCGCCATCGCCAGTTACATGGCCTGGATGATCCCTCTGATTAGCTGGGGCGTGGTAAACGCAGGAATGGGCATGTCGATGTCCATGCTCGCCTCCGGGCTTGGTGCGATTACCCAACAAGCCGGTTCACGGGCAGCCGCTGACGTATCCCACGGTAATGTGAACATGGGCAATGTGGGAATGTACGGTCAATCGGCTTTTAAAAATGACTTCGCCCCTTCGTATGCTGGCGGTGTAGGCACTATTGTTGATGGCCTCGGCACCAAGATGACTGCGCAACCCACCGGTGGACAACTGGAGCAATATGCTCAGTCCAACCTCGGCTTTGGGGTGCAGATGACCAATGCCATGAAGTCGGGTATCAGCACCCAACTTAGTGAGTCACAACAATCTGCTTGGCAGAATACTGCATCTTACTCCAACTCATTAGCAGCTAATCACAACAACCTAGAGCGTTTTATGGAACAGCGTTCTCAAGGGTTGGGATACAGTAATGACTATCAGCTTCAGGACGGAACTTCAGCTCAGGAAGAGTTTGGAAAACTGACGTCTGTTGCCAATAACTTTGCTCAGAAGTATGGGGTATCCAATCAACAGGCTGTAGCAATGATTGGTACCGCTGGCATCGGCGGCGATATTCCTTTAACAAAGATTGGAGCTGAATTAAGAGCACAATTCAATAATGCAGACACCCTTCAAAAGGCTTGGGAAGAAGCCCAGCAACTTAATGCTAGCTCTCACTTCTCAGAGCGTTATCAATCCCTAATCAGCGCCACTCAAACCGAAGCAGCCAAAATCAGTGAATCTACAAATGATTCATTAGCGCGAGAAGTTTCCGCTGGTTTGGCAGAGCAAACACAATACCGTGGTGACGTTCAATCTGCTATGCGCGATGTACACCAGTGGCAGGAGGCCCAGTCTAGAGTCAATGAACAAGGCTTCACATTTAGCGGCAAGCTGGAAACTGCTGTTAAGCAATTCATGATTGAAGAAGAAGGCCGCACACCAAACGATGTAAGCAACATTATTGCAGGACATAATCGCGGGAATACTGAGGATACTGCCACCCTAGCCAACTCTGTTTCTCACTTTGCCGAAAAACATGGATTAAATCTGGCAGGAATTCAATCTGCACCGAGTAATGACCCTGTCGTTAATGAAGGCGAGTCTAGGATGCACCGAGTCACTGAATTAGGTCAAAATATTCAACCCACCTCAGAGAAAAACAACGCTCTTGTTGATCGGCTTTCCTCCAGCTCGGGCTTACCACAATCAGAATCCATTCGAGACAACATTGCTTTTGTGATGGATCAATCTATATCAGATATGAACTCAACAACCACGACCCTAGATAAGGGAACTACAAAGGCTAGTCATGATGGGGACACTCTTGAGAAATCCGTCCACGACAAACAAGAGGTCTACTCAGTTGGATCAGCGCCAAGTATTCATGAGACGATGGATAAAGCGAAGAAAAAACTAACCAATACATTCAAAGACGTATTCGACTAATCTTTATAACCATCAAAAATATGTAGTTGCCTATCGATATTTCTCTGATCGTAGCAATTCGATCCTGTTGCGGCATCACCATGCTTTTGTCGCCATTCTGTTTCAAGCTTCCGCTGTTCACCCTGAGCGGCTTTT
Source organism: Thiohalomonadales bacterium (assembly GCA_050295955.1). Lineage (GTDB taxonomy): Bacteria > Pseudomonadota > Gammaproteobacteria > RBG-16-57-12 > RBG-16-57-12 > JAFLJP01. The sequence goes on from JBNKQQ010000019.1 coordinate 35,078, forward strand.
CTAACGGCGACCATATGAGAGTCATACCATCTCAACCCAATAGGTAGCACTATGGCAGCAATAAAAAAACCAATTAGGTAATCACCAAGAAGACCATTTACAAAAGGCAAAAAGTAGCAGGCTACCGTAACCAGTGTAGCCATCATCAAACAAGCAATGATCTGTTTGATTAGCGTAATCATGCCGCAATCTCCATTGAAACGTGCAGACCTAGTCGATGGGCGATGTCTACCAAGGTATCTAAGCGGAAGTCATTTACCTTCCCCTGTTTCAGCGCACTAATTCGGGGCTGGGTAATATGTAGCAGTTCAGCGGCCTCTTTCTGCTTCAGCCCCCTAGCGTCCAGCTCTTCATTAATTGCGATAAGCAGGGCTGATCTCAGCTTCAGATTTTCGACGCGAATGGGATCATCTTCAAGGGCATCCCATACACTATCAAATCGTTTACGATCGCTCATTTGCTTAACCTCGCTACCACTTCACTTAATGCCCGTTTTGCAGCATCGATATCTGACTTGGTCGTTTTCTGTGTCTTCTTGCGGAAGACGTGCAATACATAGACAGCATCCTCAAACTTGGCGATGTATATAATGCGCCACTGGCCATCCTCTTTGATGCGAATTTCACGCACACCTTGCCCGATCGTTGTCATCGGCTTCCAGTCAGTTGGATCAAGTCCGCGCTGAACCCGGTCCAATTGATACCCGGCCTCTCGCTTGGCATCTACAGAAAAATCCCGTATTGCCTCTAAAGATCGACCGATAAACTCGATTTCCTTCATAAAATTATATTCCTAGATGTATATTATACAAGTAGATATATACAATTCTGCGTGCTCGATCACAGGAAAACCACCCGATATCTAGCTATCCCATTGAATCCAAAGGGCTTAGACAAACTCCATATCTAGCCCGACATTTCCTTCCAACCAAGCCCGAAAAGGGAAAAAGGGCTGTTTCAGGGAATGGAAGGGGGCCTTTAATGGAAAGGCCCTACCCGAAAGGGCTTTTCCACAAAGGGCGAAAGGGTTAGCCCATACTGGCAGCAGCATCCTGTACCTCGCTCTCCTCCCTCAACCGACCCTCGGCCAGCTGGAGAATCTGGTGGAATTGAGCCTCGGGTAGAAAGTCCTGGGCGGTCTCCATAAACGTCTTGGCTAATAGCTCGCTTGGTGGCCGACCACTATGAGCGATATTCCGTTGTTTGATGGCTTCTTTGATGTCACCGAGTTTGTTTCTGACCTCAGTACGGTACGCCAGTAGATCCTCGTCACGCCTTTTCCAGCCATTGATCTTTTTACGATCTGCGCTTCGTCGTTCCTTTTTGGCGGATTCGCCTTCATTGGTGATGCGTTCTTTCAACTGACGACGTTCTTGGTCCACACGAACCAGCTCATCTTTGAGGAGGTTTCTGTGTTCAATGAGGTCTAAGTCTGTTCTATAAAGTAACGAATTACGCTCTTTCAGTTCCGCCTCATCAACCAATTCCGAGCGCACGATGTTAAGTCGCTTGTCCGCCTGGATGGAGAGTTGAACCTGGTCATCGACCTCGCCTTGCATAACCGTGACGATAATTGGTGATTTGAAAAGCACCTCTGCGGGAAGCAGTGCCCTAACTTTTGAATCCGGTCTGATAATGAATGACTCGTTAAAGCAGCGGGTCATAATTAACCGGCCATTTTGAACCAGTGATTGCATTGTTAATCCTTAGTTTAAACAGTGTTACTCAATGATTTACTACATGATGAAGGCTAGCGAGACTGCCACATTGGGGTCAACAATAAATCCGAAGCGTTGGAAAAAGATTTATCGTAGATATCTAAAAAGCTTGGGTGATAAAACAGTAGGCCATGGATACCCAATGCTTACCACCTATTTATCACATTTTGCTGAATGCTGGCCTTGGTCGCTGGATTCTACCCTTGATGCAGTTGCTATATCGCTACGACGGCATAGAGCGTGCGCTTGAACTAGAGCAGTTGCCACTCCCCTACCTTGAGCAGCAGCTTATTCATATCGATAGACGACCTTTCAATCATAGAGAGCCACGTCTCTTTGAGGCGCTTGCTTCGATGCCTATGCTCTACTTCAGAGCGTCTAGCACGTCCTCTAACTGGCACCCTGTAAATGAGTCTTTTCTAACGTTTGAGAAACGTGTCGGTAAGGTTGTCATTTGGCAGGCCTGGACACCGCAAATAACCAGACATGACATCGTGAAGTGGATGCACACTAATCAGGTTGAATCAAACCATGTTTGGCATTCGGCGTAATACGACCACACCCTATCCTGACTGTTTTCCAGTCTTACCCGCACAAGCGCTGATTGACTGTCGCAACAAACAGATCAGTACGATTCAACAACTGGCGGGAGTACCTAAAGCACATTGGCGCTCTCTTTATCTGGATGCATTGCTCTCTTTTGCAGGTTATGTGCAACAACTGCCCGCCTCTGAATCACATCACCACCCCGGAGCAGGAGGCCTTTTAGATCATGCTTTAGAGGTAGTGATTCACGCACTGCGTATCCGCCGAGGGCATTTACTGCCTCAGGGTGGGGATGCTGAAGAGATCACCGCTAAAAAAGATGTGTGGACTTATGCCGTATTCAGCGCGGCTTTATTACATGACATTGGCAAGCCACTCATGGATCAAACCATCACCCTTTATGACAAACAAGGTCATGAGCTGGGGCACTGGGACGCCCTCACTACCCCTATCGTGAATGCTCACTGGTATCGGATTCGTTATCGCAAGGATCGCTTGTATCGACTACACGAACGCGCTGCATTGCTGCTCACCAATCTCATTCTTCCCAGTGCCGCGTTGAATTGGCTGGCAGCTGACCGAACTGTGCTCACTGCCTGGTTATCGTCGATCAGTGGCATGTATGAAGATGCGGGCATTATTGGCGAGATCGTTCAACAGGCAGATGGTTTGTCTGTTGCGGAGAACCTTGGTGCTTCGGTTTCAAGCAAGCCTCTGCCTGGTGCTCGCACAGCATTGCATGAGCGTTTACTGACAGGGCTTCGTTATCTATTCAAAGAGAATCAGATTCCTCTTAACCGCAACGGCGCAGCGGCCTGGTTTGATGGCAAACATCTTTGGTTAGTGAGTAAACGCGGTATCGATACCTTGCGTGAACATCTTTTACAGGAAGGTCATAGCGGTATACCGACACGCAATGACCGTATCTTTGATGAGTTACAACAAAACAACGCAGTTATTCCAAATCAAGATAGATCCATCTGGAAGGTAAACGTATCGGGTGAAGATTGGTCTCACACACTCACCTGCTTGTGTTTTGCTGCTGAGAAATTATGGCCTGACTCATCATCAAGGCCGGAGGTATTTGAAGGCACGGTTATCCCATCAACTGACAATGAAGAAACGACAACAGCTAATTCGGTCATTGTCAGCACTGAAAACACCGGCTCAGAGGCATCCACTCTCACAACAGCAACGACCACTCAAAATATTCCAGAAAGCCAAGAACCAACATTTGATCCTGTCGCTTTCTTTCAATGCAGTAATAACACCGAAACCACCCAGACAATTGAGAAAGCAGGAGTAGCTGAAGTTTTTACTGAAGTGCAAGATGACAGTGAGGATGCAGGCCAAGCCTTTCGAGACTGGCTTCTAGATGGCTTATTGAAAGACAAGTTTGAAACCAATTCGGTCAACGCTCGCATCCATACTGTTGCGGAAGGTCTGTTACTGGTGAGTCCTGGCATATTCAAAGACTACGATAAAACCAACTGGCAACATGTGCAGAAGCGATTCCAGAAACTCAAACTGCATCGTAAAACCGCACAAGGCACCAATATTTACACATACCAGGTTACGGGCAAGCGCAATAAGAGCCGAATCAAAGGTTTTCTGATTGAAGAGCCGGGCAACATATTTCCCGGTGTAAAACTCCCCTCTCCTAATCCACATCTTGAGCTATTAGGAGACTAACCGTGTCCGAGGCCTTTGATAATCGTTTACGCCCCGTGGTCGAGTTTCTACCTGCGGCGGTGTTCATTATTGGTGCGACCCATCTGGCACTGCAACCTTCACACTTCTTCCCTATGCTACCGAGTATTGCGACTATTACCGCAATAGCCTTTGCGATATTGGGCGGCTGGCGATTGATACAAGCCTGGAGTGTGTGCCGCTATCAATCCCACCTGCGGCGATTACCGCGCTATTCGTTGGATGCAAACGAACTCCCGCTCTCCCACCATAAGCTGTTTCTTGGTAGAGGCTTCAAATGGGATCAACGCCATACCCAGCGATTGGTTGAATCCAGAAATCCAAATGCTCAGCCTTACTTGGTTCAAGGGAAACCTTATCAACTAGCACGTCGTTTGGAGATCAGCCTGGAACACTCCCCACTCCTATCGTGGTTACCTACGCTCACCAAGAAAGACCGTTGGTGGAATCCAGTTAGACCGCTTCCCCCTGTTGGCGGCTTTCCGCCTCTGCATGGCGTTGGAACCGAGGATGAGTCCGACACCTGGATGGATATCGGCGAACGTGTAGGACACAAACTGGTATTGGGCACCACGCGGGTAGGTAAAACCCGGCTGTTAGAGATTCTCGTCAGTCAGGACATTCGCCGTGGGGATGTGGTCATTGTGTTTGATCCCAAGGGGGATATCGATCTCCTGCGGCGAATGCACGCTGAAGCAAAACGCGCCAATCGACTGGATCAATTTCACATCTTTCACCTTGGATTCCCGGATATATCGGAGCGCTATAACCCGGTCGGTGATTTTGCGCGAATCACTGAAGTAGCCTCACGTATCTCCACCCAGTTACCGGCAGAAGGTAACAGTGCCGCATTTCGGGAATTTGCCTGGCGCTTTACCAATATCGTTTCAAGAGCACTGGTAGGACTTGGGCGTCGGCCAGACTACAACACCATTGCTCGCTACGTGACGAATATCGAACCTCTACTGACCGATTACTATCACCTGTGGTTGGATAAAGAAGCGCCTGAAGGCTGGCGACAATCAGTGCAAAAACTGGAAGGCAGCCTTAATGAGAAAAACCTTCCCATGGCGCTACGTGGCCGAGACTTTCATGCCATTGCCCTGACTCGATACGCCAAAGATCACCAGCTATTTGATCCTGTCGCCGATGGCCTGCGGAGTGCCTTTGAATACGACAAAACCTACTTCGATAAACTGACCGCCAGCCTGTTACCGTTATTGGAAAAGCTTACCACTGGGCGTATCGGCAAACTTCTTTCACCTGACTATGCGGATAGCGCAGACCAACGTCCTATTCTCGACTGGATGCGAGTGATTCGTGAACATGGCATTGTCTATGTAGGGTTAGATGCACTCACGGATGCCGAGGTAGCAGGCGCGGTGGGCAACTCGATGTTTGCGGATCTCACCTCTATTGCCGGGCAACTCTATAAACAGGGTGATTCCCACGGCCTACCTGATCTCGCTGAACACCGCACCGTGCAGAAAACGATTCATGCCGATGAGTTCAATGAGCTGATCGGTAATGAATTCATTCCTCTGTTGAACAAAGCCGGTGGTGCTGGCTTTCAGGTCACCGCCTATACCCAAACCGCCAGCGATATCGAAGCAGGCATTGGGGACTTAGCCAAAGCAGGACAAATCACCGGCAACCTCAACACACTTATCATGCTGCGGGTAAAAAATGAGATCACCGCAACGGTGCTCACCGATCAACTTCCCAAGGCCAGGATATACACCAAACTTGCCGCCTCTCAAGTCACCGACAACAACGACCCTGGCACCGATATCGACTTCACCACACGCAACGAAGATCGCCTGACGGAAACCGAGATGGACATGCTGACACCGGCTGACCTTATCCAACTTCCAAAAGGTCAGGCTTTCGCATTACTGGAAGGTGGCCAGCTCTACAAACTGCGCTTACCTCTACCTGGCAAAGATCCGCTGTTACCCAAGGATATGGATGAAATTCGGCGCGAGCGGCTAGCGTATTACGGAATAGACGATGCCTGAACAGCGACGATTCACTGGACTTTTATGGCATCTGAAGTGGATTGTGATAATCGCGCTGTTAGTGTTGTTCATCGACCTGTTCTGCGTCTTTGTACTCTGGTCACCAGACGGCATCACCCGCTTGGAGCAGACGCTCCACCTAGAACTAGCCTATCTTGACCTACCGCAAACGAAGGTGGATATTTTAGTTGGAGTCGCCACTTCGTTTTACGAGACGGTATTTGTGAGTACAGGCATAGATGGGATGATGCGTCATGCTAGTAGCCTCCCCTCATCCACAAGCTCGACGGAGATTGAGTTTGTGGAAACACTTCGTCCAGCCATCGAAACAGCCATGATTGGCCTACAACTCTTCGCCTTGCGGCTCGGAGTTATTCTGCTCACACTCCCCTTCTTTGCGATTGTTATTCTCGGTGCCATCAGCGACGGATTCCTGGGCTGGTACCTACGCCGCACCGGCGGTGAGCGAGAATCGGGCTTTATTTACCACCGAGCCAAGCGAGCATTAGCTTGGTCAATTGTAGGGCTATGGGTGGTATATCTGCTTCCCCCCATACCTATGGACCCGAAATACATTCTCCCGCCTTTCCTGTTGATAGCCGGAATAGCGGCCCGGCTTCAGGTGTCGTTCTTCAAGAAGTTTCTTTAACAACAAAAGACACTCTATAACTCACCCCTTCGGGGTAGTTAGCCGGGGAGTTAAATCAACATGTTGCCGATAGAATGATCCTCAAGATGTACCACCCAGTCTCACAAAGGAGCGATCATGGCCGAATCTCAACCTATACGAATCGAACGAAAGCCTGCCGTTTTAGATAGAACCGGGATGAGCAACGCAACCCTTTATAGGCGCATCAGCGAAGGCCTATTCCCGCCAGGGGTAACGCTTGGTAATCGCTCAGTTGGTTGGCTAGCTCATGAGGTGGACGCTATGCTGAATGCATTTGCCGCCGGAAAATCAACAGAGGAACTCCAATCTATCGTAAAAGCTCTCATTGAAAAACGTCAGACGTTAGCCAACTGATTAAGACTTCGTTTCTACCAACAACGAATCAAGATGATCCGCCCACTTCTGTAACCACTCCTTACATTCAGGCTCGTACCGGTGTAAATCGTAGGTTCCCTCAATACCCTTGCGGGAATGTCCCAAAACAGCCTCAGCTACTTCATTTGGGCATTGCAAACGCGACAAGCCAGTTCTGACTGTTCTGCGCAGATCATGTGGAGTCCACGACTGATTCAGTTTAAGCATTGTGCCTGCCTGCCTCATCCTCCAAGCCTGCTCTGTCAGTTGCTTTTGCTGAATGGGCATTCGTGTCTTTTGGGATGGAAACAGGTAATCGCCAGTAGTTAATCTAAGTGCTCTTAGGAATTCCACCGCTTGACGAGGCAGTTGCACATAGCGCTCCACATCGGTCTTACTTTCTCTTATATGAAATGTTTGATTCTCTAAATCAATATCCTGCCATGCGGCATTACACACTTCACCGGTTCGGCATCCTGTCCAAAGGGTAAATCGAAGAACATTCTTCTGCGTGTTTGTGTAATCAGAACTCGGCAACCACTTCAACAATTCTGCCAACTCTGAATCAGAAAGAACTCGTTTACCTCTTTGATGCGTAAGTTTCACCTTGGCTTGCCGAAGACTTGCCTTGGCCAGCAACGCCGGATTGGCGAATTCATCTGAAAAATGCCCTAGCCCAATGGCAAATTCGTAAGCGGCGCTAAGCTCCCTTAATACGTTTCCAGCCTGAACATTCGCACCACGTTGAACAATCGACATAATCATGTCCACCACTTGCTTCCTAGTGATGGTACTAGCAGACAGCTCTCCCAGCTTTGGAATCACATCACCGTAGAGGGTTCTGCGTGTTTCCGACTGCCCCTTCGGTTTCCGGGCACCGGCAATGACTTTACCACTTGGCGATTTTCGATCTTCTATGTATTGAGTGAGGTAGAGTTCAACAAGGTCCTCAACCGAGAAGGACTTTTGAGCTGATTCTACTTGCTCCTGCTCTAACTCCAGTATCTGCTCTTTCTCCTGCTGCCTCTGCTCTTTAGCTTCTGTTGCAGGACAGCGCCCCTGGCGGCGAATCTGCTTAAGTTCCTGAAGTTTTACCCTCGCCTCTGCGAGTGATGTTTCAGGGAAACTGCCGATTTTGACCTGAATGAGCTTATCAGTTACCGGACTTTTATAACGGTAAAAGAATGTTTTTACCCCGGTAGTACCGCATTTCACCCTCAACCCGTTATTTTCGCCGGTATCAGCCTTAATTTTATCGCCAGGTTTCATCGCTTCTACTGTCCTGGAAGATAGAGGTTTGGTACTCTGTACTGTTGCCATTGGCGTCCTCTTAATTGGATCCCGTTTCGCTTAGCTTTGCTGCAAAAGTGTAACTTTTCGTTATTACCAAAATGTAGCGCATAAAAAGTTACACCACAAGTTACACTTTTTAGCGAGATTGGGTGATATTAAGTGAGGTTCACTGAGAATCTCTGAGACAGTCAAAATAACTATAATTACTTAAATTACAATGCATTAAGAAATACAAAAGCATGACTTTGAAAGAAAAAAACACACAACACACACCCATGATGCAACAGTACCTGAAGATCAAGGGAGAGCACCCCGATATTCTGGTGTTTTATCGCATGGGGGATTTCTACGAACTTTTCTTTGATGACGCCCGCAAGGCCGCAAGACTGCTGGATATTACCCTCACTGCTCGCGGCCAGTCAGCTGGCGAACCAATTCCTATGGCGGGCATCCCTTACCATGCCGCTGAGGGCTATCTGGCCAAGCTGGTGCGTAAGGGTGAATCGGTAGCCATTTGTGAGCAGATTGGCGATCCTGCCACCAGCAAAGGCCCAGTGGAGCGCAAAGTGGTGCGCATTCTTACTCCCGGTACAATTACCGATGAAGCGCTGCTGGATGAGCGTCGTGACAACCTGCTAGCTGCAGCCCATCAAATAGGCGATTGCTTTGGTCTGGTAACGCTAGATGTAACCAGTGGCCGCTTCTATGCCATGGAGTTGGCCAGTTTGCAGGGACTGTTAAACGAACTTGAGCGCCTACGCCCAGCTGAGCTGTTAATCAGTGAAGCGTTTCCCCGTGCCGAGCTGGGCGACCGCCCCGGTATCCGCAATCAGGCCCCTTGGCACTTTGAACTGGAGACCGCAACCCGCCTACTCACCAATCAATTTGGCACCAAAGACCTCGCCGGTTTTGGTTGTGCCGATATGCCCGCAGCCATCGCTGCAGCCGGTTGCCTGCTTAACTATATTAGAGAGACCCAGCGCACTGCCCTGCCCCATATTCATGCCCTGCGAGTAGAGTCCCAAGATGATGCGATCCAGCTGGATAGCGCCACCCGCCGTAATCTGGAACTGGAATACAATCTGGCCGGTGGGCAAGAGCACACACTGGCTTGGGTGATGGACCACACCGCTACCGCTATGGGTAGTCGAGCCCTACGCCGCTGGCTGAACCGTCCACTACGTGATCAGTACACGCTACAGCAGCGCCATCAGGCGATTGGCGCCTTGCTGGAACAGGCCAGCTTTGTGGAACTCTACGGCATGCTGCGCAAAGTGGGCGATATTGAGCGTATCCTGGCTCGTGTGGCGCTGCGTTCCGCCCGCCCACGGGATCTGACCCAGCTCGCCTCTGCTCTGGAACAGCTACCGGAGATTCAACAGCATCTGGCTAATATGGATGCCTCACTGCTACGGGATCTGCTGGGTGAGGTCAGCGAGCATCCAGAAACTGCCAATCTGTTACGGCGTGCCATTATCGAAAACCCACCCATGCTAATTCGTGATGGCGGTGTTATCGCCGAGGGCTTCGATGCCGAACTGGATGAGTTGCGCGCCTTAAAAGAGAATGCAGGCCAGTACTTAATCGACCTGGAGCAGCGGGAAAAGGAGCGTACCGGCATCCAGACACTCAAGGTGAGTTATAACCGGGTACATGGCTACTACATTGAAGTAAGCAAAGGTCAGTCAGACAATGTCCCCGTCGACTACCAACGTCGCCAGACCCTGAAGAATGCAGAGCGCTACATCACCCCAGAGCTGAAAACCTTTGAAGATAAAGTACTGAGTGCCAACGAACGGGCACTGGCGAAAGAGAAGGCGCTCTATGAGCAGCTACTGGAAACGCTCAACCAGCAGCTGGGTGAGCTTCAATTGTGTGCCGCTGCCCTGGCCCAACTGGATGTACTGAACTGTTTGACAGAGCGAGCTGATACCCTGAATCTTAGCCAGCCACAGCTAGTTAACCAACCCGGTATCACCATCAAAGCAGGCCGTCATCCGGTAGTGGAGCAGGTGCTGAATGATCCCTTTATTCCCAACGATACTCTATTTGATGACCAACGTCGCATGTTGCTGATCACCGGCCCTAACATGGGGGGTAAATCCACCTATATGCGTCAAGTGGCATTGATCACGCTACTAGCCTATATCGGTAGCTATGTACCCGCAGAGGCGGCAACATTAGGCCCGATTGACCGCATCTTCACCCGTATTGGTGCTTCCGATGATTTGGCCAGTGGCCGATCCACCTTTATGGTTGAGATGACAGAGACCGCCAATATCCTGCATAACGCCACCCAACATAGTCTGGTATTAATGGATGAGGTGGGACGTGGTACCAGTACCTTTGATGGCCTCTCCCTGGCTTGGGCCTGTGCGGAACAGTTGGCCTCTGAGGTGGAGGCATTCACCCTCTTCTCCACCCACTACTTTGAGCTGACCACCCTGCCCGAAAATCACAGCAATGTGGTTAACGTCCATCTGGATGCAGTAGAGCACGGCAACAGCATCGTCTTTATGCATGCAGTGAAAGAGGGGCCTGCTAACCAAAGTTATGGTCTACAGGTAGCGGCTCTGGCTGGCGTGCCTGAAACCGTTATTCAAAATGCTAAACAGAAGCTACGACAGCTGGAAGAGCAAACCGCCAATCAAGAGAACAGCGCAGCCAGTATCGCACCACAACAGCAGTTTGATCTTTTTGCTCCCACCGCAGAAAGCCCTGCGCTGAAAAAACTGGAAGAGATCAAAGTGGATGAGATGACACCTAGGGAGGCGATCAATCTGCTGTATGAGTTGAAGGGGTTACTCTAGGACCTGTTAACGTTTCATTACGCTGACGCATCATCTCTAACACGACTGGCAAGACCGCTTCGTTGTAAGCGGTCAACTTCTCCTGCATCGCCAGTTTGATCTGTTTACGTGTGGAGCCATCCCCATCACTTAGTGTTACATCGTACTCCTGAATCATCCCGTCCAACTCTTCACGAATCACTTGCGCCTGTGCCGTTTTCTCCTCCATCACCTGTGGTTCGAGCGGTACTGCCAACTGGCTAAGTTTGGGGCGTGCTGACACCTGTTGGGCAACCAAAGCCGCAGCACCTGGTCCTGTACTCTGCGGATTCTCCACACGCGGTTCGGCTGATTGACTGTTATTATGATGATTAATCACCAGCGGATCGGTGTCTTTATCGGATGAGCCACCACTCAACAGATAGGTACCTACCACCGCGGTCATTAATACCGCTGCCAGAATAGGAAATCGAGTTTGTTTCATTGCTCTACTCTCTAAAACAATTTAAAGCGCGTGCATAGACGCGCTTTAAATCACATATGGATTTATAGTTGTGTTTCAAATGCGATGTAACTGGGTTTGCCCGTAACGGTATTGCCTGCTACATCTTTTAACAGCTCACCATAATAGGAATAGGTGAGCCGGAGTTGATATTTTCTCCCTGGCTCAAGCTGAGTACGGTCATCCAGTCGAATGAACATGGTTAAACCATCTGCGCTCAACTCTGTATGTACCGGGTACTCAATTGCCACATCAGTAAAGTCCCAAAGATTTACCGAGGTGGGTCCTTGATTAATACTGGTGGCATCCAGCGGCTCATCAAATGTTACGCTCAACACTGTATCCACCGCTACCAACTCCGTTGCACGCTTACTGCTATCAAACGGTACAAAAGCTTTAACAAACTGGGCTCCGGTAATATCAGCTCGGTCACCGGTCGTGAAGCTATGCTGCTCTTCCACCATTTCGTTCCCGGAATTATCCGTCACACCTGAGAGAACCAGAGTGTAATTGGCATTAGGCACTAACAACACTGTAGGCGACAGCGTCAGCACAGTACCGCTACCGTATGTATTGAAATCAAGACGCTTACTCACATTCACAGGCTTACCCTGGCTATCCAGAATCTGGATGCCTTCCATGCCGACCATAGTCAGTACTTCGTTGAAGCGGATACTGATCTTCGCATTGATCGCCACATTTAATGGAGTACTCTCAAAGCTGATGGCCTCTACCACAGGCGGATCAATATCTACCCCATCTGGCACAGTCCTGGTGACAGAATAAGTTGTATCCGCGCTAAGCCCCATATCTCTGTTACCTGCCATATCCATGGCATTGTAGGGGAAGTAAAAGCGATATTTCATCCCCGGGTTTAGAGCGGTTACCGGTACGACACGAACCCTGTCACCTTCATAGTAAATCTCAGTATCAAGTGCCGGTGCCCCTCCCCAGTTACCAGTGATCTTATACGCCTCTGCCGTCACCTGTGTTGGATCGATCACCTCTCCATAGCTCCACACGATCAATTGATTAGGATTGGTCGCCAAAAGGCTTGCATCAGGTGGTATCACATCAACGCTACCTCCCGTCGTAAAGATATTATCAAGCGCCTGAGATGGATTTCCCGCCATATCTGCTAAGGCAGACAAGCGCTCATTCAACGTAGTCCGTGCGGGTAACATACCGCGATATTGATAGCGCACAGAGGTATTATCTTCACTAAACAGCATATTGACCCGTTTACCAAAATCACTATCAAACAAGATAGCATTCACCGGTTCGCTATAGCTCACCATATAACGGGTATTCAATGGAACCTGTTGCTGCCCATTCTTTGGATAAGAGAAGGTGATATCCGGGCCGACATTGTCAATCAACGCTTCATTTTGAGTGGTGAAATCCACTGAATAGGCACCAGAGATCTCTTGGTCATCATCCATCACACCTACCACCACGAAGCGATAATCTTTGCCTGGTTGCAGCGGCGGTGGTGTAACCATGATTGAACGTCCATCCTCAAAGCGTTCTATGGTCAAACCCGTCACCTCAATATTTTCAGTACCGTTAATTTGTACCAAGGCGACCTGGGCATCACTCAGCATCTGAGTGGTATCAAGCGGTTCGCTAAAGCGTGCGAACAGTTTGGTGTTAACAGGCACCAGATGCTTACCATCAGGGAAGAAACGATCCACCGTGGGCAACACGCCTTTTTGTGGGTCGTTACTGGCAGTAGAGAAGAAGCCGTAATATCCATTAGCATCACGACCTAACTCACTCTGCAGAGTATCCGCCACATAGATCTCAATCTGTGCCCCTTGAGCAAAGGGTGTCGCCTTACTAAAACGAATGGTGTAACCATCAGCCAATAGCTCTGCTGTACCGTTCAACTCGATACCATTCTCCAGTACCACTAGCGAATCAGCCACTGTGCTCGCCCGCAGTTTGTGCGTGCTATAAAGCAGGATTTCGTTCAGCTGAGAAGCATAACTACTACCCGCCTCGGGGATTTGACGAATGATACTTGGCGAGCCTACGCCCCCTAAGCCCACTTCGGTAGTAAAGGTATGAACCAGTGGTGCCAGCGGGTTACCCGCCATATCGGTAAGCTGGTCACTGACCACCAAGCTCACCACGCTCGCTGCAGGAAGGTTGCTCTTTGGCTCAACGGTAACAAGCTTACCCGTCGATGAGACTAAGAGCGTGGCATCGATCATTTCACCATTGGCATAGAAGCCGAAATTCTCCTTACGCAAGGTTGCTGAACTCATTGGCTCACTAAACGCCACAACTATTTGAGGTCTTAATACAATATTTACGGAGCCCGCCTGCGGAGTCACATTGACTATCGTAGGAGCGGTGTGATCCGTTATGGGATCCGTTGTGAACTGCATCGGTGAGATCGTATTAAAGTAACCGGAGTAGTTCTTCACACGGTTGAAGAAATTGACGTAATAGACACTCCCCGGAACCAAAGCCTGGGCTGGCGTAAAGGTGACAGTATTACCATTAACCGACCACTTGCCTCCAGCAGTGTGGCGTGAACCATCCGGGCCATCGTAATAGAAATATGGCGGGTAAATGAAATCTGCCACTGGATCGCTAAAGGTAGCGGTAATCACTCGGTTTGTCGCAACACCGGTTTCACCATCAGCAGGGCTAATAGAGAGCAGCGTAGGACCAGACGAATCTGTGGTATTGGCGACACTAAAGCTTATGGTTTGTAGAGGTGCCTGGTTGCCCACGGCATCACAAAGCCCCGAGATAGTCAGGGTATAATCCCCTTCCGTCACATTGTAGATATAGCTGGTCGGCTCAATGGTGTATTGTGTACCACTCTCCGTGACATTAATGGGTATTACCTTACCCTGCGCCGAAGTAAGCTTGAACGCTGCCGTGGTAGCACAATAACGACTTAGATACTCATCAAACTTAAGCACCATATCGAAGTTACGGGTAACATTAACCGCCCCTTGAGGAATGCTACTGGCAACAAGCGTTGGCCCTTGTTGGTCAATTTCATCGAGTGCTGTAAAGCTACGGTTAACGCCATATGCACCGGTCAGGGCATTGGGCTTCATAATGTTATAGCTACCACCCGCTGCACTAAAGTGATAGTCATGTCCTGCCACCAGTGGTTCATCAGGAATAAATTCAAGCACCGTTGCATCTTCACTCAACACGAGATGTCCCTCTACGTAGGAGTTCAAGGTCGTATCCCGTAAGTTGACGTCATAATGTTGAATCGATGCAGGATCCACTTGCCCGCTAAAGCTCATTTTGAATCGACCATTAAGGGGCATGGTCACATAAGAGGTTTTTAGTGGAAGGGTATCGTTAGTTACATAGACCTTCGCGCTGCTACCTTTGCCACTACCCGTTAAAAATGACTGTTGATATGCCATCGCTTCATTACCAGCTAAATCCCGTACCCCGGAAACCACAAAGGTATAGGTGCTGTTAGGCAACAGAGAGAGTGAGCCTTGGGGCTTAATACCGACAACGGTATTACCTTGCATCACGTAGTAACTCACTGCCACTTCATTGCCATTAGGATCCAGCAGCTTAATGCCCTCGATAGCACCACTATTTATCCGCTCGGAGAACTGCGCCTTCAACACAATATCCGTTGGATAGCTGGTCTGATTCATATCCAGGGTTGTTACGTTCAATTGTGGCGCGACAGTATCACTCTTTATATCTGTCTCAAACCAAGCAGACGTCATACCGCTCATCGTATTACCAAATTGGTCTTTGATACCCTTTACCTGAAGGGTATAGCGCGTGTTTCGATCCAGCAACATTGAAGGCGTTAAGACAACACGAGTACCATCGATGCTTAACGAGAGTGTTATTGCCACGTTTTGATTGGTCGTATTATCAATCAAAGCGATATTGTCGTGGGTTACACTGTTAGGATCGATCGCCTCATTAAAGGTAACGGTTGGAATGACGTTGATAGGTGCATAACCACTGTAGTTAGCAGGCTGCCATTTACTCACAGCAGGAGCCGCGGTGTCCGTATAGATACCGGTCTGGAAGCTAAGCTCATAGGCCTGTGTCATAGTGTTACCCGCCTCATCCTTCAGACCGTTAATCGTCAGACGATAGTGAGTACCACCATCCAGCACACTGGCCAATGCAAAATAGATTACGGTATTGCTACGCCCCAAAGAGGCCTCACCCAAATGGGAAGCCCCCGTATCCACATTAGTCAGAATCACTGATGTGCCAGCAAAAGATTCTGGATCCATCGGGGTATCAAATACCACGCTGATGTTTTGGTTACGCAGCACATCCGTCGCATCTGCCTCTGGGGTAGTTCGAACCACCATAGGTGCCAGTCGATCAGGGTTGGTAGGATCAGTACCATGCAGCAGTTCGGTAGCATCGTTATTATCACCTGAGCCATCCAATAACGGATCGGTATCACCATCACTGTCTGCTAGGTTAGGATCCGTACCAATCTCGATTTCATAACCATCAGAAAGAGTATCGCCATCGCTATCCGGGTTGTTGATCTGGGTGTGATAGATCTCCCACTCCTCTTGATCGCCCAAACCATCACCATCGCTGTCAGGCTGAATCACCACATCAATAAAATCGCTCTCTTGGTTACCGCCAAAGTCATAGGCGATCACTTCAACACGGGTTACACCACCCGCTACATTTGCCTCTTTGGGAGCGGTGAAAAGGTATTGGTATGGCGCAGAGCTATCTGCCCCCAACAATACGCCATCCTGCCAAAATTCGACACGGGCGACTGCCACATCATCATTGGCTACCGCGGTGACCGAGAATTGCGTCTCTTCCACCACCTTTTGATCAGAGAGAGATTCGATATAGACCTCAGGTTTAACCCCTTTGTTATCGACTTCCCCGCGATATTGGGCGATAAACAGTTTGTTTGCACCTACGGTGTACAAGTTGCTGGAATCTGATGCGATACCTTTAGCCACTACCTCACGTGGGTCCAGATCTGTTAAATCAATGGCCCCTTGATAGAAAGAGTTCACAGGATCTTTGATATTGGCATAAGGCACGACATGGGGGAACTGTCGTACACCTTCCGCAGCAAAAAAAGCAAATCCATCTACCAGCGTCAGATCCACGCCAGCAAATATGCCACCATTACCTACCAGTTTCGGTGTCATTGGGTCAGTAGCATCAATCACAAAATAGCCCTGCGGATGGACAACGTAGGCCATTGCCTCTTTCATCGCAATGTGGGTACCACCTATACCGCCAATGGCAATCTTACCCAATTTAATCGGCGCTTCAGGGTTGGAGACATCGACAAACTCTAACGTCTTGCTACCCAACACAGCCAATAACTGATCATTCAGTGCAACATCCTTCACATCAAAATCAAAGCCCATGGTTGCAATACTGAAAGGCGCATGGGGCTTGGATATATCGACAATTTCAATACCCGCAGCACCTTTGGCCAGATAGATCAGACCATTACCCAGAGCAATCCCTTGATAACCGATTTGACTGCTTAGCGAACCCGCAATTTGCGGGGTAGTCGGATTCGCTACCGAGACCACATAGAACCCTTCTTTGGCAGAAACATAAAGGAAGTCTCCCAGTGCCTTCACATCACGCCCGGTAAATCTCGACAGCAAGGTACCCATCGTGGTTGGGAAAAGTGGATTAGAGACATTCACAATCTCCAGCCCCTCATCACCTACGATATAAGCATATTTACCTGCTTTATCGATACTTCTGGCATAAATAGAGAGGTTATGACTGGACAAACCTACTGGAGAAAACTGCTCTACAGTGACTTCAATATCAATACTCTGACCAACGTAGTCATTGCTGACTTTTAGAAGTGATGGGCTGGTGCTTGGCTCATCTACCATGGCACCAAACAGCTTACCGTCCTCACCGGGGCCACCCATGAAGATATCCAGCGCTGTCGTCTCATAGTGGGTACCAAACTGCGTTGGTGTCAGATCCATTTCACTGCCATCATAAAGCTGGCCAACCACTCGCAGCTGGATGCTGTTTTCCGTATCAATGGCATCGACAGAAAGCTTTAGCATCGTACCGGGAAGTACATACATACCCACCAATGCCTCAGCATAAGGGGCATCTGAGGTGTTCAGGGGATCAGAGCCCAGCTCTAATTCGATACGGTCACTCAGGCCATCGCCATCGGTATCAAACAGGGTCAGCTCTGTGCCGGCTTCCACCTCTTGCAAATCTGACAGACCATCACCATCGGTATCCTCTTTATAGATATCTGAGCCCTTTTGGTACTCCTCAAGATTGCTCAAGCCATCACTATCAAAATCTTCATAGCCATCCACAATATCATTGGGATTCATGCCATGCTCTTGCTCCCAGCTATCTGGGATGCCATCACCATCGGTATCATCGCCACCCAATGCGACATTTACCCGCTTCACTACCACATTACCGTCGATGCGGGCGGTGATAATCACTGAACCACTCTGCTTGGGAATCAGGTTTAGGCCATCCACCTCGACAATATCAGGATTAGAAGAGGAAATATTCAAGCCTGCACGGTCATTAGCCGTAAGAGCTTCAACTTCGTAATCACCCACTTTACGGTAGAAGGGAATATGAAAACCATTAAGTAAGAATTCATCATCAAGATGAAAGTCCTCGTTAATGGAAAAGGTAAAGCCACCACTGCTGGATGAACTACTCATCTGCTCATTAGATTCACTAAAGGAAGGCACTTCAGTATTGCTGTTATTATTCACTTCAAAATAGGGTGTAATACCCGTGGTAGTTTCGCCATCCCGCTTACAAATAGCGCGGGCACGAATTTTACCCATGGTAGAAGGTACGTTGGGCATCTCCCAGTTGCCACACTCCGCAACCTGAATAGTGCGATTCAATACATTAACAACGCAGTGTTCATCCAACAGTAAATCACTGCTTGCGGTCTGGCTGAAGCCTGCCATCCCTAACAGTAGCAATGAGCTAATTAACTTTTTTATTCCCATGACAAGGTGCTCCACATGTCTGTGTGCTTATTCAATTTTTTATAATGACAAGGTGTTGGCTACTTAGGCAGAAGTGGTAAATAATTCTGCTTATCCAGGTAATGAGAAATAATCTGGAAGAAGTAGTCTTTCTCCATAGTGCTGGTCAGATAAAGCTTGCCTTGGTATTCAGTTACCGCGTGTTTTACCACAAAAGGTTCATTGGCAAATACGCTGTGCTCAACCAGACAGATATAGTCATCACCATATTGAATAATCATTTTCAGCTTCATGCTGCTGGTGTTTTTGGCGATATCTTTATTACGACGCAGACTCTCATCATCCATACGGGTACGAATCTCTTTACGCTCTTCCGGGTGCCATAAAGAGAGAATCGAGTCGGGATCACCTGCGCTGTTCATCTCGTGAAAATCCTTAAAAAAGGCTTTAAAACGCGCATATTGAGGATTCCCTATCTTGCTATCATTCAAGGTTTCCATAGGAGGGTTAAACGTGTGTCCATTGAACTCGATGGTTACTGAATTCTCTTTTTGACCCGCGTTATAAAAGCGAATTTTTTCGCCATCAAATGCTACTGCGGCATTCATCACCAACAACAGTGCCAGCAGTAAAATAGTTTGTTTCATGTTCATACTTCACCTTTAATACTTTTAATCAGCCAGTCATCTCAAACCCAAAGGCAAGATGACAGGCTGCGATTACAAATCTGCACAATCCTGAGAATTAGGAACTGGACCACCTGCCACCTGGAAACCAAAGCCCAAGGTTTTTACCATGCCGCGAATCACTAATGGGCCAGCGCATAGTTTTTTCTCGAACGAACAATCTTCTGTTGCAACCACCGAGAGACTACCTGTAAAGGTGGCAACACCCGCAAAGGAGAGAATGGCAGAGTGAATTACGCCCAGGCCCACTTCACCTTCAACTTTGGTAAACACAGAGCCGCTTCCCTGTAAATTACATTTACCTGTGCACACCTCATCCTTATAAGTAATGCTGGCACTGGCACCCGTGGAAATCTTGCCCGCTGCATAAACCGTCAGTACCGGTACAGGACCCGCAGCGGCAATGACAATATCCGGTGTTTTAAAGCCCCAACCCGCTTCGATAGAACCTGATGCCTTGGAGACAATCGGCATAACAAACTTTTTATCGTCCTCACAGCACTCCTGTGCCTTGTAGCTTTCGAACTTGAACTTCATCTGGTTGTAAGGGTCACTCTTACCGCTGCTATCTCCAGAGGGTTGTGCTTTGGCAAGATCAGCCATCAGCTTCGACCCTTTCTTGAAAGCCTTTTTAATCTCTTCGATCTTCTGCTTGGCAGGCTCGGCCTCTATCGGATCCATGATGTTCTCCAGTTTTTTAGGCTTGATCTCCTTACCTTTACAGCTGCCATTGATGCAGGCATCAAAACTTGGTTCACCATCCACAGGAAACTCACCGGTATAGTTGGTGCAGAACTTCTTGTCATCGCACTTATTCTCTTCGACGGGATTTTCATTGAAGTCCTTAGTTAAGGGCTTACCTTGCTTACAAGCAAAGCACTGCTCACCGGGAATCTCACCATCCAGATTGATCAACTCACCACCGGAACACTCTTTACAAGGCCCTGGCTTCTGCTCATCATCGTTCACGCAGTCACCATTACCACAGCTACCACCTTCGGATTTTTGACAGATCGGACAAGATCCACGACCGGTGCTACCGCAGCAACCTGAACCACCGGGTACAGAGCCACAGTGCCAGCCAGCTTTCACTACACCAACACCCGGATTGGAGTCGATGGTTTGTCCATCTGCGCTGACGGTACCCAGGCCGATGGTGACGAACTCTTCCAAGTCATGGTCATAGGAGTACATCTCAACTTGCGCACCTGGCTTATGGCCATCGGTATTAGGAATACTCAGCGGTGCAGGTGGATCAAACACGGCTCCAGCCGGTTGAATGGTGACGATAAATTGAGGCTGCATGCCATTTGGTGGCACCATCGGTACTTTGTTGGCATTAACAGCGGTTACAGAAATATCTCCCTCAGTGCTTCCATCTGGAAAGGTCACAGAGCCTTTCTTAACGGTCAGCTTGAAACCTGGCATTTCAGGCACGGTATATTCGATATCTTTATCACCGACTGTCACAGCATTACCCGTGTCCAGTTTGGTCATGTAGATAGGCGAAATCAGCGGATTTTCCACACCTGCAATAGTCACCATATTGTAAGAGAGTGTTGGCCACTCACCTGCAACAGACGTGGTAGAACCATCAGCAATCAGATGAACCGGACCAACAGGAACTTCAGTAATCGTGAAATGACCTGCGGCATTAGTGAATGCTTCACGGGGCGGCTCTGCCTCAATACGCACAGCCACACCAGGAAGTGGCTTGTCATTGGTATCAACCACGATGCCGGTAATGGTGGTTAATCCTGGATCACCAGGCACCACAGCTGTTGCACCAAAGCCCACTACCGCTTCAGAGCCTAACAGTTGTGCAGCAACACGATGTTTACCCACACCAACAACACTGCCCAACACATATTCCACCAGTGCACGGCCGTCACTGTCAGTGGTAACGGTAATGGCTTCACCCTCATTCTTGGTCTTGGGATCTACCAAATAACCGCCTCCTTCACCCACACGAAACTCAATTTGCGCACCGGGAATTAAGTTGGCACCTTCATCCGTCGCCGCCACAATCAGTGGTTGAGGTAAAGGTTGATTGATCGCACCACGCTGTCCATCACCGGCAATCAGACCCACCTTATCTGCTGGCCTGGCAATACCCGACACGTAAAACAGTACCTCTCCCTCATAGCCTACCGCCTTGGCGCGCACGCGGTGATTCGCCACACCTGCACGACCACCGAGCAGGAAAGTGGTACTGGCTTGTCCATTGGCATCGGTTCTTACAACCACACCTTGAGCTTCATTTATCTGCCCAACAGCCAGCACACCATCACCCTGTGCAACACGGAATACCACATGCTTATCCGCTACCGGATTACCCTTCTCATCCAGCAATTTAACCACTAATGGCTGCGCCAATTGAGTACGCACTTGTGCTCGTTGATGTTGCCCGGAGACCAGTTCAATGCGTTTGTTACCCGGTGTCTGGTAAAGCACATTGATCGTTTTTTCATTGATATTTCCAGCCGCATCAGAAGCAGTCACCGTAATAATATTATTACCTTCTGCCAGATCCACATCTGCTGCATGGTAAGTACGGTTAGAAACGACTGCGACTTCGGTGTCACCTGTCGCTGAATTATGTACCGATATATTGGCTTCATTTTCACTGATAGTGCCGCGCACAATATCGTTTACCAAACCGGTGAGGCTGATGCTGTTTTGATAAACCTCTGCACCATTTTCTACGTTATCAATGGTGATATAAGGTGGCGTTGCATCCAGAGAGAGCGTAATGGAATCGGTGACTTCTGCCGCATCCGTTACCACACGTGCAACCACCGTATTTAAACCCTCTTCCAATGCAACTGAAGTGGTAAATGCACCATTTACATGAGGTACTTCAACACCATTTACCGTCAGCACACCATTGCTCATGGTCTTGGGAATATTGATTACACCGGAAACCTCTACAGGTGAAACAGGTACTGTCACCAGCGTTTCAGGATTATTAATCTGCACAGAGAGCGCGTCAGCTTGCGTAGAAGAGAAAGCGGTGTAAGTATATTCATTGGCATACCAACCATACGACCCTTCTGGTGTGCGCTTTAGGCTTGTCGCCAACGTTACGTAAACGGGTGAACCATCCGTCGGTAACCCTTCTACTGTCGTAGAATTTTGATATTTAGAACCAAGAATCTGCCAATGGAGGTCGGTACCACCTGGCTTGCTGCCAATATAGAGGTAGTACATCAATGCATCATTGAGCTGCTCCCATTGAAAGTTAACTGTGCTTCCCTCCAGCATCATTCCAGGTACATGACTGGTTATTTGTGCTGGAGCAGGATCCATTATCGACTGAGGATTTTGTGGATCAGTGTATGCGGTGTAAGCAAAATATTCATACACCCATCGACTCTCAATATAACGACCAAGGCTGACATACACGGGAGCACCATCGGTAGGAAGATAATGCGCAACATGGCTAGTGGCACTACCCAAGACATAAGAATAGGCTTGCAGAAGATCAGAACGCCTGGGCTGACTACCAATACTCAAAGAGTACTTTTCTGCCCCCATATCTTCCCAATGAAAAGTGACTTCCTTCCCTGTCAATGTCTCTCCATCAGCAGGAGAAATCATCCCTCTTGGCGCATTGGTCGCAGAGGTATAGGTGTAGTCATCGTACTCCCAGGAACTATTTGGATAGCTCCCATATTGGGTTACCATGCTGACATAAATCGTACTGCCATCATTAGGCAGGTTGCCAACAATAGCTTTATTACTTCCCTTGTAATACCTGGTATTACCACTACCCGCATAAAGCTTGTAGAAGATATCACTCTTACCCTTGGCGGTACCTACCTTAATAGCATGAAAAAAAGCCCCGGTGTCTACCCACTCAAATACCGCCATTGTAGAGTTTAGCGTTGCGTTTGGTGTAGGAGTAATAATTTCAGTATCTGCCCCATGAGCACTTTGAATCATTAACACCAGCATCAATATGATTAACTGAGTTAACTGTCGACTACTACTGTTTTCCTGCCTTTGTAAACCTATTAATCGGCCTATATGAACTTGCATAACCAACCTCAGCATCATCCAATTTTGATTTTTGTCAAAAAATAAAAAAGCGATATCCGCCCCTTACCAGCAGACAAATACTTTACTTAATTGCGACAACATCATTGTTTAGGAAATAGCGGAAAACTGACTTTGATAGGCGTGATGCAAGAATGCACTGTGTCAATTAGCTTCTACTATTTCAAAATGAAAGGATCCATCTTCTCAAAAACTTACCACATACGAATGAGGGGAATTCTACAGAAGGGAATACCTCATAAAGTGAAATTTTTATGAATTTTTAGTGAAAGTTGTTTCAATGGAGATAAAGAAATGAATACATAAAATTCATTTTATATACACTATTTTATCTAGCCAATATAAAGAAGATAATCATATTTTTATATAAAAAAGGAAACCTACTCAGGATTCCTGATAATCATGTCTTTGCTGCTTCGCCCTCCGACAACCTGATGATTCTGGCGCTTTAACTGCTCCCTTAAAATTAAAAAGCCAGTTCACAGATAGTGAACCGGCTCAATAGTATTACAGGCCATGTTTACTATTTTGCTATTAATCAAAATCCTCATTTTCATGGCCGGGGATCATAACGGTATCATCATCAAAATTAGCCTCATCCGCTTTACGATGACACTTATTGCAGTGACTAAGGGATTTCACTTTTGGATTCTTGGTTATCCAATCGGTAGGAATCTCTTCATGCTTCTCCTTAATGTAAGGAACTTCAGTAATCCTGAGCGGCGCAGCCCCTTCATCCAACGAAGACATAATCTTTCTTGAGCGCTTATAGTAAGATTTCTCAGCCGCACCATTCAGCAATACTGACTGGATGTGGCTTCTGGTCTCTTCGTCCAATTCAGCATTATCGCCAAAGTGATCCTGTAACGCTTTGGCATCGATGAGCTTTTGCCAGGAAGCCGATGGTAAAAGACCCGCTGGGTAAGCATAGTGGCAACTACCACACTCTTCGTTGTAAGCTTCATCAGTCACAGGCGCAACCTCTTTCTTGCGATCTGTCGTCCAGAACCACGATGAAAATGACTCTTCAGCCTGTACCGTCGGCAATGCTGTAGCAAACAGCAGACCTGATAACACACACACAGAGAATTTATTCATAAGTTTTCCCCTTTCGTTGGATTACCAGGTAATCTTGATTGCAGTTAACATACTGATCGCCCCTAAAGCACCAGCACCACCATGGGCATCCGGAGCTGTACTAACGGCCATGATATAGCCCATTGTGCCTAAAGTCCCCAAAAGGGCATGCAGTGTGTCGGGATCACTCAGTTTGCTCCAGTTAAGATCTTTATAGTGGATAACAAACCCTGAAGCCACAGCAGCACCACCAGTAATCGCAGCTGCCTCACCCAGCTTGGCATGCAAACTGGATTCATAATCATCCTTATCATTTTTGTCTGGCTTCGGTGCCAAAATGGTTAAACCCGCCAGGGTAATCGATGCTAAGCCAAGATATTTATGCATCTTGTTTGCAGTAAAAGCGGACTCCTCAAAAAGTGGTTCCGTGGAGCTTCCAGATGCATTCCCACCAGATGACATGGTGTCTGCTGCAGATGCCAGCCAAATAGTTTCCGCCTGAGTCACTTCCAGTGGGGCCGGATCGTAATTAAGATTCAAATCCGAAGCGCTGGCATTGGCTCCCAATAATGCCCCCGCGGAGATAAGAGCTCCGATCAGTGCCGATTTTTTCATAAAAATTACTCCTGTGTTATATCTGGTAACAATCTGCAAATCGCGATTTATTTATCCTGCAAATAGAGAAGAACATCCCCTTTCTCCTGAGGAGAACATTCACGCCCAAGTACCCATTTGCAATTGCGCTTAAACCATTTCTCGATAGTTTTGGCATCGGTTAATCGTTCTGCATTGGCCGATGGTGCGATAGGATCAATCACCTTACCCGTTTTGGCATGCTTACCCGATTGGGTTAGATCACTACCATGGCAGGTTGAACAGTTACGCGCCTTGCCCGGTTTATCTGGATCTGGGTGATCACTCATCCACAACGCTTCACCTTGTTGCGCACTGAAGTTAGCCGCACCCTCGGCAACATAGGCTTGTAATCGCTCCTCAACAACGCTATTAGCACTTGCTTGGCTGGCAAAGGCAACAAACAACAGGCTTGCCCAATATTTATTTTTTTGCATCATTTTTCCTCTTAATTAAGGTAAATCTGGAAGCCGCATATTCGAGTCTTCAAACCAGCCTTGCTTGGCATCCAGATGGCAAGCACTACAGTTATTTTTACTTTTCACCACTTCAGACTTCCAATAATACTCTTCAATTTCTTTATGCTTCTTTTTCCAATAGTTGGTTTCTGTCACTCTTATGGGTGACTGCTCAGCAGGAACATTTTCGTTAATTTTATGGGCCAGTTCGGTTAAACCTGAATCGGAAGCGTTCTGAACTAAAAACTGGCGTATTTTATCCATCGTCTCATCATCCAGAGTAATATCATCACCAAAGTGATCCTCTGCTTCATTCATAATTCGCTCCCAGGATCTAGCAGGTAGAATCACGGGGTAGAATGCCAAATGGCAATCACCACACTCTTCACGCCACGTCTCGTTGTCGGGCAGTGGGTCATTGGTAAAGGCGAGGAAAGGCCGCTCTTTGGTTTCAGAAAAGTAACCATGGAAATAGTAAGTTGTAGAAGAAAAAATTGCGGCCAACATGATCACCGCAATCAGTGGGTAGGTGCGCACGCTAATATGATCACCCTTAACCTCTTTGGTACCTACAATCATAGACCAGATGAGATTATCTTTATGGAGATAACTCTCAACAATAACACCACAAACATGGATGAAAACAACGAATAGCATAAACTCCGCGATTCCCTCGTGGAGCTCCTTCATACCACTTCCCAGCTCATAGCTCACCAGCCCTTTTAACAGGCCATGGCCTTCCTCACCCCCCAATACAAATATACCGGTAATTGGGATGATAAAGCCGAGTATCAACATAAGGAAAATCGCCCAGCTACCTGCTGGATTATGGCCGATATGACGCGATGCAGATCCGGTTAACAACCCTTTTAAGTAAGCCCAAACCGATGGCCAGTTATAGGCAAAGGAACGGAAGCGGGAGTAGTAACTGCCAATAGCGCCCCAAACCAAGCGAAACACCAATAGCCCAAAAAAGAGATATCCAGCGAATACATGGTGGAAAAGAAATTTATCATGCTCAGCGGTCAGCCAAGCCGTCGTAAATGAGATAAGTAACGTCCAGTGAAATACTCGAGTGGGCAGATCCCAAACCTGTATTTTCTGATTGGACGGTGGTGTTGCTGACATATTACTCTCCTAAATTGGGAGAATCCATCTCCCATATAAGCCCTTTAATACACCCATCACCGTAGCAACAATGGCGTAAAGCCAGCGTCAAGATAATGTGAATTTTTCGTTAAAATTAGAATTTTCCAAAAACATGTAAACCATTATTTTTATTGGCATATTTTAATGTGTTTGTAATTTAGATCGGCACATTATTAGCAAAGTAAATAAAGAGATATTAAAAATATAGTCGCTGCAGATAGCCAATGGTAGAAAACCGTGCGACTCCCCCTTTTGTGATGTGTCGTGCTTTGCCTCTGGACCTCTTCCCCTGCCGCAAATTGGTTCGACATTTCGTCAAGTTTCTTATGTGATAACCGATACTTTTGCTTAGACATTGGTCAAATATCATACAGGCCAGCTGCCCAGCCAGGTGCGGCGCCTATGGTGATTAGGAGGTTGAATGTCAAAGCTCTTTGCAGGTTTAGAACAAATCGAAGAGGCGCGTGAAAATATTAAAGGCCTCAGTTTCATGTCAGGTTTGTATCTGGGCAAACCTAACTTTGACCTGTTATTGCCTGCTGAAGAGCCTGAAGAGGAAAAGGCGCAGGGAGAGGCATTCTGCAAAGAGGTAGAGGCCTTCCTGAAAAATCATGTGGATGCTGACGAAATAGAGCGCTCTGGTGTTATCCCTGAGCACGTATTAAAAGGTTTGCTGGAGATGGGCGCCTTCGCCATGAAGATTCCTGTCGAATATGGCGGATTGGGTTTCTCCCACAAAAACTATGGCCGTGTGCTCACCCTGATTGCCAGTTGGAGCAATATCCTCTCACTCACTGTCGCGGTTCCTCAATCTATTGGTATCGCCATGCCCATTATGCTCTACGGCAATCAACAACAGAAAGAGACCTATCTTCCCCTGGTGGCCCGCAAAGAGATCTCCGCTTTTGCCTTAACCGAACCGGCCACCGGCTCTGATGCAGCCAATGTACAAACCCAGGCGGTTCTGGATAGCAACGGTGAACATTTTGTTGTCAATGGTGAAAAGCTGTGGTGTACCAACGGTGCTATCGCCCGGTATATCACGCTAATTGCCCGAGTCCCAGCCAAGCGTGATGGCAAAGTATGGGTAGCAGTCAATAATATGGATGAAGTGGAGGATTGGGTTCACAGCGCCTTTATTCTGGATATGCAAACACCCGGGGTAGAGGTAAAACAGCGCTGCCAATTTGAAGGGTGTCGCGGCATTGCCAATGCCCACATGACCTTCACTGAAGTAAAGATCCCCAAGGAGAACATCATAGGCCAGCTGGGCATGGGGTTGAAATATGCCCTATCTATATTGAATATTGGACGTGCGGTTAGCGTTCCTGCTATCTGCCTTGGCATGGCCAAACAAGCGTGGCAACCCACCATCGATCGGGCCAACAGTCGCAATACCTTCGGTGAGCCTCTAGCTTCACGACAAACGCAACAAGCCCGTATCGGGGAGATGGCCACCAATCTCTTCGCCATGGAAGCACTCTGTGAAATGGCCTGGCACATGGCAGACCAGAAAAACTACGACGTCCGCATTGAAGCGGCCATTACCAAGATCATCTGCTCCGAATACACCATAAAGTTCCTTAACGATGCTCAGGTGATTTTTGGTGGCATGGGGTATGAAACAGCGGATTCAAAACGTAAACGGGGTCAACCTGCTTTCGGCATGGAACAACTCGTTCGAGATGCCACCATGTACCGTATCGGCGAAGGTGCTACCGATATTTTGCGTCCCTTTGTCTCCCGTGAAGGACTAAACACTCACCTACAAAATATTAAGGATAGCATTGATGATGGCTTAAGCCTGGGCGAGATAATACACCTAGCCGGCTTTTACCTTCCTTGGTATCTCAGCCAATGGATCTGCAACGGCGTCGGTAATAAACAACCATTTTTACATCCTCATGTTCGTCCAAAACTGCACTATGTGGAAGCCACCAGCCGCCGTCTGGCACGCACTATTTTTTACGCGATGATAAAACAGAAAGAGAAAATGCGAGACGATCAAGGCCGGCAGAATCGTATTGCTCAGATTGGCGAAGAGCTGTTTTCCATCGCCTGTTGTGCTCTCTACGCTGAAAAACTTCATGAAGAGTATGGTAAAGAACTGAGTAACGAATATTTCCGTAGCGCCAAAATACGTATTAATCAGCTGCTCAAAGGGCTACTAAGCAATGATGATGAGCTTAAAGCGAGCGTTGGCTGGCGCGCGGTAAATGGTAAATATAACGCCTTAAATAAAGGCATCATCCAACGTAGTTTGGATGACTATTGATACCACGTGTCTAACATGTAAGCGATGACAAAATAACGTGGTAATTGTGATAAGGGGGTAGCTATGCAGTCTGATCTGTTCACCCAATTTAGCGCACTGGATTTTGGTGATGTGCACTTCAAGCACGACCCGGAAACTGGTATGAAGGCGATTATTGCCATCCACAACACCAACCTTGGCCCTGCGCTGGGAGGATGCCGTTGTGTCAGCTATCCCGATACCCAGGCAGCGCTGGATGATGTACTCCACCTAGCCCACGCCATGAGCTATAAAGCGGCCATGGCAGGCCTACCACTGGGTGGTGGAAAAGCGGTTATCCTAAAGCCCGAACATATCAATGACCGAGAGGCCCTGTTTGCTGCTTATGGGCGCTTTGTGGATGAACTGGGTGGGCGCTATATATCCTCCGTGGATAGCGGCACAGGCCCAGCTGATATGGATATTGCCAGTCGCTATAGCCAGCATATCCGTAGTACAACTTCCCATGGAGACCCCTCCCCCAGTACCGCTTTTGGTGTACGTAGAGGTATTGAAGCAGCTGTACTCCATCATCTGGGGATTGACGACCTGCATAAAGTGCATGTGCTAATACAAGGTGCCGGCCATGTAGGGCTTCCCCTTGCCAAAGAACTACACAATCTAGGTGCACGTCTTACCATATGTGACCGGGATGAGCGTTTAGCCATGCAGTGTGCCGATAAATTCCATGCCCGGGTCGTCTCTCCCGACGAGATCTATGACATAGAAGCAGATGTGTTTGCTCCCTGTGCTTTGGGAGGCGTCATCAACCCTGACACCATTGATCGACTCAAAGTAAAAGTCGTGGCAGGTGCCACCAATAACCCACTTAGTGACGATGATATGGCCCAAGCCCTACATGACAAAGGCATCCTATACGCCCCCGACTACGTCATCAATGCCGGTGGACTGATGCAGGTATGGATACAAGATCAAGACGAACTGCGCAGCAAAGTCAGCAACATCTACCACACCTTAACAGAACTGTTTGCTCACGCAGAAAAAGAGCACCAACTCCCCGCCATCATGGCAAACCATATGGCAGAAAAGATTATCTATGGAGAGTAATGCGACATAAGCACAACATGAGTATGACACTGGGTAATCCAGTATCTATCAGCTTTCCAACACTTTGCGCCTCTGCGCCTTTGCGTTGGAAGTAAAAATATAAATAGATAAGTAGGAGGTCTTATGACCAACGAACATCGTAACGGCGAAAACATCGCCCAATTTTCGATCCGCTACCACCAATTGCTGGATCAACATGGTAAGGCAGTAGGCGAGTTACCCGCGTTTGCCTATGATCGTGACACGATGCTCGCGCTCTATCGTACCATGGTGCTGACCCGCACATTCGATAATAAGGCAATTGCACTGCAACGTACCGGTAAAATGGGCACTTATGCCTCAGTTCTCGGCCAAGAGGCAGTGGGCACCGCAATGGGACACGCCATGAGAGCGGAAGATGTGCTCTGCCCTGCCTATCGAGAATACGCGGCTCAACTCCAGCGCGGCGTCACAATGACCGAAATTCTACTATACTGGGGAGGTGATGAGCGCGGAATGGCCTACCAAAATCAGGCTGAAGATCTACCGATCTGCGTGCCCATCGCCACCCAACTCCCTCACGCTGCGGGGGTTGCTTCGGCCTTCAAACTGCGTCAGCAGCCTCGTGTTGCTGTCGCAGTTTTGGGGGACGGCGCCACCTCAAAAGGCGATTTCTACGAAGCCCTCAATCTGGCAGGCGCATGGTGCCTACCCATGGTGATTGTTGCCACTAACAACCAGTGGGCCATCTCAGTTCCCCGCAAAGCACAATGCCATGCTGAAACCCTGGCGCAAAAAGCCATTGCCGGCGGAATTCGCGGTGAGCAGGTGGATGGCAATGACATCATCGCCATGCGCCATCATCTGGGAGAAGCTATCGAACGGGCTCGTCGTGGCGAGGGGACTACATTGATTGAAGCCATCACCTATCGGATGGGTGACCACACCACCGCCGATGATGCCAGTCGCTACCGCTCTCAGGATGAGGTGAACTATCACAAGCAGTTTGATCCCATTGACCGTTTTTATCACTTTCTAGTGAATGAGCATGGTTGGAATGAAGGCGATGACAATGCACTGCGAGCGAGCTGTAGCCAAGAGGTGGATGCCGCGGTACAGATCTATCTCGATACCCCACCCCAGCCGGTAGAAAGTATGTTTGATTACCTCTATGAAACGCTGCCTGATGCGCTGGTTGAACAGCGTAATGCGCTAATTAAACGTGGAGGTGGTGATCATGGCTGAGATAACCCTGGTAGAAGCGGTCAATCTCGCCATGGCCCGTGCCCTGGTAGATGATCCCAATGTAGTGGTTTTTGGTGAAGATGTTGGCTTTAACGGCGGGGTGTTCCGCGCTACTGATGGCCTACAGCAGCGCTTTGGCGAAACACGGGTAATGGACAGCCCGCTGGCAGAGACCTTAATAGCCGGTGTGGCCGTGGGCATGGCCACTCAGGGAGTACGCCCCGTAGCAGAAATTCAGTTCATGGGTTTTATCTACCCCACCGTGGATCACATCATTAATCACGCCAGTCGCATGCGTAACCGTACCCGCGGCCGCCTCAGTTGCCCCATGGTGTTACGCGCCCCCTTTGGGGGTGGCATCCATGCGCCAGAGCACCACTCCGAAAGTACCGAAGCACTGTTCGCCCATATGCCAGGACTGCGGGTGGTCATTCCCTCCTCACCGCTACGCGCCTATGGGCTGCTACTGGCCTCAATCCGTAACAATGATCCGGTGATCTTCCTAGAGCCAAAACGCATCTACCGTATGCACAAACAAGAAGTACCTGATGATGGGCAGGCACTCCCTCTGGATCTTTGCTATGTATTACGGGAAGGCAGTGACGTCACCCTGGTCACATGGGGTGCTATGGTCCATGAAACCCTGCTGGCAGCACAACAGTTGGCTGAACAGGGTATTGAGGCTGAGGTAATCGATGTGGCAACGATCAAACCATTGGATATGGAGACCATTCTGGAGTCGGTACAAAAAACCGGCCGTTGTGTCATCGTTCATGAAGCGGCTCGAAGTGGTGGTGTCGGCGCAGAGATCGCCGCCAACCTTGCAGAGCAGGGACTGATGGACCTCTACGCACCAGTCGTCAGGGTAACCGGCTATGACACCATCATGCCTATGTTCCGCCTGGAAAATCACTACATGCCCAGCACACAACGCATTCTGGATGGGGTACAACAGGTACTGGAGGTCTCATCATGAGTCAATTCAAGCTACCCGACCTGGGAGAAGGACTGCAAGAGGCAGAGATCGTCGAGTGGTATGTCAAAGCGGGCGATGAGATCCAGGCAGATCAGAAAATGCTGGCAGTCGAGACTGCCAAAGCCATTGTCGATGTGCCCAGTCCACAAAGTGGCAAAGTGACAAAACTGCTGGTGCAGGTGGGCGACATTCCTAAGGTAGGCGACCCACTAATTGAATTCGCCAGCGAGGGTGAAACCGCAAAACAGGATAGCGGCACCGTGGTCGGTCATATGGAATCCGGCAAGGGGGTACTTACCATCGATGCCGTACGTATCGGTCCTCTTGGCACCCGTCAAAAAGGAGGAACCAACGTCGTTCCTGCGATGCGTGCCATGAAAGCTGAGAGGCGCCAGGATATTCAGCCATCCCCCTCCACCAACAGTGAAGGTATGGAACCACTACGGGGCGTGCGCCGTGCTATGGCCTATGCCATGACCAAGGCCCACGAAGAGGTGGCAGATGTCACCATCTGTGATGACGCGGATATTCATGCTTGGCCCAAAGGCACTGACCCCACTATGCGTCTGATCCGTGCCATGGCGATTGCCGCCAATATGGAGCCCTCTGTAAATGCACTCTACGACAGCCAAACCATGAGCCGTAAGCTGGTAAAACACATTGACCTAGGGATTGCGGTAGATACCAAAGATGGCCTGTTTGTCCCTGTACTTCGTAACATCGGCCAGCGCGCAACCAAAGACCTGCGTGCCGCCCTCAATCAGATCAAAGAGGATCTACTGACACGCACCATTCCACCAGAGGAGATGCGCGATTACACCATCACCCTCTCCAACTTCGGGACTTTCGGTGGACGTTATGCTGATCCTATTGTGGTCCCTCCCACCGTAGCCATCCTGGGGGCTGGGCGAATGCGGGACGAGGTAGTCGCGGTCGATGGTGAACCCCAGGTCCATCGTATCATGCCACTATCACTTACCGTGGACCACCGGGCAGTGACCGGGGGAGAAGCAACGCGTTTTTTGATGGCCGTCATCAAGGACCTGCAGAAGGATCATTAATATGATATGGCACTTGCACGCCAGGGATACAGAGAAACAACAGCTTAAAAGGCCTAATAAGCTCTGTCGTTTCACACTTCAGCATGGGGTATTAATACGATGACACCTGGAAAGCGCTTTAGAGACGCACTTGCCAAAGAGTCCCCGTTACAGATTGCAGGGGCAATCAATACCTACTGTGCCTTATTGGCAGAGCACTCAGGCTTCCAGGCACTCTATCTCTCTGGTGCGGGCGTAGCCAACGCCTCCTTTGGTCTCCCCGATCTGGGATTTACCACTCGCGAGGATGTTGCTGAGGATATTCGGCGTATCTGCTCTCGGACCGCCCTTCCTTTGTTAGTGGATGCCGATACGGGGTTTGGTGATATTGCCGAAACCGTCAAACAGTTTATCGCTGCCGGCGCTGCAGGTATGCACCTGGAAGATCAGATTTCACAAAAGCGCTGTGGCCACCGTCCTAACAAACGGCTGGTGAGCCAGCAAGAGATGGTGGAACGCATCCAGCAGGCAGTTGAAGCGCGCTCAGCCAGTTATGATCCCCATTTCGTTATCATGGCCCGAACCGACGCCTATGACGTAGAAGGTGAAGCGGGTGCAATGGTAAGGATGCAAGCCTACATTGAAGCAGGTGCCGATATGCTATTCCCTGAAGCACTCACCAGCCTGACCCACTACCGCAATATCACTGACCAACTCCAGGTTCCAGTCCTGGCCAATATCACTGAATTTGGCAGGACCCCTCTCTTTACCACACAACAACTGGCTCACTCCGGTGTCGCCATGGCCCTCTACCCACTAACCGCCTTCCGGGCCATGAGCCAAGCGGCACTCGAAGCCTACGCTACACTGAGAGATAAAGGGACCCAGCAAACGCTAATTGATCATATACAGAGTAGAGAGGATCTCTACCGACATCTCGACTACCACCGCTATGAAAAGGAACTTGATGAGAGGTTAGACGATGACACAGACCACCACTAAGGGTCTGGCTGGCATTAGCGCCGGCCAGACCGCTATCTCCACTGTTGAGTCAGCCGGCAGTGGACTCTTCTACCGCGGCTATAGTATTGAAGACTTGGCACAATATGCCTGTTTTGAAGAGGTTGCCCACCTCCTCATCTATGGAGAGTTACCCAACCATCAGCAGTTGGAAGCATACCGTCTCAAGCTACAATCCCTACAGCGTATCCCTGCCTCTCTGCTGGCAGTACTGGAGCGATTGCCAGCCAGCTGTAACCCTATGGATGTACTGCGCACCGGCGTCTCCATGCTCGGCTGTAAAGAGCCAGAAAGCGAAGAGCGCTCAGCCAGTGAAATCGCCAACCGACTGTTGGCCATCCTCCCCGGCATGCTGCTCTATTGGTACCACTTCAGCCACCACGGTAGAGAAATCGATGTACAGCCTCGGGATCATAGTCTGGCCCATGATTTCCTCCACCTGCTGCACCAACAAGAGGTGGATGAACACCGTATACGGGCGGTGGATGTCTCGATGATTCTCTACGCAGAACATGAGTTCAATGCCTCCACCTTTGCCGCCCGTATTACCACCTCTACCCTCTCCGATTTCTACTCTGCCATCTGTAGCGCCATCGGCACTCTGCGAGGCCCACTGCATGGTGGTGCCAATGAAGCGGCCATGGCCCTCATCAATCGCTTCCATGCGGTAAGCGAAGTAGAGCCAACACTCAAAAAGATGTTAGCCAATAAAGAGTTGATTATGGGCTTTGGACACCGGGTCTATCGTAATGGAGATCCGCGCTCCCCTATTATCAAAAGTTGGTCGAAACGGCTATCGGAACAGCACAACGACATGAAGCTATTTCATATCTCAGAGAAGATTGAGCAGGTGATAGCGGAGCAAAAGGGGCTCTATCCCAATCTGGATTTCTACAGCGCCTCCACCTACCACTTGTGTGGTATTCCCGCTGCACTCTTCACGCCACTGTTTGTTATTGCCCGTACTGCTGGCTGGGCGGCCCACATCATTGAACAGCGCAGTGACAATCGCCTGATTCGCCCTAGCGCTGAATATATTGGCCCGGCCCA
The DNA here is from genome assembly GCA_050295955.1 of Thiohalomonadales bacterium. Taxonomy (GTDB): domain Bacteria; phylum Pseudomonadota; class Gammaproteobacteria; order RBG-16-57-12; family RBG-16-57-12; genus JAFLJP01. The sequence goes on from JBNKQQ010000019.1 coordinate 70,372, forward strand.
CAGACCGTTTATTCCCATCGGAGAGCGTCAATAATGACGATTTCACCCCACATCCAGGCAGAGCCAGACCGGATAGTCCCCTCTCTGTACCATGGACCTTTGTATTAGGTGTTTATGGAGGATACCGCCATGTCCCAACTTACCAACAACGCGCTTCCCGACTTCGACCCCATTCTCGTGGAGATCGCCAACTATGTGGCCGACTGGCAACTGGATTGTGAAGAGGACCTGGAGACGGCACATTTCTGTCTGATGGACTCTCTGGGCTGCGCCATCTTGGCACTGAAAAACCCCGAGTGCCTACGTCATGTAGGCCCAGTGGTACCTGGTGCTGTACTGGAAAACGGCGCACGCATCCCCGGTACTCCATTTCAGCTCGACCCGGTCCAAGCGGCTCACTCCATCGGTAGCATGGTGAGATGGCTGGACTATAACGACACCTGGCTAGCAGCAGAATGGGGCCATCCATCGGATAATCTGGGGGCTATCCTTGCCTGTGCCGACTATGTCAACCGCATGAACCCCAAGCACCCTTATCTAATCTCCGACGTGATCATCGCCATGGTCAAAGCCTATGAGATTCAGGGAGTATTGGCCCTTACTAACAGCTTCAATCGCCTTGGTATCGACCACGTCATCCTGGTAAAAATTGCTTCTACCGCTGTTGCCGCCCACCTTCTGGGAGGCAAACGCAAAGCGATCGTGAATGCCCTCTCTAACGCCTGGATTGATGGCGGTGCACTACGCACCTACCGTCATGCCCCCAATACCGGCTGGCGTAAATCCTGGGCTGCAGGAGATGCCACTGCCCGTGCCGTGCAGCACGCCCTTTGGGCTGTGAATGGTGAGATGGGTTACCCTAGTGCACTCTCTGCTAAACAGTGGGGCTTTGAAGATGTACTCAACAAAGGCGAGCCATTACAGCTCTCTCGCCCGCTAGGCTGTTACGTAATGGAGAATATACTGTTCAAAGTCGCCTACCCCGTAGAGTTCCACGCCCAAACAGCCGTAGAATGCGCCATCAAGCTGCATCAACAGCTTAATGGCAAACTGGATGAAATAGATCACATTGAACTAGCCACCCAAGAGGCGGGAAATCGCATTATTAACAAAACCGGTCCCCTGCATAACCCCGCGGACCGGGACCACTCTTTACAGTATGCTGTTGCCATCGGACTCCTCTTTGGTGACCTGCAGAGCCATCACTACAGCGATAACACCGCCGCTGACACAAGGATCGATGCATTGCGGGAAAAAATGTCAGTCATCGAAGATGAGAATTACAGTCGGGACTATCTGGATCCAGACAAGCGCTCTATCGCCAACCGCGTCACCCTCCATATGAAGGACGGCACCACCCTGCAACAAGCGGTTGAGTACCCCATCGGCCATCGCCGCCGCCGGGAGGAGGCCAAACCCCTACTGGTAGAGAAACTGAGTAATGCTTTGGCGAGTTATTACAGTGACAAGCAGTGCTGTGAGTTAATGGAGATGATGTTCCTACCCAAGGAGCTACTCTCCATGCCGGTGGATCACTTTATGGATAGGTGGGTGGTAGGGTCTATTTAGGTTTTTTTTCACCACTGCTGGGCGAAAAGTGCGGCCCAACCCTGAGGGTTGAGCCTAAAAAAGCGCAACTCTTTGTTGCTCGTCACTTATTTGGAACAACCAAACCTCATTCCTCGCGCCTCGATTAGCGCTTTTTTAGACTCAACAGAGGCGAAAACGAAACCTAAACAGCCCCTAATAAAAAAAGCCGCCTAAAAAGGCGGCTAAAATGTTGTTGTATGACTTTATAATTCTTATTTGATACCGGTACCCAGCTGTTTGCCGTCTACCTTTTTACCGTAGTATCCGGCATGCTTGTGGAAACGTTTAGCGGCCTCGTTAACATCCCCTTTATCACGGGGATCTGCAGGGCGTTCATGACTATTAATATAAGATGCAACATCCCATGCTTCCTGATCGCTCAGAGAATACGCTTTACCCAACGGCATATTGGCTTTAATGAAGCCTGCAGCGGTATTCACGCGATGCATACCTGCGCCCCAGTTATAGGAATTTTCACCCCATAGTGGTGGGAACACATATTTGCCATCCTCTTTCATACCGTTACCGTCATCGCCGTGACAGATAGCACACTGTGCATCATAGACGACCTTACCACGAGCAGGATCATACGCTTGTTCAGGCTTAGCCAATTTTGGATAACCCGCACCCGGCATTTTCTTGCCAGTCGGTACACCTGTGGCTAGCCAGTACATATAGGTCTGCATATCACGAAGAATTTCGCTGCCAGACTCTGGCACATGACCTTTCTTACTGCTTTTTGCATTCATGGAGTAGGTGAAACAACCTTGGATACGCTCCTCCATGGTATTCACCTTATCGTTTTTCTTGCGGTATTTAGGATAAACCGTCCAAGCCGCCCACATTGGTGCTGAGTTGGCACGACGCCCTTCATTCAGATGGCAGTTGGAACAGTTCAATGAACTACCTACGTACTCAGCTGCAGCAGAATCCTGGGTGTTTACAAAATAGTTGTAACCCCGTTTTACCGCTGCACCAAAGGCATCATCTTTTAACGAATCCCAGCTTGGTGGCTGAAAATAACCATCCTCACCAACAGGTGGTGCTGGTAATAGTTCCGCCTGGAAATCGATGCGTTTTTCAGCGGCAGCACCACTATTAACAACGAGACCCAGCACGATAGAAGTCATGACAATAATTGACGTTTTCATAACACTCTCCTCAAAATTCTTTATTTGGCTGCTGGCAGTTGTGAGTAATAAGCGGCAACCGCTTTTGCCTCCTGCTCACCCAATCGCTTAGCAACGGTCATCATCAATGCATTAGGATCATTTTTACGATCCTCAGATTTCCAAGCTCCAATCTGAGTTTCGATATAATCAGCGTGTTGACCTGCCAAACCTGGGAAATCTTTGCCAATACCATTGCCATCAGCACCATGGCAACGTGAGCAGGCAGGAATCTCTTTATTCCACAAACCACGTTTAGCAATCTCTTCACCCTGTTTTACTAGAGCAGGATCTGCACTCACCTTGGTCGCCTTTGGCTTAAGCTTGAACATATATTCAGAAACCGCCTTTATCTCTTCATCCGTCAACATGGCCACCATCCCCTGCATCAGCGGGTTATTGCGTACACCACTTTGGAAGTCGCGAATTTGCTTTTCGATATAGCCTTTATGCAGCCCCGCAAGCTTTGGAAAACCCGCATCAGGATTCCCCATACCATCTTCACCATGACAACTACTACATGGGGTTGCACCACTATCACTGCCCTGATTGGCTATCTTCTCACCCAGGCTATTGCCTGCTACTGCGTAGCCGCTGAATAATGCACCCAGCATTAACGCCATCATTACCATTCTATTCATTTCACTTTTCCTCAACTTATCGATTAATGAATCACCTTGGATGTTTCCTTTTTCGACACTTTCCACAAAACTATTAGATTTTAATAATATTATAATATTGATTAATTATAAAAATCCGATATATTAAGTCAAGTACTTTGTAAACAAACCAACCCAGGCGGTATGTAAAATGTCATTAAGTAATTCAATTATCAGGATATTTTTATTGAGAAGCCTACTAGGGACAGTCATATTCATAGCGGCCAGCTTACCGGCGGTCGCTGCAAACTGGTTACAAATCCAGGGAACAGAGCCTGCTACGCGGCCTGCTGGGCCTCGTTTTACCGGCTTTATACAGATGGACTATCAACGGGATAGCAGTGACGCTCACCCTAACGGTACCTATATCCCGCCAAAGGTGATTGGCCCTGACCTGAATGATCAAAGTGCCTTTACCCCCCGGCGGATTCGCCTCGGTACCCGAGGAAAAAATGAATCCGCCTCCTTTAATTACTTCTTCTTCACAGACTTCGGCGAAAACCCGGTCAATCAGGCAAACGGCCATCCGACAATTATGGATGCCAGTATCAGCCTTGCCATTGCTGATCAGCAATGGCTACGCATGGGGCTTTTCAAAACACCAGGTGCTGAAGAGGGGTTACAGGCGATCCATGTGGCGGACTACATCAACTATAGTTCAGTAACCAACCAGTTGATCATGGAGCGCCTACCCAATGCGCAATACACCAATAACATCGCTCCCCTTGACCTGAACAATCCCGACCACTCACTTAATGGTTTTGAAGAGCCCCTCGCCGCATTTCGTGATGTGGGGATTGAGTGGTTTGGCTTCAACAAACCGGACAACTGGGAATACAGCTATGCAGTAATGGTGGGTAACGGTAACGGCTTAAGCTTTTCCGACAATGACCAGGACAAAGACCTCTATCTTTATCTGGCATCGGAAAAAGTCACCGCCGGTAAGGGAGGAAGACGCCAAGGACTGAAGCTATTTATGTGGGGCCAACAGGGCAAACGCAGCTATGATGGTGATAATGATGGCCACAATGAGCACTATGATCGCACTCGCGCCGGCTTCGGTGCCGTATGGCGGGAAAAGCCCTGGCGTATCAGCGGTGAATACATGTGGGGGGATGGGATGATCTTCATGGGCCCGGACAAGCCTACTTTTGATATCAATGGCCCAGCCAGCCCAGGCGGCAGCGGTCTGAAAGGTATTGCAGATGGTAGCTATATTGAAGGGGGCTGGTACATCCCTAATAGCAATTGGGAACTGGATATCCGCTATGACCGTTACAAGCGGCTGAAGAATGATCTCTTCGAGACTCGCTATGAGACCCTGACCCTGGGTGCTCAATACCACTTTACCCAGAGAACCCACGTACAATTTAATCTGCTGGAGAATCGTTTCAAGGCCCTCAACTTTGCGGATAACGAAGGCCCCAACCTCCACCTGGGTAGCATGGGACAGCGCTTGGCGATCTCCATATTTACGGCATTCTAATCACTCCGTGCGCACTGAGCCCAGCTCTTGCTTGAAAAAGTTGTGAAGTCGCTGGGCGCACATCTCACCCATCATCTAGAAATCATTTTTCGGACTGATAGGCCTAGCAGGCTGATTAACGCTTTCGCATGGACGCGAGGCAAACTACTGGGCTGCTTTATTTTGACGAAAGACGTAACCCTCTTTCCACCACTCCATCAGCGCCACCAAAGAGTCGATCTGCTCATCGCTCAATGGCCCACCATGGCGTACGGAAAAAGCTGGCATAGCGCTGCCTACCTTACCATTGGCAATAGTGGCCCGAACAGACTCGGCATCCATACGTTCCAGATAGTCAAAGTCGTTAATTGGCGCTGAGATGCCCCCCAGACCATAGTGGCCGTGACACATATAACAGACTTTTTCAAACAGCGTTTCATCCACATGTTGCTGGGCAGGCTCGCTGTGGCATGCGCCACAGCTCCCCTTGAATAGTGCCGTTTTATCCATCTGCTGGTGCTCTTGCAGGGCAACATTTAGAAATAGGTAAATACCCACCTCTGGGCTCTCAGGATCGTTGCTGTCCACCTGAATGGTCTTGCGGATATTGCCGGCCTTTCCTGTACTATCCACCGCAAAACGAATCACCTGACTCTTGCCCGGTGCAATAATCCCCAGCTTCGACTCAATAACCGTACAGCCACAGGTAGACTCAAAGCGGGTAATATCAAGATCACTATCGCCGCGGTTATAGATGGTGAAAGCGCCATGGGCCACTTCCGCGTGCTTGACACTGCCAAGGTCAATCTCGGTTGAGGAGAAGGCGATTTTAGGTTCCGCCAAGGCGGTACCGAGGGAGAACCACAAAGCAACAGAGATCATCAGCCACAAAGACGCTTTTAGATACATCACTCATCCCTACCTATGTGCCGACTCATACATGCTTTCATACCCTTCAACCCGTAGGCCATCCATCTCTATCATGAGCTTTTTATAACCCTTTTTTGCCGGTAAATAGTCTGCGTCTCGATTCAGGGCGTTCTCAAAGTATCTTTTGGCCCATAGCAGCTTCCCCTCTTGATGAGCGATCTCCGCCAATGCCACATAGGCCTGCGGATCATCACGGTAGACATTCACCAACATCTCATAAATAGTGTTAGCCTCATCGTCACGGCCCATGTTTCTCAGCAGGCTCGCATACTCCAGCCCCTCTTCTACCGTCAACGATGGTGCTTTTAGGGTTGCCTGTAGCTGTGCCATGCGCATCAGGGTCTGCTCACGCTCGGTAGCTCGTTCCAGCAGATCCTGTAGAGTGGACTTTAACTGACTCTCATCGGGCATCGTCTCCAGCGCCTTTCGCCACACCGCTGCCGCATAACCCATTTTTAACGGGTCCAGAGTACGGGTACCCTCCGAGAAGTAGACCAGACCAAGCTGATAACGGGCCTTATATCCTTGAGGCTGCATCAGGATCGCTGCCTGAAGATTCTCAACCGCCCGCTCGTATTCTCCCGCCTGCATGTGGGCAACACCTTTGTTATACAGCTGATCATGCAGCGATGCCGCACTACACAGGCCCGGTATTATCAAGGCAGCCAGCAACAGCAAGGACAGAGTAAATCCACGTGAATCGCTCATAACATTCTATTTGCTTTAACAGTTTAGAATTCTTACACGACAAGGGGAGCCAATACGCTCCCCTTTCCCTTATCAAGTAACGCACCCATCACGGAGTGGCACAATCTGCCGCTAGGTTGGTGCTGTAAATAGTAGTATCCCAATCGCTATCGCCTGGGGTGTTCTGTACATCCGAACAAATCTGGTCTGCATTTAGCGCCTTATTGAACAGACGCTGCTTGCCCATATAGCCCCAGAAGTTGTGATTGCCCCCCTCATCGGTACAGAATGGACGACACAATGTGGCATCCACACCGAAATGGATATAGGGGTTAAGATTCTTGGCATCCCAGGTCACCACACAGTTTCCATCCGGTGCGCCACTTGGATCACCTACCACACAGTCATCCTCATGACGGCTACTATTGATGTACATACCCACCGGTTGCTGATACAGATTGATAACAGTTGGGTTGTAATCAGCCGGGTCGTGTACCCAGTTGCCATTCACCCCATCGGTCACATCCTCACCATCGATATAGACCCGCAACGGTGCGATCGGATCACTGGCATCAAAGCGAGCAGCTACCGCGCGCATACCGGTAAAGCCCTCTGCATCCTTGGGCACCGCCACTTTAGAATAAGCAATACGCCATGGATTCACCTGATCCTGATCCCACACGTTGATCATCACCTGCAGGTACATATCACCGGAAGGGTCACCGTCAGCAATGCCGTCAGCGTTACCATCTGCCGTACAGCAGCGATTGGAGAGGCGCACCGCCCAGCCCGCGCCGGCACCATCCAGAGTGTAGTCGATCAACGACATCTCAATCGAATCCTCGGCGTCAATAGCATTGCTGGCACCGAAAGGCACGAACTTGATCTTACCCTCGTAGGTGAACTCAGTCGGATCATTGCCCGAACCTGAGTTCCAAGCGGTATCCGGCTTACGTAGGCTATGGCACTCACGACGGGCGGTACGGAAATTACCACCGTTACGGGTATCAATGATCTCGGCACTGGATACCGTACCAAGGGTGTAGATGACGTGCGCATCATTATTACTACCATCGACCCCACTACCATTCTCCTCTGGATTCTTCGGCCCCCACAGGCCGATCAATCCTGGGCCGTTATCGGCACATGCCAAGACGTTGTCATAGCTGTTGGCCACATAGTTAGGATCACGCAGCAGAATCGATGGTGCCTGGGTATTAGAGCTGATTCGATGAACTGAAAGGCTGCCGTGACAGGCGGTATTGGTACAACCAACCGGGGTACCGTTACCACAGGCATCCGCACCGGGATAACCAACCATCACACCTCCCCAGTCTCGGTGACAAGAGGTACAGACGTTCTCACTACCGCCTGGGCCAATGTTGTTGCCATTGATATGGTCACGCAACAGGTTACGACGGGCCGAACCGTGGGGTTCGTGGCAATCGGTACAGACCAGTACATAGTTGATACCGGCAATACGATCCTCCATACGATATGGCGGTAGACTCCAGGTCTGATAACCACGACCTTCCGGCTTGTTATACCAAGGATCCGATGGATCCAGGTAGGAGCTCTTGATATCCAAGCACGGCGCACTCCCCTCGACACAACCCGCATCACAGGCAAAATTGGAGAGGTTAGCGGGGTCAAATCCGTGTGGCTCCCAGTTCCAATCCTGAACAACAGGCCATCTTGCCCCCCAATAGATGGGGCCCTGCTTAAGGTTGTTCTGATGACAATCCAAGCAGAAGGTCAGGAAGTCCGGTAGCTGATCACCATCCGGCTGCAGTCCCTGCTCTGGTCCCAGACCGCCATATGGCGGCTGGTATACCGCTGGCTGATCAAAACCTGACTTATCGGTTGGGAAGTCATCGGCACTCCCGGGATTCGCAAAGCGCAGGGTCTCCAGAGGATAGCCACGGGCTACGTTGAATGCCCAACCACCGGTACCCCGTGCGCGATCATTCTCCTGCGCCATACGTAATAGCAGTGCATTCACCTTCTCTTCTGGTTCATCCCCCCACGCCTCGCCCTTCACATATCCGGCCACTGCTGGGCGTGGCCAGTCGTTAGAGATACGCGGCAATACCAGCGGTGTTGCAGTGGCATCATTGGCAATATCAGCCCAGGTACCGCTCGCCAGGTGAGGATTATGACAGGTGGTGCACTCTACCTTGAACGGTACCGAATTACCCTTGGCATCGGCAATCACCTGCTGCTCGGAATCCTTCACCGGATGGTGTGAATACAACTCAAATGCCTCCTTGATACTGGATGCATTATTGGACTCCGGCGCCTCAGCGGTCTTCATATAGCTGTTGTAGGAAGTCAGATCCTTGTTCTTCACTGGATCACCATCGTGACAGGTATAGCAGAGATCCTCTGCATCATCAGGGTCACGACCATTCACATTTGGCCAGCCAACAGGGAAATTATCATTCAACAATACATCCGCATTCACAATATCGGTCAACTCCACCAGCTGCTTGGGAAATGGAATGGTGCTTGGGTCGATCCCTGCTGGCAGGCTTGCATAGTCACTACTGTACTTGTGGGCGTGCGGGCTGTGGCAGTTGATACAGGCACCCGCCCCTTCTGCAGGCATGGCGGGATAATCCGAACCATATTGGCCACCCGGCCATGACAGATTACGCACATAGTGCATGGAGTTCTTAAAGGCTGTCGGCCCCTTGAAGCTGAAGTCATTGGGGGTATCCCCATCCACACCATTGGCATCCGGATCGGCATCGGTATGGCAGTTACCGCAGAAATCCACCTTCTCTTCTTTGGTGCTATAAACCGTAAAGGTCATTGGCCAATCCAAATTTGGATTGGGATTCTCAAACTCATGACAGTGGTAACATTCACCGCGAGGATACTTGTTATACGCTGGATCGATATGCGCACGGCTGACACCGGTTACCCCATCACCAGCAGGATAATAGGCGCGTTCTGGATAAGTGGTATCCCTACCGCCATGCTCTGAGTTCATAAACACCCCACCAGTGCGATAGGTCGGGAAGCTGGCAATGGTGCTCTTATCGCTATCCACCGTCAGTACACAGTTGCCGGTACCGGCGACAGCACAATCATCACTCCAACCGCTGAAGATAAAACCGGGACGAGCTGCTGGGATCAAGGTCAATGAGGTGCCGTTGGCAAAGCTACCTACACAGGTGGAGCGATCACCACAGGTGATACCTGCTGGTATCGAAGCCACATCACCGTAGCCTTTCACCTCTACGGTGACATTAAACTGCTTCAGCGCAAAGGTGCCACTGACACTCTTCGCCCCATCCATGGTCACCACACAGACGCCATTACCGCTACATGCTCCGGTCCATGCCAATAGTTCATAGCCCACATCCGGATTTGGCGTCAGGGTTACCCAGGTGCCTTCCGGGAACAGCTCATTACAGGTGGCCGCAATACAATTGATAGTACCGGGAGAAGAGGTGACCGAACCTGGGCCAGAAACGGTTACCGCAAGATTATGTGTTACAGGGTTAGGGAGATAGTTGGCAATTGCATCCTTACCCGCATCCATAATCAGATCACAGGTATTGACCGTACCACTACATGCGCCACTCCAGTTATCGAACAGGTAGCCGGAGCCCGGAACATCCTGCGCAGTCAGCGTAACGGCATCGTTCATGCCGAAAACCACTGCACACTTATCATTAGGACAATCCAGCCCACCCACATTGGAGGTGATACGACCGATTCCGGTAATTACCGCACTCAGCTGATAGGGTTCAAACTCAACGGCGCCGATATCACACTCATTGCCATCGGCATCTACGACACCATTACCATCTTGTGGCCGCACCACGCCGCGTTGGTCCAGATTATTGATGGGAGCGGCAGCACAAGCTGCATCATTTCCTCCATCGACAGCAGGACTGGTTGCCCGCAAGGCATGGACGTAAGTATTGCCACCATAGTTATTTGCCAGTGACAACAGCTGAGGATCGGTATTCGGCAAATCTCCGGCAACACCGAATGCACAGGTATTGTCATCTTCAATATTGTTACCGCCAGAAGTGTAAACTCTTGTTGCGGGTCCGCAGCTGCCATTAGTATTGTTGGCAAAAATGGAGTTGGTAATAGTACAAACCGAGCCAGCATCTATACGGTAAACCCCTCCACTATCAGCCGAGCTATTGCCATAGAGGGTACTATTGGTAATTTCACAACCCAATCGAACATACAGCGCACCACCTCGAAGGTCTGCAGTATTGCCCGAGAAAGTTGAATTCTTCACTGCAAGCTTGGTTTGTCCCGCGGCATAAGCACCACCATAACCCGTTGTAGTGTTATTGGCGAAGGTTGAATTGCTCACCGTCCACTGACTGGTGCTGTATGCATTCATGTTAAGCGCACCACCCATAGAGCTAACCCCTATCGCATGGTTATCTCTAAACAGCGAACCATCAATCGATGCGAAATATCGCGCATGTATCGCACCACCATGGCCGACGGCACTATTACCCTCCATGGTGACTCGCGTTAGATTAACGTCATACTTAACAAACATCGCACCACCGTTGCCACCATTTGCCGTGTTGTTGCTGATGGTGGAATCGGTCACATTAACGAAACCATTGGTGTACAACACACCGCCATAAGTCGCCGCAGTATTTCCGTTAATGGTGCTATTAGTAATGTTCAACACGTTGGATTCAGCACGAACATTAAATACACCGCCATATGCTCCCGCACTGTTATTGGTGATCGTTGCGTTATCCAATGGGGCCGTAAACGCTCTCACATTAGACACACCACCCAGTGTTCCCGCGGTATTACCATCAATGGTAACGAATGAAAGATCCGCATCGTATTTGATATACATCGCACCACTATTACCGGTCTCCGCAGTATTAGCGTTGAAGGTAGAGTTGCTCGCAGTGAGATAACCGTTGGTATAAATCGCTCCCCCACTCGCCCCGGCAAAGTTATTGGATAGCGTGGAGTTGGTAATCGTTGATGGCTGCGAATCCCCCCCAACGTAGATAGCCCCAGCATCAAAGGCACCGGCATCGGTACGGTTATTGGTGAAGGTAGAGTTATTAATGGTAATACCTCTAGCCGAGAAAATAGCGCCACCGGTACCTGTCGAATGGTTTTGCGTAAAGGTACTATTATCAATGGTAAAGGTCGCTGCATTAGCTGACTTATAAACCGCTCCACCAGCCACACCAGTACAGTTGGTAAAGACAGTGTCAGTCAACGTCACTGAACCGGCTTGCGCAAATAGACAACCTCCGTTGTCTGCGGTTTCAGTACCATTCATGAAGGTGATACCGGTAATAGTGAGATCTACACCACTATAGACGGATGCATGGAAGTGACGCCACTTATTGTTAGCCTCGATAAAGGTTGCAGCAGAGCCGGCACCGATAAAGGTGGTAGGGCCGGTGATATCCAAGTCACCACTGGCATTCGCATTTTCTGGTGCGCCTTCGATTAACGTAATGTAATAGGTACCTGCTGGCAGAATAATGGTATCGGGCCCAACATTGGCATTGGCGGCATCAATCGCCTCACGCAACGAGCAGTCTGATGGGCTACAGGTACCATCTTTGGTATCGATGAACTTGGTAACGTGCCAGGCCCCCGCCACCAGCGGCGAGAAGGTTGCAGTCACGTTCTGCGCTTGATCGAGTGTCACATTGCATATCCAGGTTCCACTACACCCTGCGCCGCTCCAGCCATCAAATTGGTTATCCACATCAGGCGTTGCAGTGAGCGTTACGATACGATTAGCGTCATAAAGTGCTGAGCAAGTCGCACCGCAATTAATACTGTTATCGTGAGCGGTAACGGTTCCCGTTCCGCCACCACCTTTGGTAACAGTCAGTCCATAGGTATCAATCGCAAAGTTCGCGGTGACGGTTTTAGCCACATCCAGAGTTACGGCACAGAAGCCCAGACCACTACAGTCACCCGTCCATCCGGTAAAACCATACCCCGGAGTAGGTGTTGCCACCAATGTCACCTGGGTACCTGAATCGTAGACATCGGCACAATTGGTATCCGTACAGTTTATGTCACCCACATTGCCGGTTACCGTACCCGACGCGCCAGAGATAATGACATTTAGCGGGAATTGCGCCTTTACAAATGTCGCGCTGACATTCTTAGCCTGGGCCATAGTGACATTACAGGCACCGTGACCAATACATGCGCCACTCCAGCCGAGGAACTCATAGCCCACCCCAGGCGCGGCATTCAAGGTGACAGCCGTGTTGTAATCCAGATTTTCGCTACAGATACCTGGACAGTTGATGGTGGTATTAGAGGTTACGCTGCCACTACCCGTGACATTCACAGTCAGCGGATATTGCACAATGGTAAAGGTCGCTGTGACCGACTTGCCCACATCCAACGTGAGATCACAAGCGCCTGCGCCACTGCAATCCCCACTCCAGCTATCAAAGACATAGCCAGGACCTGCGGTCGGCGTCACCGTGACGGCGGTCCCCTGTGTCAAAGAAACTGAGCAGACCAGATCCGGACAATCTACACCGCCGTAGCTGGTAGAGAGCTTACCAGCGCCAACAACAGCAGTGGACAGTGTCTGTGCACTGCCGGTTGGGGTGAACACAGCCACTACATCCTTATCTCCATCCATGGTCACCACGCAGGTCCCCGAACCACTGCAAGCGCCACTCCATTGACTGAAGAGATAACCTGAATGCGGGGTTGCGGTCAGTGTCACTGTTTGCAGCGCACTGAACGCTTGATAGCAGCTGCCACTATAGCAGTCGACAGTACCGGGAGATGAAGTGACACTACCGCCACCAGCCGCCGCCGTTCTTAACAGATAGAGCTTATATTCCACTGCACCGATATCACAGGTGTTGGGAGCAAAGCCATCACCCTCCATAGGGCGGGCGACACCACGCTGATCGAGGTTATTGATTGGCGCCGCAGCACACAGGGTATTATCACCCGCATCGATTGCTGGGCTGTCTGACTGTGGCTCATGGGTTTGTGTTGGGCCACCATAATTGCCCAGCACCTTAAGCTTGGGATCGGTATTCACCTGGTCGCCATTCACCTCACTGATGAAGCCACAGCTGCTAGCACCTTCAAGGTTATAGCCGCCAGAGGTATTGCCAAGCCATAGGTCACAGTTAACCTCTGAACCCGCTGCGGTATTACCGGCAAGGATGGATAGGGTTGTATTGATATAAGAACAATACACTCCGCCACCGGTAGCACTGGTGGTAGAGTTGTTATAGATAGTGGATGAGTTTATGTAACAGGTACTGCCATAAGCCGTGAAGGCAATCGCCGCGCCATCGGCTGTGGCGCTATTTCCCGAATAGGTCGAGTTGGTAATGGATATTGCACTACCACCGCTGGTAAAGGAGCCACCACCGGTCGCACCACTGTTATTGGCGATGGTTGATGAGGTTACAGAAAGACCGAGCGGTGCTGCCACACCACCACCGTTACCACCGGCACTATTGCCAATAATGCTCGTATCCGTCAGGTTCGCCGTACCCTTGACATAAAGCCCACCACCCTGGCCGGTTGCCGTATTATTGGAGATGTCTGAACCGCTAATATTATAGATCGCCCCATATCCCGGCGCCAAAACACCACCACCGTCACCACCATTCGCAGTATTTCCGCTAACCACTGAGTCGGTCATACTCAGGGTAGCAGCCGCCGTAGAATATATGCCGCCGGCCGCTGCCGCCGCAGTATTGTTGGTCACTTCACTACCGGCATTCAGGGTAACGGTTTTCGCATAGAGCGCACCACCGGAACCGCCCGCCTGATTGTTATCGAATATGCTGTTGTGGGAGATGATATAACCCGCACTATAGAGTGCTCCGCCACCACCGGTGCCACCGGCGATATTATTAGATATAGTCGAATCGATGGCGGTAATGGTCTGTGTATTCGATGCGACATAGACCGCGCCCCCATTGTTGCCACTGCTATTACCGGTTAAGATCGATCCCGCTGGGATTGTCAGGCTGTTATTGGCGCGAATCGCCCCGCCAACACCTGCGGCACTGTTATTGGTAAACTGGTGGGCATTGCTCAGGGTGAGGGTTTGCGCAGCATAAATAGCCCCCCCCTGGCCGGCGGGTGCATGATTGTTGTCAAACGTTGAGCCATCCGAACTCACAGATCCCGCACTATACAAGGCACCGCCACCGTTAGCACCGTTCGAGGTATTACCGGAGATGGTGGCGTTGATGACGGTAACCGTGTTGGTATTGACTGAAATATAGACCGCACCACCATTGCCCACAGCAGTATTGCCCGTCAAAACCGAGCCCGAAGGGAATGTAGTGCTAAGCGGAGTGAAAACCGCACCACCGGCACCACCAGCGGTGTTGTTGGTAAACTTGATCGTGCCGTTAAAGGTAAAAGCACCAGCATTGTCACTCTTATAGAGCGCACCACCCACATTAGTTGCGGTGGCGGTACACGATGTCATCTCCACATCGGTCAGGGTAAGGTTGGTATTGCGGATCCGTATACAACCACCACCCGCGGTATCACCGGAATCGGTACCGTTGCGTAAGGTCATTCCGGAGAGAATGAGGTTCTTTTGGTTCCAGTCCATCTGGAAAATACGGCTGGCGTTATTGCCATCGATAATGGTCGAGCCAATACCCGCACCGTTAATGGTCAAGGTACCTGCGGTATTCAGATCAAAATCACCATCGGCATGGCTCAGGATATAAATACCAGCCGGCACATTTACCGTATCACTGCTGCTGGTGGCAGCGGTAAGCGCCTCACGCAGTGAACAGTCGGCATCACAGAGGCCATCCTGGGTATCCGCCGTCTTGGTAACGTTATAGACGGCCGCATTTGCCGTGCCACTAAGCAGACAGAGTAAAATAAATAGCCACAGCGTGGTAATGCAGGTTCTTTGATTACCCAGCAGCATAGTTTACCCCTCTCGCCCCTACAGATTGACTCGCCGATAGTAAGCTTGTTGTCATTAGTTATACTGCCTTACTCATAGTGGCTCTTTGGCTCCCGACCAACAAATCAATTAGCAATAATAGTCCAGCCTTGCCCTACCGATGGAGTGCCTTGCAGCAACTCACTCATTGGCAAAGTGTCCATCTCCCCCATCAACATGATATGCAGACTTTCATCCAACGAATCCTGCATCAACAGATCCGTTTTACCATCACCGTTATAGTCACCATAGCCCATAAACTGCCAGCCGTATCCCAGGTTTAGATAGGGGTGAGGTGCATATGCCTCACGACCTTTCATATACCACAAGCGGATGATCTCACTCTCGGCATCGTGCCACAGCACATCGGCATAACCATCACCATTAAAGTCATCAACGGCCTGAATATGCCAAGCACTGTCCAGCGGCTCCTGAATGCTGGTCATGCCACTGCCATGCTGCGCACTCTCGTCGCTTAGCACCTCAGTGCCATCCAAGAACCACACTGTGGTATAGCCATTTGCCTCACTACGCCACAGGATGTCAGCGTTATTATCGCCGTTGAAGTCCCCGACCCCGGCGAGTTGCCAAGGACTATTCATACGAGGCTGTTGGCTCAACTCGCCACTAGCACTCAACACCTGACGCCCCGACATCAGCCATACAGTGAGACGGCCGGAGCGTGTATCACGCCAGAGAATATCGGCGCGACCATCCCCATTGAAGTCAGCGGCAGCCACCACCTCTTTATTGGCCATATCAGCCATCGTTTGGGTAGTAAAACCACTGCCCGCTTTCAACTCCAGGCCATCCATCAACCAAACACTCAATAGGCCTTCAGCGTTTTGCCACAGCAGATCAGCGCTGCCATCAGCATTGAAGTCAGCAAACGCCAGTAGTCGCGACTCATCAAGTGAGCCAGGCTGAATCAGTGGCATACCATCACCAATCAGCGTGCTACCTTCAATGTAGCGCATCGCAATATCACCGCTCTGTGGATCTCGCAGCAAGATGTCAGAATAGCCGTCATTATTGAAGTCACCATTAACACCCTTAAGCAGAATGGCAAGATTGTGATAACCGCTTACACTCTGATCATAGTATTCAACCTTAGCAAAGTACTGACCGCTGGTTGGCGCCTGCCACTCTACTCGGCCAAAACCACTGCCCACGGTCAGATGACTATTAGCCAGCAGGGTTGTACCGTCAGCCGAGTAAATTGAGATACAACCGGGATAGTCGCCCTCAAGCAGCATTAGATAGGTGCGTCCAGCCATCGCCTCAAAGGCGTACACCTGGCTCTCGCCCGCCTGCAATTCACCACCCGTATAACCGCCATCAGCCAATACCATCAGCGCCCCTTCCATCTCACCCACCAGAAGACCGTTATCACCAAGCGGCTGTGGAATGGATGTGCTATCCACATCGTAGACCACATTTAGCACGTAGGACTCATCAGGATCGAGATTGACGGTATAAACCGCAGGAGACTGCCAGTTGGCAATGGTGCTGAACTCAATGGTGTACAAGCCTGACGACAATGCAGAGACCTGGCTGCCACTCTGCTGCCAGCTATCGCCATAGATTCGCCACTGCGCCCCCGCATAAACAGCGGCCGCCGGCTGAATATTGACCGTAATGGCGCTGGAGAGCGCCTTACTATACTCAACATTAATCTCACTCAGACGATCGCCCATCACAACTGGCATGGCTGCAGGAGTATCCCAACCCAATACATCAGCAAACTCAATGGTATAGCTGCCAATGGGAAGTTCGTAAAGCACATCGCCACTCTGCTGCCATGCACCGCCCTGCAGACGCCACATAGCGCCCTCGCCGATTGCATCGGCGGGATTGATATTGACCGTGAGATCACCGGTCATCATGGCATAATTGCCAGCCGCGACACTGAGACGCCCGTCATCAACCCAGACAACCTGGCTGGGCGGTGTATACCAGCCCTCCACCGTGGCAAATTCAATATTATGCGTCCCTGCGCTCACACCACTGATAACTGTCTCGCTCGGCTGCCATGGACCACCGTCGATACGCCAGGTGGCTCCCATGCCAAGCACCTCAGCAGGTGACAAACTGACACCAACACTGCCCGCCAGGCTACGGTATTGAGCGCTGATGACAGCCCCCTTCTCACCCACATCAACCCGCTGCAGTCGTGGCGGCTCATAACCAGGGATCTGGGCAAACTCAACCACGTACTCTCCTACCTGCAGATCACTCACCACATCCCCACTCGCATTCCAATAGTCATCAAGGATGCGCCACTTCGCCCCCATCTGAGCGGCCTCGGCCGGCTCAATATTCACCTGAAGATTGGCATATTTGATCCCGAAGCTCACATCCACGACAGCGCCATGCTCTTTCAGAGCAACGGCCTGAGGCTCGGGCTGCTCCCATCCCACAACCTTGGAAAACTCCACCACGTAGTTATCAACCGGCAGGTCATTAATAGTTACGCCGCTGTCCAGCCAGTCACCACCACGCAGGCGCCATTGAACCCCAGCCGCCACCGCCTCAGCAGGTACCAGGCTCACGCTAAGGCTACCCAGCTTACGCTGTGAGACCGTGGTAATTGAGCTCATGCGCCCCTCGACAATCGAGATATCCTCGCTGGGCGGGGCATTCCATTTATAGGAGTCTCTATACTCGATAGTGTAGTTACCCTCCGGCAGGCCAGCGATCACACTACCGGACGTCTGCCAATCGCCACCCGACAGACGCCACTGCACACCACTGCGCACCGCCTCGGCAGGCAGGATCTCCACACTCAACGCCCCTGACCAAAGCACCTCGGTAAGACCTGCCTTCGACTGACTATTTGCCCCACTCCCATCTAGCTTGGCAGAGCTCAAAATTGTGCCATCATCCTGAATCACCAACAGGTTCTCCAGCCCACTGATAGCAACCGCCCCACCACCGTAACCCGGTATCTCGATGGTCTGCGCACTCTTGGCAAATTTATGATCCCAAGCGCTGATAGGCTTGGGGGTAACAACGATGGGGCCATAGCTAAGGGAGAAATGAAGATTGGCACCCCAGGTCCACGCACTACCGTCGACCAAAAGTGCATAGGAGTGACTACCGCCTACTGCGATCTCTGAGGTAGGCATGGGAAGAATGACTTGTGCAGGCGTGTATCTGTCGTCGCGAGATCCATCCCCTAGCTGCCCAGCGTCATTGCCGCCCCAGGCCCAAACACGGCCCCCGGCAGTCAGGGCAAGGGTATGGTAATAGCCAGCAACAATGGCAACCACATTGCTCAGCGCTTCGACTTGAATTGGATAACTTGAGGATACCACGCTATCAGGTTGGGCGAGCTGACCGCGGGAGTTGTCCCCCCAAACCCAAACGGTGCCATCGCTACGTAGTGCAACAGAGTGTACGTGACCGGCAGCCACTGAAATCACATTGCTAAGATCGGAAATCGTTACAGGGAATTTACTGCTCTCGGTAGTACCATCCCCCAGCTGGCCCTGCCCATTCTCGCCCCAGGCACGCAACGAGCCATCATCCCGCAACAGTAAGGTGTGACCATAACCGACATCGGCTTGCTGTAATGGTGAGGCAGCGGCCAAATGCGGAAACAACGTCATCACAAGGAGAACCTGTATAGCAAACAGCAGTTTGCCGATCTCTTTCAGAGCCACAAGCCTGTATTTGCTGGTAAAAATAAGGTTATTCCTTATACATTTATTGCCACCACTTCCTCCATATATTGTTAAGAATCCATTTTTATCGGCATCATAAAACATACATATAACGATGCCCCAAAAGGCACTTCGTTATCACATTTTTTACATCTATCAAGCCCCTTCCCCAATATCTCCTATCAAGGTGGGACGAATCATATTGCAATCGTATCAAGCAGCATAGTCACTGCCATCAGCAACATGTTCAACAAACCCATCTGCACATGCCCCGACGATGGAGGCTAAAGCAGAAAGTCCCACAAAGGGCAGTAACGCTCCGGCTGAAAGGACATCTCATACTACAAAATATCATAATATACTAATCTATCGTCGTAATACCAGTAATCCTTAAGGGTTTTTAATCTTAACGGAATTATTCACGCAGTCTAGGCCCAGCGAACACTTGGAATTACTACCAAATAGCCCGCTTCATGCAGCAAATCACCGAAATATTTTCGCGCTTACCTGCCAGCCTACAGGGTATCCCACGTACCTGGATCCCGAACAAAGAGGTCTTACTTTGGGTTGCTGTAAACACTATCTGCTGGCCGATCGTTGATAGACCCGGTAACCTGTTGATCACTCATCAGTATCAATATGTGAAGCCGTCATGGGTCACTCCAGCTCTATATAAAGTAGTAACCAAACAGATTAAAATCGAGATAAAAGGGACAATAAATTGATAGGATTACCGCCACTAGCGGCCAGCGTCTCGTTGCATCTTGATTTCGGCACGCCGACGTTTGAAAAAATCTCGCAACTGCTGAGCGCATGACTCGGCCAGTACGCCACGC
>JBNKQQ010000020.1:0-1927 GCA_050295955.1 Thiohalomonadales bacterium
TTGCAACCGTGCTCGGCGACATACAAAATCGCGTTTAGGACCTGTATGTTAGATAACTTAACGTTACCTCGTTGTAATGGAAGAAGTTTTTCTATCTTCTTGAATTCGGTGCGTGTAATTTCCATTCACCAATCTTATCAAAATTAGTGTTAACAGGCCCTAACAAACATGAAATAACCGTTTACTCTATAAGCTTAGTTGTCTCAATGCTCGCTTTAACAATATTCTGGTGGTGGTCTTTTTATTCATATTTTAAAAAATACTCCATTATACACATCAAAAGAAGCCGTAATGAAGGCAGTTTTTTCCAGAGAAAAAAAGATGACCTTTTACTAGCTATAGCATCTGCATCAATAGGAGCAGCGATTACGCTCGTTGCAACAAAGGTATTTAGTTGAAAAACTCTAATCGGGTAGCCGGAGGTCTCTAACCTCCAGCCCCCACAACACCCTGCATGCGGCTCCGCACAGGGCGTTTCATTTAGCATGATGAAGCGCAATCCATCCATCACGTAGTGTGTATAGCCCTTGAGATTTTAGAAAGTCGTTAGATAACGCTTGCTGTATCCCTGGAGTTTTCGAGCAAAATACTAGGCCAGCCATCATCTAGAAATGGTTATTTTATTCGATGGATGAAATAACATGAAATAACAGGCCACCCATCATCTAGAAATGATTATTTTATTCGATGGATTGGCC
The DNA here is from genome assembly GCA_050295955.1 of Thiohalomonadales bacterium. Taxonomy (GTDB): domain Bacteria; phylum Pseudomonadota; class Gammaproteobacteria; order RBG-16-57-12; family RBG-16-57-12; genus JAFLJP01. Next base: position 699 of record JBNKQQ010000020.1, read on the forward strand.
TTATTAAGGCTTTAAGTTGGATGGATTTTCCACTTACCCATCATGGTGCCGTATTTATCGAGGCTAGAAGTCATTAATGAGTGTCGGTTTTACTTATTTAACTTATTAAACGACGTAGGGAGTTCTCCGAGAGCTCGGATTTGCGTAAAAATTAACTTATCTTTGCTGGTGAGAGGTTAGCTTGTCTGAAGTTTATAGAGCTGCCTAGCAGCACTGCTACCTTTCAGCCATTTCTGTTTGAGTTGAGTTGCAACAGCTTGTAGTTTTTCAATAGTGCCCACAGCAAGGTTAAAGCGCTTTTCAAATTGGGTGATATTATCGAGCCAGTTGTCAGATTCAATGCCTAGGCGCTGTAGGATGGGAGTAACATGATGTGGAATAAAGCCTCTCTTGCCTTCAACAATTGCTTTGCCTGTAGTCTCCACCAATTGCAGGTAATCGTGGAAGGTAAAGGGGATTCCTTCTGTTTGGTCTTGTCGCTCATTACCAAGAAACGTCTGTAGCTTTATAGGATGGCATTGTTTCTGGTGAGTTTGTTGCGCTTTGATACGGGATTGAATGGCGGTGTAATCAGATGCTTCTGGGGTCTCTGCCATTTCGGCACGAATAGGATTGAGATCCACATAGGTCATGCAGGTGAGAAGAGCAGCCTCATCTAGTAAAGCTTGGGATTTATAGCGACCCTCCCAAAATCTACCGGTACACCCATCCTCTTCATTGGCCATTCTGGCTAAAGATTCATTGAGAAAACGCATAAACCAGCTGATATCGTAGAGCCGGTTTCGCCATTGTCGAACGAAGCGGTCAACCAAGCATTTTTCTGGCTCAGAAAGTGGCTCACCTTTTTGATGCCGCTGTACAACAAGAGGAAGCTTGGCAACGCTCTTCCAGCGGGAAATTACGTCGTTGTTGCTAAGGTGCAATGCTGCCTGTTGGTTGATATGTAAAACTAAATGATAGTGATTGCTCATGATGGCGTATGCCGCGATATCGATACAAAAAATCTCTGCTAGCTCCGCCAATCGATTGGCAACCCACTCCCGGCGGTGTTCATAGCTTTCTCCGGTTAGCTTATCCAAGCCACAAAGGAAAGCACGACGAACGCAGCGGGAGGTGATGTGATAGTAAGGTGTTGCTTCTAGACAGATTTGTTGGCTGCGGGGCTTGGCCATGGCGTACTCCTTGTACTGTATGAATGTCCATATATTGCAGGATAGTCCTGCTTGTGC
>JBNKQQ010000021.1:0-3178 GCA_050295955.1 Thiohalomonadales bacterium
AGTGATCATGTTCTTAACATAGTCAGCGTGTCCAGGGCAGTCTACGTGAGCATAGTGACGAATGTCAGACTCATACTCTACGTGAGCAGTTGCGATAGTGATACCACGCGCACGCTCTTCTGGCGCACCATCAATCTGGTCGTAAGCCTTCGCCTCACCACCGTGCTTCTCAGCCATACACTTAGTAATGGCCGCAGTCAGAGTTGTTTTACCGTGGTCAACGTGGCCAATAGTACCTACGTTAACGTGCGGCTTGGTGCGTTCAAATTTTTCCTTGGACATCTGCAGATCCCCTCAGTTGATCATTGGATACAAAAAATTAATAAAAAACAAACTGGAGCCCATAACCGGAATTGAACCGGTGACCTCATCCTTACCAAGGATGCGCTCTACCGACTGAGCTATATGGGCCTATACTTCTTTATACCAGAGCCGTACTTTAAAAAAATTGGAGCGGGTGATGGGAATCGAACCCACGTGACCAGCTTGGAAGGCTGGAGTTCTACCATTGAACTACACCCGCGATTATCTTTCTTTTTTACCACTCTAGAAAAATATGGTGGAGGGGGAAGGATTCGAACCTTCGAAGGCTGAGCCAGCAGATTTACAGTCTGCCCCCTTTGGCCGCTCGGGAACCCCTCCAAGTAGGCGCGTATTCTGATGGAGATGATTCCACATGTCAACACTAAATACGCTAAATTTTTCCTTCACTTGCATCACCTTGGTGAGTCACAATGCTGTTTTCCAGCACCTCCAGCAAAGGAGTGGCGCAACAATACCAGAAATTTTCAAAAAAACCAGGGAAATTTTACAAATGAGTCATATTTCCAACGAAGATATCATCCAGAGTGTTGCAGATGCCTTCCAGCATATCTCTTATTACCACCCGCGAGATTTTATCGATGCTCTTCATGATGCATATATTAATGAAGCCTCTCCTGCAGCCAAGGATGCCATTGGTCAAATTTTGCTGAATTCTCGGATGTGCGCAGAAGGTAAGCGCCCTATCTGCCAGGATACTGGTAGCGCTGTGGTATTTGTTAAACTCGGGATGGATGTTCGCCTCAGCGGTGACCGCCCACTTGATGAACTCATTAACGAAGGCGTCCGCCTAGCCTATACCCACCCGGACAATCCATTAAGAGCCTCAATTCTCAGCGACCCGGCTGGAGAACGCAAAAATACTCGAGATAACACCCCCGCAGTCATTCATTACGAGATAGTTGCTGGCGACAAACTCAACATCACCTGCGCTGCCAAAGGTGGCGGATCTGAAAACAAGGCCCGCTTCACCGTCCTAAACCCCAGCGACAACTTAGTTGAGTGGATTCTTAATACCATCCCCACTCTAGGCGCAGGTTGGTGCCCGCCAGGCATTTTGGGCATTGGCATCGGGGGTACACCAGAAAAAGCTATGCTGCTAGCGAAAGAGTCATTGATGTCCCCTATTAACATCCATGAATTAAAAAATCGCGGAAGCAGCAATCGCCTTGAAGAGCTTCGCCTGGAACTTTACGAGAAAATCAACGCACTTGGCATCGGCGCACAAGGGCTGGGGGGCCTCACCACGGTTCTCGATGTCAAAATTCTCGACTACCCTTGCCATGCAGCTTCGCTCCCTGTCGCAATAATCCCCAACTGCGCAGCAACACGACACATTCACTTCACCCTTGATGGCAGCGGCCCCGCAGAACTCCCCCCCCCCTCACTGGAAGCATGGCCAAAGATAGAAAATCAATCCTCCAAAAATGCCAAACGCATTGACCTGGAATCACTTACACCAACCGAAACTCAACAATGGTCTCCGGGGGACACACTATTACTGTCAGGGAAAATCCTCACTGGCCGTGATGCCGCACACAAGCGCATCGCCGAACTCCTTGCCAGTGACCAAGGGCTTCCAGAAGAAGTCGATTTCACTAATCGATTTATCTACTATGTTGGACCTGTTGATGCAGTCGAAGGCGAAGCGGTAGGCCCTGCCGGGCCCACTACCGCCACCCGCATGGATAAATTTACTGAAATGATGCTGGATAAAACCGGTATCATCGGCATGATTGGCAAAGCAGAGCGAGGCGCTAAAACCATCGAGTCGATTAAACAACATGGTTCGGTCTACCTCATTGCCACTGGCGGCGCAGCCTACCTCATCTCCAAAGCGATTCGCGCCTCACGCATAGTTGCCTTTCCTGAACTAGGCATGGAAGCAATCTATGAATTTGAAGTGAAGGATATGCCCGTCACCGTTGCAGTTGACTGCCGAGGCAACTCCATTCACCAAAGTGGGCCCGCGGAATGGAAAATCAAAATAGAAGAGATAAAGAAAGCAAACTTATCCAGCTAAAAAAAGGGCTAAAGCCTGAGAAAATCCGCTGATCGATGATCATCGGATTTTTTTATGCAACTCAATTAAGCCCCCAACCTCACAAGCACCTTTCTCTCCCAGTCTACTCCAAGCACTTGGATCATTGCCCTCCCAATTGATCGATAGCGCATTAGAGGTGGCGGGGTCGCTACCGTAAGAAAACGTCGCCCCCCCCTTGATATGGTACTTTGGCGTGTCATTGGGATAACTTTCTTTCGCCAAGAATCGGTTTAGGATATTACCACCAAACTGGATCTACGCCCTCCCAATCCACAACCGCTGATCGCCCCCAGTGCCGTGGTGCAAGCTCATCAACGCTTAGGAGCTGATGCGGTAAAGTCCGTATTTTTGCAAAGCAAGCGCTATTGGCATCAACGCCAATCATCCTCAATGGTGTGGATTAATATTACTTGGCGTCGACGGTATCGTGTGGCGTACACCGGATTCAGAGGAAAATCACTATGTCTTTGAAAGCCCCTCGAGCCAGCACGAAGAGACCGCATTTCCACAAGTACGCATGGCCTACCAAATGGCAGTCGACCAGCCATTTATTGGTTAATAGTGCATTGTCTAGTTATAAAGCCAGTGAAATGAAATTGGCTGAACAGCTCATTGAAACCACACCCGATCACTCTCTCACCTTATTCGGTCGAGACTTACCCCATCAATAGCAACTAGGGCCTGTTAACACTAATTTTGATAAGATTGGTGAATGGAAATTACACGCACCGAATTCAAGAAGATAGAAAAACTTCTTCCATTACAACGAGGTAACGTTAAGTTATCTAACATACAGGTCCTAAACGCGATTTT
>JBNKQQ010000022.1:0-112623 GCA_050295955.1 Thiohalomonadales bacterium
GCTTCCTTATAGTTGTGGGGACAACTCAGGAAACATTTTGCATGAGTAGATCTCGCTCTGACAGGCAAAGCCTATCAGGCGATGACCACGTCCAGAGGACGTGGTTTTTCAAGCTACCAATAAAACAAGGGCCATCCGAAAAAACGGATGGCCCTTTTTAAACTAAGCCTTATTCACAGTCCTAGCCCATGGTAATAGCAATTGGCATGATCTCTCTCGCCGCTTTCCAACTTCCAGCCTGCTGTAACACTCTAACCACTTCTGGCACCGGTGTGTGACAATTCAGTCGGTAGTGAAACTCACCTGCGCTTAAATCCAATGGCTCCTGAGGTGGCAAGTCCGTACTAAGCGGGTACCAGCCTACCTCTCTTAACCAAACAGCGCTGTAACCTTCCAGACGTAAATCCCCTTTATCATCTTTAATCCGCTGGTAACCAAAAGCGGCAGCTAGACCGTTTGCCCTCAATAAGGCGGCTAACAAGTGGCTTCGAGAAAAACTACTTCCCTGCCGCTGTTGCAACACATCGCTAGCACTGCAACTCACCGGATGCATCTCATCCGGTATACTCAATTCGATATTCTCTTTTACCCACTGCTGGCAGCGCTGAGCCAGCTGCTCTGCTGTCGTAACCTCCATGGCAAGCTGCTGCGCCAAACCAAAGACGTCAGCCTGCTGCCAATCCACGACAGCAGTTGATGCATAGTATGCTTGATTATCAGGTGCCTGAGCCATTGCTATCTCCTCCCGGTAAATTCTCTTGTATGGCGTTAATCAACTGAGTGCTGTTCCAAACAGTGAAAACAGTGTGGCGTAGCATGGCGTGGCGATGGATACAGATTTTCATCATAAATCTCCTAATTTTCAGGTCTAAGAAAACAAAAAGGCCGCAGTCTCTGGGAGAGGCTGCGGCCTTTAAAAATCGGGTTCTGTTTTATGGAGTACTAACTACTCTCACCCTCATCCAAACACGCAGCATTGAATGCCCCTCGGCATACCAATAGCCAATGGTGCATCGCAACAATGTGTTTGAAGTGAGTATTCATCATGTCTTTGAGTCTGCCTGTGGATTGATGGTGTGTCAACCATTTGATCTATATCAAGTGTAAAGCTCGCGCCGGCTGCTATAGTGATCAGTAATAAATTATCAGGTCCGCAATCATGCAAATTGACTTCCCGCAACAACCCGTCACCGGCTATACCCCTTTTGCCCTGGGCTTTCGCCCCTTCTTTCTGGCAGCAGGATTATTTGTCATCCTGTTTTTTCCATTCTGGCTAGGCCTGTTATGGCAGGGAGAAATTATCTCCCCCTATTATCAAGACAGCATCAGTTGGCATCGCCACGAGATGCTGTTTGGCTACACGATGGCGGTAATCGCTGGCTTTCTGCTGACCGCAGTCAAAAACTGGACCAACCTTCCCACCCCCAGCGGTTTACCACTGGCCTTACTCGTCGCTTTATGGCTGGCAGCGCGCATTGCCCCTCTGACACCATTGCCAGGCTATGTCATCGCAACATTGGATATTCTCTTCGCACCTATCCTGGCAATCGCTATTTTTATCCCTACCTGGCGAGCCCGACAACTTCACAATCAATTTTTTGCTGTAATCCTGTTGCTGATCGCCGCTGCCAATCTTGCGATCCACCTCGAGCTAAATGGCATCACTGAAGGCATCCGCTATCCAACAGAACAACTTGCCCCCCTATTGATGCTTTGGATATTGATTATTATGGCTGGCCGAGTCATCCCTTTCTTTATTGAGCGAGCGACCCAGGGCTTTGAACGCCGTAGCTGGAAATGGATTGAACAACTCAGTCCAATCTCTCTACTCTTGTTGATGGGCAGCATACTGCTGCTGCCTGAGACGATCTGGATGACAGCACTGTTTGCTACCATCATCCACGGGATTCGCCTCTCTGGCTGGTATACCCACCAGTTGTGGCGCGAGCCCCTAATCTGGGTACTTTGGCTAGGCTACCTCTGGCTGGTATTAGGCTTTGGTCTGCATGCCCTGGCTACGTTAGGACTATTTCCCCTGAGCTCAGCGGTTCATGCCTACTACATTGGCGCATTGGGCGTACTGAGTCTGGGAATGATGGCACGGGTGGCTATCGGCCACAGTGGCCGCATGATGCAACTAACCCACCGCTCCATGGCTTACGCTTTCGCTCTGGTTAACCTGGCCGCGCTGATACGTATCTTCGGCCCGCTATTGCCATGGGAAAACCATTGGCCACTGGGTATTGCTGGCACACTCTGGCTAGCGGCATTCATTATCTTCACCTGGGTTTATGCCCCTATCCTTATGAAAGCCCGTATTGATGGTCGCCCTGGTTAATACGACAGAGAAATGAAGGAATACAATTCCTGGTCAACAATCTGCCGGAAGCTCTTGTATCTATTCATTCATCCGTTAAGATAGAACGACACAGAATTTCTTGATTATGTTAGGGCGATAATGATTTATAGCGATAAGAAAGGTTACTCACCACTAAAATTTTGCCGCTATGGCGTACTCATCGTTATGGGGCTGCTGTTAAGCCTCAATATCCAGGCAGAGGTCAAAACCTATCAGATTAATGGTGCCGAGGTACCCTTTGCTGAAGATGGTATCCACGACCCTGAAAATGATGCGATCAATGTTTTCCAGCACCCGATCACCGCAATGAAAGATTTTCCCCGAGACACTGTCGGTAATGTAGATTGGGTTAAAACACTGGAGATGGGCATGCTACCTGCCCGAGCTAATCGTCTGGGTACAGAAACCAAAGAGACCCTGGATCTGGATGTAATTCGTACCAATACCGGTAACATGCCCCATGTCCTCTTCTCTCACGCCAAGCATACAGAACAGATGTCCTGTGAGGGCTGCCATAATGGCATGTTTGAGAAGACCAGTGGCGCAACCGAGATCACCATGTCGCAAATCCTGACAGGCACCAAATGTGGAGTGTGTCATGGCAAAGTTGCCTTCCCCCCCACCAATAACTGTATGCGTTGCCACTCAGTCCAAAAGTAAGTAATAAGCGAAAATAATGTGGTGCAGTTTTTCTGCACCGCTTTTGTTATGCCAGCAATATCAACGCCAGCATTCCCACCTCCCGCAGCAGGGAGAGCAGTGACAAGGCGATCATCCCCATACCAATCATCTGTGCCTTTTGTCCCTTTATCAGGGGCACGGCAAAAGGCAGTTTTACCCCAGGTGGGGGAATACGCTTTGCCATAGCGATCTGCCAACCCAGCCATAAAAACAATAGCAGAGGCAAGGAGCGTAGCAGTGTATAACCCCAACCGGCTAATAGTACTTTCTGTTGGTTTAAGTTAGTCAGTCCCTGGGGAGTGGGCTCGAATACCACCATTTTGAGGGTTTGATCCAACAGTGGCTCAAACCAAATAAACAGCAGTAGATAGATAGCAATACCCATTATCCAGGGATAACGTAGCGATGGATCGCCAGGAATAATTTCATTTTTTTGCGGTTTCATGATGCGCTATGCTATCGAATAGAAGATATGAGGTAAAATCCCATTATGATTATTCCCTATCAAGAATTATCACCTGATACCCTGCACAATCTGGTTGAAGAATTTGTCAGCCGGGATGGCACCGATTACGGTGAAACAGAAATTGTGCTTGAAAATAAAGTAGAGCAGGTCCTTCGCCAGATCAAGGCGGGAGAGGCTTTTGTTCTCTATAGTGAGCTGCACGAGAGCTGCACTATCATCTCGAAAGAAGAGCTACGTCAGCGACAACAAGCCGGGGATGAAGAGAGCCTCTACGGCCCTTAGCACCATTTGCTTAACAGTGAGCGATCACTAGCGGCACTCGCATCTCAGCCTCGCTTAAACCACCATGCTGGCCAATCATATAAAATTCCGTCTCACCGGGCAGGCGTTGAGTGAGCGTGTAATTTTCTCTCATCTCTAATACGAACTCCCCTACCCGGCTCACCAGTTCAGGATGAGGCTCCCCCTGCCCATATAGCCCCTGCTGTATCAAGTCTGCACCATGATGCAGTGTCACGGCATGCCCCAAGTGCTGCTGAACCAGCTCGATGAATTGTTGACGCTTATGGAACTGCACATAACAGTAAACGAGGCGAGGTTCACCGCAAAGAGGAATCTGCAAACAGTCAAGAATCTCGGGGAAATCGTTAATCAACAGGCGGGTTCGGCGCTGAGTATCAATGAAACCGTGATCCGCCGTTACCAATAACAGTGTATCCGTGCCTGCCAGTTCCTGCTGTAACTTGGCATATCCCTGATCCAGTTTGGTAAAGTGATCCGCCAACTGCTTGCTTGCCACACCATGCTGGTGAGCCAAACCATCAAACTGAGGCCAGTAGGCGTAAAGATATTTGGCCTGCTGATCCCGCTTTACCACTTCCGCAATTTTACCGTAGTAGTCACTGAGGCCACGATGCAGTACCAACTCAGCCTTACCCAATAGGGAGTTGTTAAATGCCGACTCACTGAGCCAATCAGGCATCAGCGAATAACAATCCACATCCATCTGATCAAAGATTGAACTGTGTTTAAAAAGGGCGTCAGGATATACCCCATTCGCCTGTAGTTCACTACGGTTCCCTCTAACCGCATAGGGCAGCACGGTCACCACACTCCCCACCTCACGCAGCCAGGTAAACCAACCCGTCAATCCATGCTGCTGTGGTGCAACGCCAGTCAAAAAAGTGGTAATCGAAGCTGCGGTGGTAGGAGGCGCAACAGCATCCATCCCACAGTAGAGTTGTTGATGCAGACAGCTTCCTGCCCCTTGAGTAGTAAGATAGTCATAACCCAGTCCATCCAGCACCAGCAATACTACGTTCGTTGCACTACGGATCTCATGAGCAGATAAGGCACTCAACTCACCATAGAGACCTGGTTTGCCACCTCGCCCCTGGCGGATTGAACTCATTAGGTTGACGATAGCACCATCTTGATAATTGGGAATACGCATCACATCTTCATTTAAGTCACTTCATCACGTAGGGTACCACGATTCATCATCAACCATTGAATCGCAATAATGGGAGCGGCAGAGTTAATGCGCCCTGATTCCAACCAAGCCACCGCCTGATCAAAACTCACCTTAAATACGCGGATATCTTCATGCTCATGATCCAGACCATAGATCCCCTCCTCTATCTGACTGGTATCCACGACCCCACAATACAGCTCAATCGTCTCACTGGTGCCACCTGGACTCACATAGTAATTCATGATGGGAATCAGTTTTAGCAGTTCGCAGCCAGCCTCCTCCATCGCCTCTCGACGAGCCACCTCCTGAGGTGTTTCGCCTGGGTCGATAATCCCCGCCACCATCTCCGTCAGCCAAGGTCCATTGCTATCCTGCAGGGCACCGATTCGAAATTGTTCAAGGAGTACCACTTCATCTCGACAGGGATCATAAGGCAATACCGCCACGGCATGTCCCCGCTCAAACAGCTCACGGCTCATCTCATCGCTCATACCACCTTGAAACAACTGATGACGCAGACGGAATTTCTCTATCTTAAAGAAGCCTTGGTAGGCCACTTCCCTATTGATAATGTCGACCTTGCCTTGTTTCATAATTCTCCCCAGGCGTTTTCTTCAGAGGTTCCCTATATCCTACTACAGTCCCTAGGATCTGTTGACGTTCCATTCTCGCCGTTGTTGGCTTAAAAATAAGGTGATAAAAAGGAAAGTACTGGCGAGGGTAATTCACCAGCCCAAATAGATATGGATGCTATCAAACAAATGAGATAGCACACTAGCGTAGCACCGACCCGATACCCCTGTTTAAAAGGTATCAGGTCTAGCCCATTGACGGTTTCACAACAAAAAGCCTAGCAAGGGTCACTACCCTCTTGAAGACCATTTTTGTCACAATGATCAGACGCGTTTGGTCCATCCTGAGAATTCATTACCAAGCTGACAAGCTCGTCACTTCCTGTGCCAATTATTAATGTAAACAAGCTTTTACGGTCATCGCCGATCTTGCTTCCAGGGTGACTTTGCATTGCAGCATCCCCTATTTGGCTACAGACAGAATAATCTATGCATATTCCAAACCAGATAGCGATACTACAAACTATCTCATTTTTATTTAGAGGGATCTCTCTGCAGTCTATGGGTAGCAGGTTATAATTTCAGCAACTCGAAAAAGTGACTAACCGCATGAGCCTATACCTACTGGAATTCAGCTCCATTCAACTCATATTCATCGCCCTGCTCTTTGTCTGGACAGGGTTTGTCCGTTCTGGATTGGGCTTTGGCGGGGCAGCGCTTGGCCTACCCTTGATGTTATTGATCAATGATCAACCACTGTTCTGGCTACCCGTCATTGGCTTTCATCTACTATTTTTTTCTGCCTTAACCCTGCGAACTCGTATCAACAATGTTGATTGGCACTACCTGAAAGAGTCGGGAATGTGGATTATCCCCGCCGCATTGATTGGTGTTTTTGGGTTGATCACATTGCCTAATGAATGGCTAGTTATCTTTATTTATAGCATTGCTTTGTTTTATGCATTGCTATGGCTATTAAACATCTCAATCCGAAGTAATCGTAGCTGGAGTGACAAGCTACTCCTTAGTCTAGGAGGATATGTGGCAGGTACCTCATTAACCGGTGCGCCATTGATGGTGGCGGTATTCATGCGAAATGTCGCTTTTGAGCAGTTGCGCAACACTCTCTTCGTATTATGGTTCACTTTGGTTAGTATCAAAATGAGCACCTTTGCAGTTCTGGGAGTAACCCTCCATTGGGAGAGCGCCTTGGCACTACTTCCCGCCGCTGCTATCGGTCATGTTATTGGCCTCAAGCTACATGATGCAATCCTACGTAATGACCAACATTTTAAGCGTGTTGTGGGTGGCGTACTGGCTGTTATCAGCATAATTGGCCTATGGAATCTCTACACATAGCCCCTTAATCAAGCAAAAAACAGAACATTAGCACTTCAGCCAGCTTTGACTAGAATAGAGTTATGCCAATTGATGAGGCGCTCTATGAAGCACGGCAAACAGGTAACACTTAATGCCTATATTATTGCTATTCTGACATTAATCGTGGGCGCAATCATCAGCCTGGAGAGTAATGACTGGCAGTGGTTTTCCCGAAGTGGGTCATTACTTGTGATTAACGGAATTATCCTTACCTCTAGACAAATTATTGAACACATTCAACAGTTGAAACATCTACAACGGCATGCGCATCAATCTTTGCGTGACTGGGCTAAGGGTGACAAAAATCACTTAATCAAAGAGTACCATGAGCTGCAATGGCGAGATGAAAAGTATGGCCTTTATATGTTAATTGCAGGCACCTTTATTTGGGGGTTTGGAGATCTGGTCGGCTACATCGCCTGACCGATAAGATCCATAATGAATCCTTTAGCTTGATGATAGTAAGGCCCAATCAACGCCACTAAATCAATTTGTAGATAATAGGCGACACCACCTCCCACCAACGCAACAAGTAAGAGAAATGCCAGGAAAACTCTTCCCCAGCTGATCCCCTCATCATGATGAGATTTATATTTGGCTCGAAGCTTATCACTCTCTTCCTTGCTCAGCTCCATTCCCTTTTGGGCACTTGCCAAAGCCGATCTTGCCTCTTTAACTTCTTGCTGGATTTCACGATACTTATGCTCCTCTTCTGCCAGTAGTTGTTTAAGGTGGACATTCTCCTGATGAACATTCTGAATGGACTCTTCCAGGTGCTGCTTATCCCCTCTTAAAACACCTAGCTCTTTTTCCCACTCATTCATCTTTTGCTGCATGGAGGCAGTATCACTCTCGAGCTGCTTATATACCTCTTCTTGCCCCTGCTTCTCTGTCAGCTCTTGTTTGAGCTGTGAGATCTCTTCATTGGAAACAGAAAGACTCATCTGCAACTGCTCCAACTGCTGCTTTAACTCATCCTGTGAAGCATCGGGGAGTTTATCCTGTTGTTCAGAAAGCTCTTCTTTCAGCTGTGCAATAGTTTGATTCAAGCTTTCATTTTCTGTTTGTAGTTCCTGAACTTGCTCATCATGCTGTTGGGTATCTTTATCAAGTGTCTCTTGTAGAGCAGTAAGTTCAGCCTGAAGTGATTCATTCTCTGCTTGCTGTTGCTGAAGCTTATCTTCTGTATCATGATTCGCTGCTGATACAGTTGATGACTGTTGATTCAGTTCATCATAGGATTTTTGTAACTGGCTTAACTGATCCGTCAATTCCTGTTGATACTGCTCTTGTTCTTGCTGAGAAGATATTAACTGCGATAGCTGTTCTTCGTGTGTCTTTGCTTCACTCTCTAATTGTTGTTGTAACTCATCACGCTGTCTCTCTATCTCTTCCAATTGCTGCTGAAGTTCACCCAGCTGTGCAGCGGCTGCTTCCAGCTTCTGACGATCCTCTTGCTGCGTTGAACTCTGCTGATCACTGACACTATCAAGCTGCTGTTGTAACTGTTCAGCTTGCTCAGTTAAAAGCTGATTCTGTGCTTCAGATGCCTTTAGGGCCTCCTCTTGCGCTGTAAACTGCTCACTAAGTGCCTCATGCTGACTCTGTATATCTTTGAGCACATCAGACTGCTCTGTATAAGACTTCTCAAGAGACTCTATTTCCGACAGCTTCTCCTGTGACGTTTTTAACTGCTGCTCAGTCTCTTCTAGAGTTTTATTTAACTCATCAACTTCGACAATCCTGGCTTGTAGCTGCTGCTCAAGTTCTCCCTCCTCTTCACCAAGCTGCTCTTGAAGATCGACAACCTTTTGCTCCAGCTGCTGCTTATCCTCTTCAATCTGTGCCAGCCTTTCGGCATCACTATCATGTTGCTCTGAGAGTTGTTCGAATTGCTGCTGAAGCGTATCAAGTACCTGCTCTTTCTCTTGAAGTTGCTGCACCACCGCTTGTTGTTGAGTTTCTTGATCCTTAATCGCTTCATCAAAAGATGCCGTTTTTTCCTGTAGAGCAGTTTGTGCTTCACTCAGTTCTTGCTGAACGGCTTCAAGTGCTTGCTCTTTCTCCTGCAATTGCTGCACAACTTCCTGATGTTTCTCCTCTTGTTCTTTAATGGCATCATCCAGTGATGTCGATTTTTCCTGTAATGCCGTTTGCGCGTCACTCAGTTCTTGTTGCAATGCATCAAAGGCTTGCACTTTCTCTTGTAGCGTAGCCTGCGACTCTGTTAGCGCTTGTTGCACAGCTTTATGAGCCTGCCGCTGCTCTTCCAACTGCTCACAAATACTTTTGTATTGCGACTGGCTTTCTCTTAATGACTGTTGAATGGTGGAGAGCTGCTCATCAGCAGTCAGTTTCTGTTGATGACTTTGCTCACTCTCTTGTTGTTGGATTTGAAGCTGCTCTTTAAGCTCTTCCGAGGTTTGGATTTGTTGTTGAAAGGCACGCTCTTTTTCTTCCAACTGGCTTTGAAGCTGCTGTGTGGTTTCCTGTGCAGCATTTGCTTGCTCCAGCTGCTTGTTCAGTGCATCAATCTGTCCCAAACGTTCGTTGAGCTGTTCTTGCTGCTGCGTGATCTTTTGGTTGAGTTCTGCTTCTGATTTGGCCTTACGAGATGCCGCATCAAGAATTGATTTCTTAGCATGGTGGCGGGTTTGTTCCAGCTCTTTTTGTAATTTGGCAATTTGCTCTACCGCCCGCTGCAGTTGAGCCATAGAGGCGGTATCTTGCTCGTCGGCAGAGACATCATCAATATCTGCATCGTCACCTTTCAGGCCACCTTCCAGAACATAAACATTGTAGCCGGCCTGATTAAGCAAAAAAGCGGCTACTGCACTTTTTTTACCATTATCACAAACCGCTAGATAGCTTTCTGATTTGTTCAATTCATCCTGGCGGTGACGAATTTCAGAGAGAGGAAGATTCAATGCCCCCTCCTGCTGCGCATCAAACTGGCTGGAGGGGCGCACATCAAGCGTATGGACGCCCTGCTGTTTTAATACCTCTGCCTGCTCTTTGGTCACTGTTTTGACCAGTGGCTTCTCCATCAGGCGTAAAAAGTCATTGATATTAAGACTTAATAACAGGCCATCACTCGCCATGGTGATGGTTGCATTACGGGTAGCACCAGTAATTAGTGACTCTTCACCAAAGGCATCCCCCTCTTCCAGAGTGGCTAAAATCGTCTCTTCACTGGATCCATTTTCATGGTGAGAAACAGTACAACTACCGCGGGAGATAATGTAATAGTAATCCCCTTTATCCCCCTGATTGAAGAGCACCTCGCCTGCCTTAAGTTCGACGGGCTCAATACTGGAGATGATGGCCTGAATGCTGTTTGGGGTTAGCTGTAGCAGTGCTTGGTTGCGCAGCAATCCGGCCATCCAGTCACCGGAATCACTGGTATCGATCTCCTCCACCTCGTAGCCGCTGCCATCACTCTCTCCAGCCTGGATACGCTGAAGCAGGGCCAGATCGATACAGAGTAATTTGGCTTTTCTACGCACAATGGATTGACTGGCACGGACACCGATACCAAAAATCGGATATCGAGCCCGGTCACTATCAGCTGTAACGCGGTGGCTTTCGGCTGTTCCAGGATTGAGCTCAACCTCCCCATCCAGTAGGTAGAGAATGAATTGACTCGCCAGTTCATCCAGTGAGGACTTGTTGGCGACCTCATGAATCTCTGCAGTCTCGTAAATTTCCCTTTGTTGATCTTCGCGCAGCCCATTCAGTGGCACCAGATCATGTAACAGCGTTTCCTCAAACTCTTTGGCAATGACAGCCATGTGCCCCCCGCCCGGATGGAGTAGGTTATATATTATGATTTTATTTAGGAATCTATGGAAAAATCCAAATCCTGTTACTGCCTAAAGAAACGACAACTGGTCGATTCACTAAGTTAGGCAATAACGCATACTCCCTTGCTCACAGAACCGTATTTGGACTTATTCAGAGGTTCCCTATTATTGATAGCAGATTTTGCGCTATATGCCACAACGAACTCCTTGAAATGTGAACAGTTTCATTCTCCTCTTAAGCTCTTCATAGGGGATTGGTTCAAAATAAAACGTGTGCTTAGCGCACCTGCCAGCCCAACCATTAACGCTGAGAGCAATGGCGCACTTATCCACAGCCAGGGGGCAGGCAGGTAGTTAAAATCAAACACCTTGGCTGCCAGAATAGCGGCTGCCACTGATGCCACCAATACAGCAACACTACCTGCCAACAGGCCAAGCCCTGCAAATTCTGCCATGATCCCCTTCTGCATCTGTCCACGTTGAGCCCCTAGGGTGCGCAGCAGGGCACTCTCACGAACCCGTTCATCCAACGTGGCCTGGATAGCCGCATACATCACCATCAAGCCTGCCAGCAGGGTAAAGAGAAAAACGAATTCCACGGCCATAGTGACCCGCTCAATAATTCTCCTCACCTCATCAATAATGGTTGAAACATCCAGCACAGTGATATTGGGCATCCGCTTCACCAGCTGATTCAGCAATTCATACTGCTCATCAGATAGATAAAAGCTCGTGATATAGTTGGTAGGATAATCATCCAGTAGCCCAGGTGGGGCAATGACAAAAAAGTTAACTTGAAAGCTATCCCACTCCACACTGCGCAGATTGGTTACCTTGGCCGCTACCGCCTGTCCAGCAATCTTATAGTGCAGCACATCCCCCATTTTAATCCCCAGGCTTTCAGCAATCCCCTGCTCCACAGAAAACTGTTGTAGTGTTGATGCGCTCTGCCACCACCCTCCTTCAAGAACTTTATTGTTGTCTGGCATCACCTGAGACCAGGAGAGATTGAACTCTCTCTGTACCAAGCGCTTGGCTCTATCCTCGCTGTAATCATCTGGGGAAACCTGATGATCATTAATGGCCACCAGACGCCCACGCACCATGGGATAAAGCATCGGTTCATGCACGTTATTTTCTGTAAAAAACTGCTCGACCTCTTCAACCTGATCCGGCTGGATGTTAATCAAAAAACGATTGGGGGCATCATCCGGTAATCGTAGCTGCCACTCACTCAACAGATCCCCCCTCACCATGATCAACAATAATAGCGCCATGATCCCTAAGCCAAAGCCACTCACCTGTATCACACTGGACTTGGCACGACGTGAAATATTGAGCAAGCCAAAGCGCCAGGCCACACCCACTTGTCCCTTAACATGACCAATAGCCTTCACCATTAACCAAGCCAAACCACTCAACAGCAGCAGGCTGATAAATACTCCCAGCATGGCGTAGAGGCCAAGCGTCAAATCACCCGCCTGAATCAACAACAGTGCCATCAAAGCACTAACACTCATCAATAGCACCAACCAGGGTTGCACTCCGCTTCCCTGTAAATCACGCCGCAATACTCTTAGTGCTGGCACACTGCGTAATGCTAAAAAACGAGGCAACGCAAAGCCAAACAGCGTCACCAATCCAACCAGTAGCCCAACGCCAGCAGGCTGTAGTGAAGGTGGTGGCAGAGTTCCTCCCAGTAAGGGTGCGAATGCAGCAACTAAACCCGCTTGAGCCAGATAGCCCAAAGCGGCACCCACACTCCCAGCCAATAAACCAACCACCAGTAGCTGCAACAGAAACAACCACAATATTTGAGACTGACTGGCCCCCAGGCAACGCAATACTGCACAATGGTCAAAGTGGCGCTCTGCATAGCGTGCGCTGGCCATTGCGATAGCCACGCCCGCCAACAACACACTCACCAGAGCCGCCAAGCCCAGAAAGCGATCAGCGCGCTGTACCGCCATACGCACTTCAGGGCGTCCATCCTCCACATCCAGCAGCCGCTCTCCCGGATTCAACTTATTTTGTAGTGATTGTTTAAGGCGATGGATTACGGTGGTCTCACCGGCATACATCAGTTGATAACGTACCCGGCTAGCCGGGTGGATAAGCTGTGTCGCCGCCAAATCATCCACGTTGAGCAATACACGGGGGGAGAGTGAAAAGAGATTACCTGCTGCACGGGCAGGCTCATTGCGAATAATTGCACTAATAGTCAGCTGAGAGGCACCCACGTATAGGGGATCCCCAACCTTCAGCCCCAAGTCTGTTAATAGCTGGGGCTCCACCCATACCGTACCGGCTGGGGGAATACCCTCTGCAGCCATTGCTGGAGAGAAGGGTTGGTCACTAATCTTCAACTCACCCCGTAGCGGGTAGCCAGCAGATACCGCCTTGATTGCCGCCAATCTGCTCTGCTCCTCCCCCATGACCATAGAGGGAAACTCATACCCCTCCACCCATTGGATGCCTTGGGCATGAGCCCTTTCCCGGTAGCTATGTGGAATGGCATTACTGGATTCCAGTACCAGATCCCCTCCCAATAGTGCATTGGCCTGTTGCGCCAGTGCTAGCTCTACCCGGTCACTAAACACCCCAACGGCACCGACAGCTGCCACCGCCAATAGTAATGCCAGCCACATGACCCGCAGTTCGCCACTGTGCCACTCCCGGCGCAGCATTCGTAGCGCTAAATTAAGGCTACTCATGCCAGCTCCCATAGTTGTCCTTGGCGAAGCTCCAAACGTCGCTGACAGCGTTGTGCCAATTGGCTGTCATGGGTCACCAGTACCAGTGTGGTGTGCAGTTCACTATTAAGCTGGAATAGCAAATCGATAATCTTTTCACCGGTTGCACTATCCAAATTTCCGGTAGGCTCATCCGCAAATAACAAAGCGGGCTCCGGAGCAAAGGCGCGGGCAATGGCCACCCGCTGTTGCTCACCGCCGGAAAGCTGTTTAGGGTAATGGGATAGTCGCGCACCCAGCCCCACCCTCTCCAACACATCTGCCGCATACCTCTGTGCATCTTTACGCCCTGCCAGTTCCAAAGGCAGCATGACATTCTCCAAGGCAGTCAGATTATCCAGTAGTTGGAATGCCTGGAAAACAAAGCCTACCTTGGTAGCACGCAATGCAGCACGTCCATCCTCATTCAACTGAAACAGCGCAGTGTCATCAATCCACACATCACCTTTGGTAGCCTCATCCAAACCGGCCAGTAGCCCCAACAATGTGGATTTGCCAGAGCCAGAAGCACCGACTACGGCTACGGTTTCTCCTGCTGCCACCTCAAGATCCACCCCATTAAGCAGGACCAACTCACCTTCTGGACTATTAACCCGCTTTTCCAACCCTTGGCTTTTTAATATGCTATTCACAATTAACCTATTATTTATTTTCTTAATCATGCCAATGTACTTCCCATCATCGTCACGCCTTTGCTTTGCCTTAATATTTCTATTGCTGTGGTCAACCACACTCTGTGCAGCAAGCCCGCCAACCATTCTGGTATTGGGAGACAGTCTCTCTGCCGCTTATGGCATTGAAGAGCAGCAAGGATGGGTTGCGCTATTACAAAAAAAACTTCAAACCGAGCACTATCCCCACCAAGTGGTCAATATCAGTATTAGTGGTGATACCACCGAAGGAGGATTAAACCGTCTGCCCCAAGCACTTAGTCAGTTCCAACCAGACATTCTCATCCTCGCCCTTGGCGCCAATGACGGATTGAGAGGCACGCCATTACAGCGAACTCGTGACAATCTCACAGAGATGATTCATTTAGCAAAACAGCAAAACATCACGGTATTACTCGTTGGTATGGCACTCCCACCTAACTATGGACCACGCTACAACCAGCAGTTCAGTAAAAATTATAGTGAGATTGCCCAGCAACAGCAGGTTGCCTTTGTCCCTTTCCTTCTGGAAAAAATGGCGCTGCAGCGGGAATTGTTTCAGGAGGATGGTTTACACCCTATAGCGGAAGCCCAGCCACTATTGTTGGAGACAGTGTGGTTTAACTTGAAGCCACTATTAGGGGATGCAAACAAACAGTCATCGGAAAAATTTAACCGCCCCTTTTCATCGGAAAAATGAAAAGGGGCAATCCATTCTTAGGTCAAACGAGTAAAGACGACTGAGACACTAGTGTAATTAATAGATGGGATTGGGAAATTCATATCCGCAATCAAATTACCCGAAGTGCTGTAGTTATAAATATGGTTATGAGAAGCCAAATAAACATTCCGATCTGGCCCTGCAGCAATACTGTTAAACTCAATACCGGTATTAAAGTAAGAAAGTTGCTTCAACTTAACATTGCGTACCGTCACCCCTTTCTGTGAACCTTTATAACTGGCATAGACGCGATTACCCAATACACTTACATCGGTATACTCAATGGTTGATATGGGAAATTCCATATCTTCCAACAAGGTGCCATCGGTTTTATAACGATAGATGTGATTATTCGCCGTCAAATAGAGGTCATTATGTGTGCCTGCAGCAATACCGCTCGCTACAAAATTAGTCGCAAAATACGAACGTTGATTCAGATTAAGATCTCTTACTGTCACACCCACCTGAGAGCCACTGTAGGTGGCATAAACACGATCCTGGGTTACCGCAATACTATTATAGATAATCCCCTTGTCCGGAAAGGTCATGGTGTTCAGTAAAGTACCATCCTTACGATAGTGGTAGATATTATTTGCGGAAGTGATATAGAGGTCATCATGGCCGCCTGCAGCAATACCATTGATATCGATATTAATATTTGAATAAGACTCCTGCTCCAGCCCGAAGTCCCGAATAGTAAAGCCCAATTGAGAGCCATTGTACGAGGCAATCACATTATTTTCGCTCATTTTCAAACTCCTTTTGCGTCTCTTGCTTATTGATTAATGATGATTGGCAGCCTATTAAGGCCGAGCTGTCATCCATATTGGTGTCCCTGTACACCACAAATTTATCCCGGGCTTTTTTATCTAGTACAGGATTACCACTCTGGCAACATCATTAATTTAGGGGATGCACAATACACTTCCGCAATACAATGCCAGTGATGACAATTCCCCTCCCTCCAAAGCCACGCTAAATCTCTCCCAAAATCACCTATTACTATTTTATTTTCAAATAGTTATATATTTTAAGATTTTATCAAACTGGTTTAGGAGAAACCTTTTGCCTCCACAAAGCGATAGTGATTTTGCTTTATTTCTTTGTTTGGCCTAACTTTTTAGTAAGTGGTTCATTATTGCTGACTGATTCATTGTCCATAGGGAATGGAGGTATCGTGATAAGTATCTCAATCGACCAATCACAACAGTGTGAATTCCTCCTTTACAACCACTTGCATTGCGTCTATATTTTAGAATATTAGGTATTTCTAATATTATTACTTTGTGGTTTCGATAGAAACCGAAGGGGGCAATCATGGCACATATCGTTATTATGGGAGCAGGTATTGGTGGCTTGCCAGCAGCCTATGAAATTCGTGATGTGTTGGGCAAAGGCCACGACATCACCGTTATCAACAGTGTGGATTACTTTAGCTTTGTCCCCTCCAACCCATGGGTGGCAGTCGGATGGCGGGAACCCGATGAAACCACGATTCCTCTGGCCCCTTATCTCAGCAAGAAAGGTATTGAGCTCATCGCCCAGCCTGTAATCTCAATGGATCCAGACAACAGTCAGCTTACCGTGAAAGATGGCACAGTCATCAGTTATGACTATTTGGTCATCGCCACTGGTCCCAAGCTCGCCTTTGATGAGATTGAAGGCTTTGGTCCCCATGGTGGACATACCCAATCAGTTTGTACTTTAGAACATGCCAAAACAGCCCACACAGCCTGGAAAGAGTTTGTTGATAATCCTGGTCCGATTGTTGTGGGTGCTGCGCAAGGCGCAAGCTGCTTTGGACCAGCCTATGAGTTTGCCTTCATCATGAACAATGATCTACGCAAACGTAAACTCCGCGACAAAGTACCTATGACGTTTGTTACCTCAGAGCCTTATATCGGCCATCTTGGTCTAGGTGGTGTCGGCGACTCTAAAGGTATGTTGGAATCCGAACTCCGTATGCAGGATATCAAGTGGATTACCAATGCCAAGGTCAGTAAAGTTGAACAGGGCAAAATGTTTGTTCAAGAGCATAATGACAAAGGTGAGGTCATCAAAGAGCATGAACTCCCCTTTAACTACTCGATGATGATTCCTGCCTTCAAAGGTATTGATCCCGTACTCGCGGTAGGTGAAGATCTGGTTAACCCTCGTGGTTTTGTCAAAGTGGATCAATATCAACGCAATCCTAAGTGGAACAACATCTATTCAGTGGGTGTATGCATCGCAATCCCACCTATTGAAGCGACTCCTGTTCCTACTGGGGTACCGAAAACCGGCTATATGATTGAGTCCATGGTAACGGCCACTGCTCATAATATTCGTAATGACCTCAAAGGTGATGAACTAGAGCATGTAGGTACCTGGAACGCTATTTGTCTCGCCGACATGGGAGACACCGGAGTCGCTTTTGTCGCCATGCCGCAAATTCCCCCTCGTAATGTGGCCTGGATGAAGAAAGGCAAATGGGTACATATGGCCAAAGTTGGCTTTGAAAAATACTTCCTGAGTAAAATGAAAAGCGGGACCAGTGAAACCTTCTACGAGAAATTTATTCTCAAATCACTAGGTATTGAAAAATTAAAATAGTTTCCCCTTAACCCCTTGGATAAGCGCTGCTTGCCAAGGGGTTTCCCTTCCCTCATTCCTTAAACTTCCCTGAAAAGTAGCATTAGGGCATCAACCCCTTTTCTTCTACCTAAATCACCATATCAAAATAGATTAAAGTCCGATAAATTGCAGGTCTTCATTTCCTCTCCACAAGAATAAGTTGATTGACACGGCACCACAAACACTGCTAAGTTGAAAATAACTTAACAAATTGATCAGAAATTAAATGCAACCCACTAAGTCGCCTATCAACAATAACCTGCTTAGCCACAGCCTACTGGTCGTGGTGCTAGTCCTTGTCGTGGTGACCATAGGCGTTTCGCCGTAGCGGGTTTGTAATACAGCGCATACAAAACCCCCTCGGCGAAACGCCGCAGGGGGTTTTTTTATACCTGCGCAAAGCCGAGGCCTGACGTAAAACGAGGTACAACAATGAAAATCAACGGTGCTCAGATCATCATCAAACTGTTGGAACAACATGGTATCCAGAGAGTGAATGGCATTCCGGGGGGGGCTAATCTCCCCATCTATGATGCCCTGCTGGATAGCTCTATCCAACATATCCTTGCCCGCCATGAGCAAGGTGGTGGCTTTATCGCCCAAGGCGAAGCAAGGGTCAGTGGTCAAGTAGCCGTCTGTATGGCCAGCTCTGGCCCTGGCGCCACCAACCTGGTAACCGCCGTTGCAGATGCTTATCTGGACTCCATCCCCCTGATCGCGATCACAGGACAGGTTCCCAGCAATATGATTGGTACCGATGCCTTTCAGGAGTGCGATACCTTTGGCTTAATGCTGCCTATTACCAAGCACAACTGGATGGTGCGTTCCGCAGCAGAGCTATTAGCGGTAATCCCCGAAGCCTTCCGCATCGCCCAAAGTGGTCGACCCGGTCCAGTTTCAATCGATGTTCCCAAAGATGTACAGCTGGAAGAGATTGAAATTGATACTCTCCCCCCATGTTTGCCACTGGACGAAAAGCCGGCGGCCACGTTTGAGCAAATTACTCAGTTCAAGCAGATGCTACAAGGTGCCCAACGCCCCATATTGATGGTAGGCGGCGGTGTCATCCATTCTGGCCGCGCAGAGCTGCTTCAACGCCTTGCAGAGCAACAGGATATGCCAAGTGTTGCCAGCTTTATGGGATTAGGCATCATTCCCTCAAACCACCCACTCTCCTTGGGCATGTTAGGCATGCATGGCGCTCAAGCCACCAATATGGCGTTGGAAGAGTGCGATCTATTGATTGCTGCCGGTGTACGCTTCGATGACCGTGCCACTGGCAAAGCCAGCGAATTTTGTCCCCAGGCCAAAATTGTTCATATCGATATTGACCGCAGTGAAATTGGTAAAATCAAACAACCCATGCTGGGTATTCAGGCCGATGTCTGCGACACCATTGAAACACTGCTATCCATCCTATCACCTCACAAACGGGAGCCCTGGCGCGAACGTATTGCTTATCTGAAGCAGCATTTTGGCCTTGGCTCCAACGAAGGCTTCCCTCTCAGCACTCCGCAGGGCTTAATGGCGACACTGGGTCATCTATGCGATAGAGAAACCAACATCATCACAGATGTAGGCCAACATCAGATGTGGACAGCCCAGCTGTTCCCTTTCCAACGTCCTCGCCAATGGATCAGCTCTGGTGGGCTGGGCACCATGGGCTTTGGCCTGCCAGCAGCTATTGGTGCCGCCTTTCAACAGCCTGAGCGCATGGCTCTATGCATCAGCGGTGATGGTAGTATCATGATGAATATTCAAGAGCTTGAAACAGCCGCAGAACATCAGCTCAACATCAAAGTCATTATCATGAACAACAACCATCTTGGGATGGTTCGCCAACAACAAAAGTTGTTCTACCAAGCACGCTTCAGTGGTATCAATAATCGCCACCGCGCCAACTTTGCCTTAATTGCAGAGGGGATGGGCGTACGAGGTATCGATCTGACAGACGCTGACAATCCACAACAGCTACTCGCCGAAGCGCTGGCGACACCTGGCCCCTGTGTCATCAATGTCCCTATCTCAGAACAAGAGATGGTATTTCCCATGGTTCCCCCAGGTGCAGCTAACCGTGAAATGATTGTGGAGTAATAACGATGAACCAACTCAGCAGCAAAGCGATACTCGAGCTCAAAGTGATCAACCATCCTGGTGTGATGTCTCATATCTGCGGGCTATTTGCCCGCCGTGCCTATAATCTGGAAGGTATCCTATGCCTCCCTATTGAAGGTACCGATTACAGCCGTATCTGGCTACTGATCAATGAAGATACCCGACTGGAGCAGGTCATTCGTCAAACGGAAAAATTGGTAGATGTGTTAGAGCTGAAACACCATGTGGATGTCGACCATAGAGTCTTTGTTGATCTGGAAAAAGCCTTTCATTCTAGTTGACAAGTTCTGCTATAGCCCATAGCGTTATCGTTAAGAATATGAAAAAAGGTATTAAAATGAACGCAAAACTTTACCCAGCTTTTGGGCTATTTTTAACTTTGTTCAGCAGCGTCTCCCACGCTGCTGACTGGGGCTATGAAGGGCAGTCAAATGTCATCCCACCTAACGAGTGGCACAAGGTCTCTGGTACTTGTGGCTCCAATAAAATGCAGTCGCCTATCAATATCGTGGATACCGATGTACTAGAGAGCAATCTTTCTGTCACCACTCACTACAAGGCCAGCATGGCCCCCTATAAAAATAACGGCCATGGCATTGTCGTCAATATTGCTGAAGTGGTAAATAGCCGCCGCTGGATCGAGCTAAATGAAGAACTTAATGGGCAACACCACAATAAGGCCTACGACCTTCAGCAGCTGCACTTTCATTCACTCAGTGAGCACACTTTCAGCGCCACCCGCAAGCTAGCCCCCCAGCATTACGATATGGAGCTCCATTTGGTACACAAAAGTCATGATGGGGAGCTCGCTGTAATCGGCATACCGATTCAAGAGGGTAAACACAATCAAGCCCTAGAAGAGCTATTCAATAATATCGGCAAAAGTGCCAAAGGTAGCATTAACATGTTCCCGGATGTCGGTGCCCTACTGCCGCAAAACAATAATAGCGTCTATATCTATGACGGCTCTCTCACCACTCCACCCTGTGATGAGGGAGTGAAGTGGATTGTCTTCGCAGAACCTATCCTGCTTTCGAAAAAGCAGATCGAAACCTATCGTCAGCTATTTAGTGAAAATGGCCACCCCTACAACACTAACCGCCCAACTCAACGTCTAAACAGCCTAATGACCAATATGCTGAAGTGGCGTAAGGTTTATTTGGGTACCGTCAACCAATAAGAGTGTAAAGCGTGGAAGTTTGCATAGCGACAAACTTCCATGTGCTACAACTTCTCTTCTCCAGAAATTGCTTTACGTCATAGCTGGTGTACAGCCATCACCCTTTCCACCCAATAAACCATTAAAATAATATTGAATATTTGAGTTCATGGTATAGTCTATATACTTGTCGGTAGATTAAACCAGTTAGTGTGGATGTCTGCAGGACTGCACCGATAAAAAACAACGTTATAGAATATATATCCATAACAAGGAGATAGAACATGATGTTCGCAAAACTTTCCTCTTATTGCTCTTACCCTACTCTCTCATCAAGAAAACCGAAAAAACATTCCCTACTCGCTAAAGCCACTGCAATTGCCATATTTGCATCCTGCTTATCATTCACAGCTCACGCTGAACAGCCTCTAGAGCAGCCTTTGCTGATCGTCGGTGCCTCATGGGCTAATGGTAACCTACCACTGGATGATGAATTCAATGGGGTATGGGGAGGGCTCAATGTCGGATTGGGAAGCTATCTTGACTTGGGACAGGCACTCATCAAAGATCCCCGCCTCCCTGGTTACGTCATCAATGAGGCCATTGCAGGAGCATCGACTGTTGGTCATCATGACTGTTCTCTGGAAGGGGGGACTGTCTGCGGCCCTGCATATTGGATTAGCTATGATACACAATTTGAGCGTGCATTACGTCGAGTTGCTGTACCAGGATTTGAAGGCGTTTATAATGCCAAGTACACACTCATCACACCGGGAAATGACTGCTTGCACTCTAATAATGATGATATACCTGGTGTTAGCACCTCACCCTGTACCACATCAGAGGTTGAAGCTTATATTGATAGAATGATTGCGCTAGGTCAGAAAGTATTAAATAAAGGCATGACACCCATCTACATCGGTTATCCGGCATCTGATGAGGTTGACCTTGTCATGCCTCGCCCAGGCTTCAATTGGTTTATCGATGCAGCAACATGGGAATATATGGCGGCCAGCTACCATCAACGGATTGCAACTGAGCTATCCGGGGCCGTACTTCTAGATGTGTGGCATAATTTTGAACATAATGGTGATGGCATCCATCCAACAGATAAAACATCACGCAAAGCCGCTGCGGTTATTGCCGATTATATCATTACTCATCCATAAAAACTTTTGCCGGGTGTTTTCTTACACCCGGTATTCTTTATACCTCGATAATAGCCCTCCAGAAGTATAAGGGCCCTATTCACGCCACAAAACTATTATCACGATATTGATGATCATCAACACGTCGCCGCACCCAAAAGTTATCTGGAACCATCATCATTACCGATAACCGATACTCGCTCAGCTCATTCAAACTGCTCCCCTCTTCTAACAATTGCACCTATAATCCGAGACTACCAAATTTAAAAATCACTAATCTTCGTTCAGGAAGACAATCCTTAAAAGGTATAAATAGACTTTATATGAACCATAAATATGATAATGTTGGATTAAATATAACGGATCATTTTAGGTATTTATATGTTTTATAAAGTTGCTGATTTATCAGATATCAATGGGGTTTTAGCACTTCATCAACGCTACCACGTTAACTCGATTCAAGCTGAAGACAAAGTGGATGGTTTTGTCACTACCGCTTTTTCCCGCGAGCAATTAACCCGGCTGATTGAACAGGAAAAAGGACTATTTATTGGGATTAAGGATGATCAAGTTGCCACTTACGTAATGGCTGCCTCTTGGCACTTCTGGTCTGCTTGGCCAATGTTCGCCCATATGATGCAGGATTTACCTAACTTGCAATACCAGGGATATAAACTCAGTATCGATAACAGTTATCAGTACGGACCTATCTGCATCGATAAATCATTGCGGGGAAGCGGTGTTTTGGAAGGAATATTTGAATTCGCGCGTCAACAAATGGCTGAGCGTTATCCAATCCTGGTGACTTTTATTAATAAAATTAACCCTCGCTCTTACCATGCCCATACCCGAAAACTTGGTCTGGAAGTTATACAAGAGTTTGAATATAACAATAATAATTATTATGAATTGGTTTATGACACAGCTAAATCATTGAAATTGTAACCAAGCAGTCTGCACCGGGTAAATTCCCCGGTGCATATATCTGTTATTTAAACCTTAGCTAATAACCGCAAAGGGATCAGGACTTTGTTGCTTCTGCTTTTCCCACTCTTCTGGGGTATAGGTCTTTACACTCATTGCGTGTAATGCACCGTTGGTAATCTGCTCTTTTACCGTAGCCAATACTGACTTCTGTTTTTGCAAAAGCCCCATAGAGGCAAAGCCCTCATCAATTACCACGGCTTTAAAATTGCAATCTTCACCTTCCACCAACACCTCTGCATCGGGGAAATCTTTCTTGATCAGGTCAATGACCTCTTGCTGTTCCATACTCTCTACTCACAAATAGCTTTAAGGAGTATAGGAATCACCTGCCTACAATTAGTCGACAGAGTTCCCACCTGGTAAATTAAGCGGCAGTAACGGCAGCTTCCATCATAGGCTTAAGTTCACCATTTTTGTTCAGTTCGATAACGATATCACCGCCACCAACCAACTCACCACCAATAAAGATCTGAGGGAAAGTAGGCCAATCAGAAACTTCAGGCAGTGCCTGCATCACTGGTGCATTTAGCAGTACATCAACATAAGCAAAAGGTACGCCCGTGCTTTTCAGTGCTGCGACTGCTGCGCCAGAAAAGCCGCACATTGGTAGATCTGGAGAACCCTTCATGTAGATCAGCACAGGGTTTTCAGCTATAGCATTACGGATTTTGTCACTGGTTTTCATGGATGGGGACTCCTTAATCAAGTGCAATTTGGATCACCCGTTGGATAGACGTTGCTGAGCAAGCTTTCGCACGTCCTCTTCCGGGTCATCAATTAATGAATGTAACTGTTCGGTTAAAGCTCGCTCTGCGACATAGTAACGCACTACCCAATCTTTATCTTTGAGCAGTGGGCCAAACTGTTTTGGATCAATACGCTGGGCAACGATACGGCGCACTTCTTCTTCCTGATCAAACACCATCAATCCGAGGCTTACAGGCGCAACGCGTTCAGCAACAATTTTACGTACCTCACGCTCGCTATCATTAATCATGCGGAACAGTCGCCCTTCATCCAAGCGGCGAGCGACAATGACGCGTACACCGTAATCGGGGTCATCAGCCAACATCTCCAGCTCAGCTACGGGTAAACGATCAGCAACGGTAATACGCACTTCACGATCCAAGTCAGCCGCCATACGGGAAACCTGATCATTAGGCAAACGAGCAGCAACGGCACGGCGGACGACCTCATCACTATCATCGACCATGCTATCCAACAACTCTATCGGGCTATATTTTACGGCAATAGCACGGCGCTCCCAGAAATGGTCATGGAGATAAAAGCGAGCATATTCAGGATTGACTCGGAAGAAGCGGTCAATCTGGCGACCACTATGGGCTAACACACAGATATCGCCGGGGACACAACGCCCAGCCATCAAGAGGTTGTTACGAAAGCGACATTGACGACAATCACCATAGGGTGTGCGGTCACGTTCCAGGTTCTCGTCGTAATTCATTTGCCGCTACCTTCTGTTACTCGTCTTCCAGCACTTCTGCTACCACTATACCAGTAGCCCTTTCAAATTGACTGGTTACCGCCAGACAATGCTCTTGCGAAGTAATCAGATAAAGATTGAATGCTTCACTCTCGTACACGGGTTTAGGACCATGTATGTCATCATCCATGCAATAAGTGAAATGCACATCAGAAAACTGCTCCCGCAGTATCTGGGTAATGCCGCCGTCAAGTGGTTTACCCTGGAGGTAATCTGCAACGTTGTTGACAATCTCTTGGTTAACCATGACTACTCTTCCTCTTCTTCAGATGCGGTATATTTCATGTTAGCTTTGATGCCCATCGCCTTGGCCAGCCAAGGTGGTGGGTTACCCGCCATAATGGATTGCAACTCATTAACCGCTTCAATTGCAGGACCGGCTTGAGGACGTTTGATGGGATGAACACCGCCCTTCACAACCTTGGCAGCAGCAGGCCCCCCGATAGATTGCACATACATGATGTCACAATCAGCAACGAGATTAGCACGGTAAGCATTTTTATCTTCCGCCTTAAAGCCTTCAGCACAAGAACGAACTTCGATCAGTTTGGCCTCTTCCTTAGTGACCTGATAAATCAGAAAACGGGGACAGGAACCAAAATGGCCATCCAATACATCGCCACGATTAGACGCACAGGCAACACGCACAGAATTGGGCATGTCCCCCTCTTGATAAGCCTCAGGATCGGGGAGGTCTAAAATATCTTCTTTATCACCCCAAAGATGGCGGACGGCTTGCTTGAAATATTCCGTAGAAATACCACCGCCACTACCCTCGTCATCATCATCAAGGTTCGAGATGCCTTTTTTGAGATCGAGTACAGTGATACTTTCTAGTTTTTTGGCACTGAGAGGTAGGCCAACCAACTCATCCAGCACCTCTAGAAGGCGTGGTGCATCAACATCGGGAAGCACGCGGGCTGCCAAGCCAACACGCAGTGCCATTTCACGGGCTAGGGGGGATGCGCTCATAGACTACCTCTCACATATTACAGCGGACTTACAAACACAGTAGCCACAGAGACGCGAAGTTCATTGAGAAAATACTAGGATAAATGTATTTCACAGCAATCCCCTTTTAATTCTCTCGGTTGTATTAACGCGGTATTGCTTCCCGCATCTGTGACATTTCATTGAAAAAATGACTTTATAAGAATCACCTTTTCAATAAAATGGGTGTGTGGTTATTCACACACCCAAGTCACTATGCAAAGGTAATGCAGTCATCGATGGGACATGCAGAGATGCACAGAGGTGAATCAGCATCACCCTCGCACTCAGTACAGGTGTCCTGATTTACCACATACATACCTTTCTTTACAGAGATGGAAACAGTAGGACATACCGGTACACAATCATCGCATGAAGTACATTCATCAACATTAATTACTACAGCCATTGTGAAAACTCCTCTGACTAACCACGTGTAGCACGTAGTGTAATGGGAAAATTGGGAATACTATCCATGACGTCCAGCTTGTAACGAGTGCCATCGGCTAGCTCGATGATGCCGCCCCATTTATCTTCGGTGTCAAACTCAATAGAGGTGACATCCTCTTCCAGATCCTTCTTAGGAACGTACAGGGTCATCGTTCCAGCTTCATTTTTTCGTAACATGACTTTAGGCATGGACTTCACCTTTTCTTTTAAACCTTGATCATAAACATTGAGTTCGCAGAGTTATAGAGTGCACAGAGTTTCATATTAATGAATTATCTCTGTGAACTTTACTCCTCTGCGTTCTCTTTGTTACTCAATCCAACTTAACTAGACTTAGCGAACCAGGTCGTAGTTATAGTCAGTGGTGCCCATACCGCGAGTGTCATTGTCCAGATCATCAAGAATCTTGTTAACCAGAGTCTTAAGGATGTACATTGCACCTTCGTAACCCATAGTGGTATCACGATGCTGGTGATGACGATCGAAGATTGGGAAGCCCAGACGGATAAGTGGTACTTCGTGCTCTTTACCCTTGTACAGAGTATCGCGCTGAATGAACTTACCGTATGAGTTACCGATCATGTAGTCAGGCTTGTTGGTGAATACCAGTGAACGCATGTGCCACAGGTCACAACCGATGTGAACTGTAGTGTTAGCACCGTATGGAGACTCAGACAGAATCTTCTCCATTTCCTTCTTCCAACGCTTGTTAGCATTGTTACAAAGTACGTCAGTAGGCTCACAACCCAGCTCAAGCAGGAACTTAGTCATACCCATTACGAAGTCAGGATCACCCCACAAAGCGTACTTCTTGCCATGCAACCAAGTGTGAGAGTCAGTCATCATATCAACCAGAATGCCACGCTCTTTCTCGATAGAAGCAGGAATCGCTTTACCGGTAACCTCAGCAGCCTTCATCAAGAATGCATCAGTCCATTCAAGACCCATTGGGATCGAGATCTTGTCAGCTTTGTGCTTCCAAGTATTTTTAGCCAGCTTGCGAGACTTGTCAGACTGCCAAGTTTGCAGGAAGAAAGTATCAAGAGCATTAGGCGCATCTTTCATTTCATCCATAGTGGTACCACCATCATACATACGATACTGACCATCCGCAGGCGTATCCAGTACATCGGTAGGATCAGACAGCATGGTGTAATCTACGCCCATTTCACCCAGCATACGCTTGATAACACGGTAGTTACCCAGGTAGGTTTCGAAGCCAGGAACGATATTCAGTTTACCGTTAGAACCAACTTCTTTGCCTTCCATGTAATTCAGAGTGAAGTAACGAGCGATACCTTCGAACATGTTGTCCCAACCAGTGGTATGAGAACCAACGAAGCTAGGTGTATGTGCGAATGGAGTTGGGTAGTCTTGCTCTATATGACCTGCTTTCTTGGTATTGTTGATGAAAGCATTCAAGTCATCACCAATTACCTCAGCCATACAAGTAGTAGAAACAGCGATCATTTCTGGCTTGTACAGAGCTTTAGCATTTTCCAGACCGGCCATCATGTTCTTCTGACCACCGAATACTGCAGCGTCTTCAGTCATAGAATCAGATACACAAGCAACTGGCTCTTTGAAGTGACGGTTGAAGTAAGTACGGAAGTAAGCAACACAACCTTGTGAACCGTGAACGTAAGGCAGAGTTTTCTCAAAGCCCAGTGCACACAGTACAGCACCCAGAGGCTGACATGCTTTAGCAGGGTTAACAGTCAGAGCCTCACGTTGGAAGTTTAGCTCTTTGTACTCTTCAGAAGTGGTCCACTCGAAAGTCTCTTGGATCTTGTCTTGTGGATGACACTCTTCGTAAAGAGCTTTCTTTTGGCCCAAGTTTTCTTTGTAATCCTCATCACGGAAAAGAGGATAGCTTGGCTTAATGTTGTCTACATTTTGACTCATGACGATCTCCTCGCCGCGCCACTAATATGTGGACATACGGCAAAAGTTGAAAATGGGTTTGGTTTAGCCGCTTTCCGGTTTTGCAGGAGCCCAAAGCAGGCCCCTACAAACAACAACCAGAAGAGGCCAATACCGGATTACGCGCCAGCAGCGACCTTCACATCCTCACTCACTTCTTGCTTCCAAGGAGGAGTGATTGCTTTCCAGCAAGGATTGTTCAGTGTCATATCCATGTCGCGAGCGAAGATAGCGAAGCCATCGTAGCCGTGGTATGGACCAGAGTAATCCCAAGAGTGCATTTGACGGAATGGGATACCCATCTTCTGGAATATGTACTTCTCTTTGATACCAGAACCGATCAGGTCAGGCTTGATAGCCTTAACGAATTCTTCGAACTCGTAACCGGTAACGTCATCATAAAGAAGTGTCGCGTTGCCCATTTCAGGAATGGTACGATCGTAGTCATCGTTATGACCAAACTCATAACCAGTACCCACGATTTCCATGCCCAGATCTTCATAAGCACCGATGGTGTGGCGAGGACGCAGACCACCGATATAGAGCATAACCTTTTTGCCTTCCAGGCGAGGACGGTACTTCTCAATAACCGCCTTGGTTTCTGCTTCATACTTAGCGATAACTTTCTCAGCACCTTCTTTGATAGTGTCATCGAAGAAAGCAGCAATCTTACGCAAAGATTCAGCAATCTTGGTAGGACCGAAGAAGTTATACTCCATCCAAGGAATACCATACTTCTCTTCCATGTGGCGAGAAATGTAGTTCATTGAACGGTAGCAGTGAACCAGGTTCAGTTTAACCTTAGGAGTCAGTTCGATCTCAGACAGAGAACCGTCACCAGACCATTGAGCAACAACACGCAGCCCCATCTCTTCTAACAGAGTACGAGAAGCCCAAGCGTCACCACCGATGTTATAGTCACCGATGATTGATACGTCATATGGAGTGGTTTCGAAGCTGTTGTCTTCGTCACGAGCACCTAGCACGTGGTCACGTACTGCGTCGTTAGCGATGTGGTGACCCAAAGACTGAGATACACCGCGGAAACCTTCGCAACGTACAGGTACTACAGGCTTAGACAGCTCTTTAGTTTTCTTCTTAGCAACTGCTTCGATATCGTCACCGATCAGACCGATTGGACACTCTGACTGGATAGAGATACCTTTGTGCAGTGGGAACAGACCTTCGATTTCGTCGATCAATTTATCCAGCTTCTTGTCACCACCAAATACGATGTCCTTCTCTTGGAAATCAGAAGTGAAGTTCATAGTAACGAAGGTGTTAACACCAGTAGTACCGATGTAGTAGTTACGACGACCGGCACGAGAGTATTGACCACAACCTACAGGACCGTGAGAGATATGGATCATGTCCTTGATAGGACCCCATACCACACCTTTAGAACCTGCGTAAGCACAACCACGGATGGTCATTACACCTGGCAGAGACTTCTTGTTAGAAGTGATACATTTACTGGATTTTTCAACTGACTGATCGTTAGCAGCCAAGTGCTTGGCACGATCTTTCTTTGCTGCTTCCGGATAAACTTCCAAAACCTCTTGGATAAGGGCTTCGGTTTGCTCTTTGGTCATATCAACCATGGTTTTATCTCCTTTGGCACTACCACTAATATGTGGATAGGCTGTTTTAAAGGATCGGTAAGAGCGACACCCACCAGATGAACGGTCATCAGAAGCTAATGTGGGGACTCCCTCGCGGCAATCACCTAGTGATGCCACCCTTACCAAGTCATATGTCAGAATCGTTCTGACAGATCAGACTGCATTAAGCTGTATTACTTAGCTTCAGCTGCAGTTTGACCAACGATGCTCTCGTCTTCTTCTTCCAGAACACCGAATTCCATCAGCAGCTCTTCCAGTTCGTCCATAGAGCAAGGCGTTGGGATAACGAACATTTCGTTAGCAACAACTTTCTGAGCCAGAGCGCGGTACTCATCAGCTTGCTTAGCAGATGGATCGTACTCGATTACAGTCATACGACGGATTTCAGCGTGCTGTACAACGTTATCACGTGGTACGAAGTGGATCATTTGAGTGCCCAGCTTAGCAGCCAGAGCCATGATCAACTCATCTTCACGGTCAGTGTTACGAGAGTTACAGATCAGACCAGCCAGACGTACACCGCCCGAATTAGCGTACTTAACGATACCCTTAGCGATGTTGTTAGCTGCATACATAGCCATCATCTCACCAGAGCATACGATGTAGATTTCTTGTGCTTTGTTTTCGCGGATAGGCATCGCGAAACCACCACATACAACGTCACCCAGTACGTCGTAGAATACGAAGTCCAGATCTTCATCATATGCACCTTCCTCTTCCAGGAAGTTGATAGCCGTGATTACACCGCGACCAGCACAACCAACGCCTGGCTCAGGACCGCCAGACTCAACGCATTTAACGTCGCCGTAACCTACAGACAGTACATCTTCCAGTTCCAGATCTTCAACAGTACCGGCTTCAGCAGCCAGGTGCATAACAGTAGTTTGTGCTTTAGAGTGCAGGATCAGACGAGTTGAATCCGCTTTAGGATCACAACCTACGATCATTACTTTTTTGCCCATTTCAGCCAGGGCTGCCACAAGGTTTTGAGTAGTGGTAGACTTACCGATACCACCTTTACCATAGATTGCTGCTTGACGTAGTGACATTACATTGTCTCCTCGGTTGTAAAAACAAATGTGTTCCTCACCCCCATAAGAGCAAGGGGTATGCCAACAACCAAAAATAGATGTAATACATTGTTTAATATGAAATTATTTTATTTTCACATCGCCACAAATGGCGTTATAACTACGACAAAGCCCCTGATATCTGTAGGCTTAACTACAACGATTTATCTGGGGTACAACAATGACTGATACAAAATGGCCCACCTTGCCCCTTCAGGCCCGGCTTCCTATCAACCACTGCAATCTACCTTCAATCATTCTAGGGAGTATTACTTTTCAGCGTCACCCGCTCCCCATATATATAGATGGCATACGTGAGCTGCACCGGGATCTGTTCCATTGCCTGGATGTGATTGAACAACCTCAGAATCGTGCTCAGTATTTCATGGACTACATGGTGGTTCGCTTTCGCTTGGAGATGCTAGAAGAGGCCGGCTATAGCAATGAAAGCAAGCTGGACCGCCGCAAGGCTAACTACATTAATACAGTGAGAGGCTGGTTCTTTGATTCCAACAGTCGGGAAGCTGCGGTGCTCAAAGGCTGGGTTGAGTCCCGTTTTGGCCTAACCCCCCGATTTCACCATCAAATTATCAACGATCTAAATAGTGAAGCCTACCGGCGCTTTAATCAGGAACGTTCTGAAGGACTCTATAATACGAATGCTCTGGAATCCCAGTTAGATCTACTCTACAGTTATTGCCAATACGAACTTACACGACAATACCAGCATAAACATTTTACACTCTATCGTGGCTGTAATCAGATTGAGGAATATATCATCAGCGATCAACCTAAAAACAAAGTATCCGTACTGTTACTCAACAATATCAACTCATTCAGTACCAGTGCAGAACGTGCTGATGAATTTGGTGACCATGTTATAAAAGTAGACGTACCATTTAGTAAAATTCTCATCACCTCCACCCTGCTTCCAGGTTTATTAAAAGGTGAAGAAGAGATGTTAGTCATTGGTGGTCTATATGAAACTGAAGAGGTTTCTTAGCCCCCCTCATACATACAGACAAAACTTAATCGCACAACCATTTAATCATATGAGGAAACTCAGGGACACCTAACTCTTCTGCAACTTTTCCTTCAGCAGTCAAACCATGCCATTGCAGCATGGGAACACCAAAATAGTATCCATTGGAAAAATTTTCAATCAGACTCTCCGATCCCCCTTTATACCCATCGGGATGAAAAAGTATATTTAAATCCAAATTGATATGACGTGCCGCAGCAAAAGACCACGCAATCGCCATCATTTCTTCCGCAGGCTGAATACTGACATCATCACAAAGTCCACTTCTACGCTCTGAAACTACCACAGCCAGATGCCCAGCCTCATGAAGCAGATCTCCCGGATAACGCAATTTATCCTTATCTACGACTAATGCACCCTTACTGATAAAAATACCTGGTAGAAATGTCTTTTCTGGAATTTCACCAAACTCCACTGAAATACCAATGCTGCGAATAAAGTCCACCATTTTATCTATCAGCCCCTGCTGACTCATCATTAGTTCTTCCATTTAATTCCCTTCATCTTAAAATCCAAATCAATCAAACTATATATTTCTGACACAGCGAACCTTATTATTTAAGCGTAAAATATCACCCTGTGGTCCATGATAATAAAATGTACCATAGCCAACATTGGCAGCGACGGCACCAGGCTCGTTCGCCACATCCAACTTATCATTACTTCGCTGTGCTCCCGCACCATGAACGTCCAATACTTCCAGACCAAGTCCCGCATCGAAATACCCCAAAGCCCGACCAAATGCTACATACGCCGCATTGCTACCATCACCATCATTTCTTAAGTGGGTGGTCGAGCTCCAGTAGTATCCCCAATCAGTAATGCCCTCTTCATTCATTATTGATGTCGTATTAAAAAATGAGGTATCGATTGCAGCATTACCCGAGGTATCCGGTGAACGAATATAATCCACAATGCTATGTAGCTCTTTGGCATTGGGCAACCGCCAATCGGTATAAGAACCTGTCGTTGCCGACTCACAAGTGGCTACCGCATCATCCCAGTCAGTGGAACCACTATCATTTTGCTGCCACATTAAACCTGTCGCCGTGTCACTAATAGTTTGATCACTATTATCGGTAAAGCTGTTCACGCCATACTGATTATTTCCCCGCACACAGCGTACGTAAAATTTCTTCGTATCAGTAGGATAACCTTTGATTCTGCCATCAACATAATTGACACCAAACATCGTGACAACGCCATTCATTGTCGTGGAAATATAATGGGTAGAAGAAGCATACTGAGCATCGATAAGCCTGTCTCCCGCAGCGATACCGCTAGCTGAAGTGGTATCACCAAAAGCGAAGTCAAAACTCTCATCAATAAATGGCGTTAAAGTAGACGTGTCCGAGCCTGCATAGCTACTGGCATCCCGGCCACTAAATAGAATTAGTGAGTAAGCCTCCTTAATTGAAGGTAAGCGCCAATCTGAATAGCTCCCTAAGGTTAGCGCGCTACAGTATGCGGCGGCCTCGGTAGGTGAACGCTTATCATCGTAATCTACCACACCGCTGAGATCGATATCGGTACTTTGTGCCCACACCAAGCCCGTCACATTATCAGTAACCATCAGGCCATCCCCACTCACCGTATAACTAGGGAGATTACCACTGTAATCCGCATCATAACCGACATTCTGACAAGCAATCACTTCACCACTGGTAGAGCTATAACAGACAGTCTGATTGGTATCCACAATGTCATATAAACCGGTATTTGTACTCACATCTTCAGATGAGAATGAAGATGTCGTGAGAGAATCACCACCGCAGCCACTTAATAGCATCATCATGCAGACTATCGTCAAACCGTAGCCTTTCATTCTTCACCACCTATTTGCCCAGAGATTAAGTTATAAAGCCTGTAACACTACTCCACCGCCACCTCTATAACGGACACAGCCTATGTCTACTTTACGACAATCATTGCACCAAAAATAAGCAAAATCAGCGTAGTGAGATGAAAAACAAAATATAAATCAAAATGTTAAAAATACGGTTCGGTTCTTGCTAAACAGATATCTAGTATCTAGCAGGATGTGAACAATGAATGACTTTGGTTTTGGTTTCGACCCGGAAAATCTCGACTTCAACAACTTTGCAAATACCGGTGCGCCAGCAACGGGCCCTTACATACCAGAAGCCCGTGACTGCCGCAGCTGTGGTATGTGTGTAAACACATGCCCTACTTACAAGGTCAAGTTTGAAGAGAATTACGGTCCTCGTGGCCGGGTCCGACTCATCGACCGAGTCATTAATGATGGTGAGCCCCTCAACGAGGAAGAGCTGGCAGCACTACATGCCTGTACCCAGTGTCGTGCCTGTGAAACGGTCTGCCCATCCCGAATGCAGTATGCTGAACTCTACAGCATCGCTAATGACAAGCTGGGCCAACAGACACAACGTAACCCCTGGTTGATCAAACTACTGCTGCGCTATTTCAGCACCCAGCGCTGGATGCAAAACGCCAGTAGCAATCTGGTTCAACTCTACCAGCAGAGTGGTATGCAATGGTTGGTAAGAAAGCTCCCGATCCTAAAAGGAGAACTGAAACAGCTGGATAAACTGTTACCTCCCAATCACTCCAGCAAGAGCGTTCCTTACTACAGCCGCGCCCTCACCCCGGCGCGTTATGGAAAAATCGCCCTATTTTCTGGCTGTCTCTCCAACACCTTTGATACCCAAACCCATAACGACACAATCAAAATACTGACTCGCTTAGGCTACGATGTCTATGTCCCTAAAACTCAAACCTGCTGTGGTGCCATGCACGCCCATAACGGAGATAAAGCCTCTGCGGTCACCCTAGCTAAGCAAAACCTAGAAGCCTTCTCTGAGTCACGGGTCAGTGCAATCGTCTTCAATGCCAGTGGCTGTGGTGCCTTCTTACAGGAATATCCCTCTCTACTAGAGATGGAAGAAGAGGCAACCCAGCACAAACTGACACGTAGCACAACCGATGTCATCAGCTTTCTGCAACAGATCGAATGGCCAGAGTCCCCTATGTTCCGCATATCCCGTCTCAAAGTCGCGGTACATGAACCTTGCAGCCAGCGCAATCACCTGAAAAACGAACAGGAGATCTACCAACTGCTGAAAAAAATCCCTGGCCTGGAAGTGATTCCCCTCCCTGGTAACAGCACCTGCTGTGGAGCCGGTGGCACCCGTATGCTCACCCATCCAGAACTGGCAGAACCCATGCGGGATGAAAAGGTAAAAGCCCTGATCGACAGCGAAGCAGACCTATTACTCAGCAGCAATATGGCCTGTGCCATGCACTTGGCCAGCGGCGTTCGAGAGGCAAGAAAAAAGATAGAAGTGATACATCCCGTACAGCTGCTTGCAAGACAGCTGATTTAATAAACCAACACTCATGCCTGCAACCATACGGCTATGGGCATGAGTAAAATACCTACCTTCGCTTTGTACAGCTTAGTTTGACGGTGATGAGACTCACCACTAGCGACACCAACAAAGCCACGATAAACATTACAAAAATCTGCAACTCCTCACCAATATGTCCATACTGCTCAGCCAGCATTGTAGCTTGAGCCACCAATACCAATAAACCAACTAATGGACCACTGAGCGTGTAGATAAGCAAGCTGCGAAATGTGACGGGCAAGTTTAGCTTTTGCATAATAGAACAGCCTAACCTAGCGTAGATAGCGAGGATAATTAGGGCTATGAGGAGTCTTAATAGAATGATCATACACTTCCAACGTTAGTTAAAATCATAGAGTGCCTTACCCAATACTGAAATATCCCAATCAATGGATGTCTTTTCCAATCTATCACCATAAGCAAGAAACCATGAATAATAACAATAAAGCGCCCCTTTATTTAGGGTAACAGTTTTTATCCAGGTCTAGCTTCACCTCTATTTAAGTGCAATTTTTAATCAATCCCTTTCTCCCATTCTGCTGTCAGGTTTGTAGCTGCTTACCGACATTTTTAATGGGTGGTTTTACCACTTTCTGTCAACTCTTTTTTAAAGTTATTAACACGGTTTATCTTGTCAATTACTGAACGCCAAATTTGTGGAATTTTTTCTTCACGAAGGCTATTGACTTACCTATCCAACTGATAAATATAGAGTTTTAATGCGTGTCTATTTTTTGTACAATTCGAGCCAAACCTAATACTGACGGGACTTCAAGTGCGTTACTCACGTTTCATCCACAAAGTTATCCACAGGCTTTGTGGAAAAGTGCCAAGAGCCTTTGTACTGCTTCAATTTCGTTACTTCATAGCAGCTAAGCCTAAGGTACCAAAATGAGCCAGCTAAAAATTTTTCACTGATAAGATTGAAAATCATTTGCGCAGCAGACGCATTGTGAGATTTTTCCTGCATCAGGATTTGGGTCTGTTGATGACCATCTATTGCCAATTCTCGGATTCCCAAGTTGGTGCGATTAGCTGTCAGGTTTCCTACATCTGCAGTGGAAGTAAATAGTGGTTTTTCGAAGAAACGGCTTGCCATTTTTAATTGACTGGTAAGTGGCTACTTACCCCGTTCTTCGAGTCTATTTTGGTGCATTCTGTCAACTCTTTTTTTAAGTTATCAACATTGTCGATTTTACCTCATTAATAGAGCGGCAATTACGACACATTTTCTTCTTTAGATGCATTGACTTTTATTAACTAATTGATTTTAAGAAACTTTTTATATGTGTATATTTTTTGAACAATCTAACAAAAGTGCAACAATAACGGGGGCTAATGGCAGTTTCCCACGATTAATCCACAAAGTTATCCACAGGCATTGTGGAAAACTTATTTGACTCGGATGGCTCATCGATTTGTCAATTTTTTTATGCACATTTAATACAATTTGGCTCCCGGTCAGGGAGCCATAATGAGTGTGGCGATTAGCTAAAAATCAGGATGCTGTTGGCAGGTATGACAATGGATGTAGAGGCGGGTAAATTATGTCGAGAAGGTCCATTTGCGTTAATTGCACCGCCATTGCCATAACAGTTCACGTTAAGACCGTTGTAATAGGCATCGCTGTTAAGACGCTCATGCCATACCCTAGCCTGAGGTAAACCAATCTCGTAATTGTGGAAAGTCTCCTCATTCAAGCTGCAGATAATCACAACATCTTCACCGATACCCTCTATCCAGCGGTGGAAGGCAATAATGCGGTTTTGGTTATGAACATGGAAGATGTTTAGACCATCACCACGCAACCCTGGGAGAGCATACCTTGTGGCCATCAAGTCTCTCGTAAAGTGGAGAAAATCGGACATGGCAGGTATCTCTTCGATACCCTGCCACCAGATTTGGTGTGGACTCTTGGGTTCGTCGTGCCACTGTTTATCCTCCAGGAACTCCTGTCCCATAAACAGATGAGGAATTCCCATAGCTGTCGTTATCAGCCCCATGGCCACTCTCGCCCGCGTACTGGCATACCACGAGTGGGGATTACTGCCATCGGCCAGCTTTGCAACACGCTCTCCCCGATCTTTATAAACGATGTCATGGTTCTCGATACACTGTACTGCTCGCCAACCATCTTGTAGCTGAGCCGCTTTCAAATTAGCCGCAATGGCATCCATATTGACCGAACTCTCTTTGCCTGTGGCGGTCTGGGCAATAGCACCACGCACAGCCTCCCGTAGTCCATCATTTTGTAAGGCATCAAAGCCTGCCCCCCCCTTACCAGTGGCCTCAACTATCACTTGTTCCGGTGGCCAGCACTCAGCGATATGAATCGCTTCTGGCTTGACGTAATGGCAGGTATCGGTGACATATTGGCAGAACTGCCACCCCGCTTCACCTCCCAGGTTTTTGATGACGCTGACCTCGTCGTAACGGAAGCCATCGCAGTGACACTCATCCAGATAGAATAAGGCGTTGTCGATGAGAAACTGTTTCACCTCTTTTTTCCAATAGGCGAACACCTTTCCTCCTGCCCACCCCTGTTCAGTGAAAAATTGGCTACGGTTATCATCGCCGTAAGCTTGGCGGTCAAAGAAATAGATGCTCTGGTCTCCGAAGTCACCTCCCGCATGGTTATAGACCACATCCAGCAGTACCGCGATACCAAAGACATGGCACATATCTATCATCATACGGAACTGATTCACGGTACCGGTGATATCTGCCAACTCATAGGGCCTGTGAGCAGAGTCAACACTGAGTAGTAGCTCATTAATGCGTTGCAGGTAACTTGGCAACAACTCTTCCTTGCTGATACCGTAATCGGTCTCTGGCGAGAAGTAATCCACTCCGTTGTAACCAAAGCTGAACATAGTAGGAAATTCGACGATGGGTAGTGGCTGGATAGCATTAATACTCAGGGACTTTAGGTAAGGCAGACGTTCAATCACATCTAAAAAAGTACCACGAGGATAATCTTCCGTAATACTCCAAGTACCAATATGGAGCTGGTAGATGGCTAGTTCATGAAATGCAGGTGGCCGCCACGCCTGATCATGCCAAGGGAAAACATTGGGGTTATAGAGCAGACACTGACAGGAGGGCCACATAGGGTCATCGGTCAAATCACGAGCATAGGGATCACGCTTAAGCCCAGCCGTCCCTCCTTCAGGACCTTCCACATGGAACATATAGCGGGTGCCGTGTACCAATCGGGGCACATAGCCCGCCCAGATCCCCTCTGCTTGCTGGGTAAGATGACCTGCGTGACAATGTAACCAGCTACCGTCATCCTGCTTTTCGTACTGCCAATAGAGCGTCACTTGGCGAGCGGCAGGTGCCCAAACTCGAAAGGTAGCCCCACTACCCGAGGGGAGCAGATTGCCCCCCATAGGGGTGCTCTCAGTAATATTTTCTAAGCTAAGTGGTTTAATGGCGGCCTTTTTGCTATTCGTGATGGCGGTACCCATGGTGATCTCTCCCTGTTCCTAAACAGATTTGTGTAATGAGGCGAAGCCGCCCTAATAGCTAGCACAGGGCTGAAATTTTTCATCGTTAAAAGAAATGTGACTTTAGAATTGGCGAGCAAAAATCCAGGTTAATTCTTTCGTATACCAGACACACCGCAGCAGAATGCCATCTATCACTGAATATGCAAACTTGGTGCGAAATTTAAGGCATTCTGTCAACCCTTTTTTAAAGTTATCAACACGATTTTTTTTATCGGACGGAAAAAGTACCCAATTCGGCTATTTTTTATTTTATACACTGTTGACTTTACATAACTCATTGAAAATAAATAACTTATCAACATAGGTCAATTTTTAATCAATTTAAGAAAAGTGTAATAAAGACGTGGCTTAAGCTCAGTTTCCCACGACTCATCCACAGAGTTATCCACAGGGTTTGTGGAAAACTCTCACAAGCCGTTTTAGGACAGCCCCTTAGCCATTTTTGTTGATTAATTTGTGATGTTGAGGGAGATTTTTTGCTAGGCCAAAAACAGCAACGCCGGCATGATGCCGGCGTTCTGATTTCCTTATAATTGGAACATCAGGATTGAAGCATTTCCACACCGCCCATATAGGGTTGTAATGCCTCTGGTACCTTCACACAGCCATCCGCTTGCTGGTAGTTCTCCAGAATCGCCACCAGTGTACGACCAACGGCTAAACCGGAGCCATTAAGAGTATGCAGCAGCTCTGGCTTGCCTGTCTCTGGATTACGCCAACGCGCTTTCATACGGCGTGCCTGGAAATCCTCGAAGTTGGAGCAAGAGGAGATCTCTCGATAAGCCTGCTGGCCGGGCAGCCATACTTCCAGATCATAGGTTTTAGCCGCAGAGAAACCCATATCGCCCGCACACAAGGCCATTTTACGGTAGGGCAATCCCAGCTTCTGCAAGATAGTCTCCGCATGCCCTGTCAGCGCCTCCAAGGCATCATAAGATTCACTGGGGCGTACCATCTGCACCAGCTCCACCTTTTCAAATTGGTGCTGGCGGATCATTCCGCGAGTGTCCCGGCCATATGAGCCTGCCTCGCTACGGAAACAGGGGGTATGAGCGGTGTAGCGTAGAGGCAGTTGCTCATCG
Source organism: Thiohalomonadales bacterium (assembly GCA_050295955.1). Classification (GTDB taxonomy): domain Bacteria; phylum Pseudomonadota; class Gammaproteobacteria; order RBG-16-57-12; family RBG-16-57-12; genus JAFLJP01. The sequence goes on from JBNKQQ010000022.1 coordinate 39,463, forward strand.
CTGATAATCTCATCCCGCACCATGTTGGTTACCGGCACCTCAGCGGTAGGAATCAGGTAGTAACCATGGGTATCGCCAATATAGAAGAGGTCCTCTTCAAACTTTGGCAGCTGACCCGTACCGCGCAAGCTGTCGCTATTAACCAGATAAGGCACATAGCATTCAGTGTAATCATGCTCGCCAGTATGGGTATCCAGCATCAGTTGAATCAACGCACGATGCATACGAGCCAGAGGGCCGGTAATGGTCGCAAAGCGGCTACCAGTCAGCTTGGCCGCCACTTCAAAATTGAGCCCTAACTTTTCACCAACATCCACATGGTCTCTAGCTTCGAAATCAAATTGGGTTGGCTCCCCCCAACGGGCGATCTCAACATTTTGCTCTTCATTCAAGCCTTCTGGTACCGATTCATGAGGAAGATTGGGAACACCCATCAGAATGCTGTCCAGCTCGTCCTGAATGGCACTGAGCTTATGTTCAGTCTCTTTTAATTTATCACCCAGGCTGGCAACAGCATCCAGCAGCGGCTGAATATCCTCGCCCTTGGCCTTGACTTGGCCAATCTTTTTGGAGGAGCTGTTACGCTCTGCCTGGAGCTCCTGAGTCTCTACCTGGATGGTTTTACGTTGTGCCTCCAGCTCAGCAATGCGGGTAGTATCCAATTCATAGCCGCGCTTTTGCAGTTGCTTGGCAGTACCTTCTAAGTCGCTTCGTAGCAGATGCGGGTCAAGCATGTTTCTCTTTCTCTTTTACTCTTCTTAAATTAAATATAGGGATTGGAGACACTATTGGCTGTTGACGTTAACCGGCCACCATACCATGTGGCCCGGTTTAATCAGTGTACCCAGGTGTTCTACCACCGCCTCGATCTTTTCTGGTGTGTCAAAAAACTCCACCACAATCGGCAGATCCAGAGAGAGGTCAACCAGACTGGCAGTGTGAATGGCTCCCGAATCACCAAAACCGCTGATTCCCCGGAATACAGTGACACCGCGTAATTTCTCCCAGTCATGCAGACGTTTCATCAAGGTAGAGAGCTGAGCCTCTCCTTCACTCAAGTAGATGCGAACCATGGTAATGGCTTCACCATTCATAATTGCCTCCCGATTATCATTCCTATCCATGCAGCTGCCACACACAATACCACACTCAGTATGACATTCAGCAGCGCTTTCATTAATTCACCACTCTCAATCAGGCTAAGGGTTTCAATAGAAAAAGTGGAGAAGGTAGTAAAGGCTCCCAATAAGCCAACAATCAGTGCAGCACGCCATTCCGCGGAGAGCGCCGAGCGCTCTACCAGCCACACATAGAGCCATCCCATCAATAGGGAGCCGAGCAGGTTAACTGCCAAAGTACCATAGGGAAAACCTCGCCCCAGTTGGGTATACACCCAACCGGATACCCAAAAGCGCAGCAGTGCGCCAGTGGCCCCACCCACGGCAATGGCAACAATCTGATTCATAAGGCCCTTATTATTGTTAGCAAGATATTGGCAAAGTATAACCTATTCATTTCAGGGTTTGGGAATCACAGATAAATCCGTTAAGCTTGCGGGATGATGTATCGCATAGCCTGTATCGGTTTCTCCCTCTCCCCTATTCTCATGGGCTTGTTCCTGCTCAGTAATACACTATTGGATGCCTCCGCCAGCCTGGATGCAGAGCTTTGGCCAACCACTCAAGGGACAATTATCGATATGCGAGAACCGGGGCTTATCAACTACAGCGGTCGCCAGGGGGGCAATATAGCCTATCGCTACCAAGTACAAGGAGTAGAATATATTGGATATCGGGCAGGTTTTGGCGGTGGAGTGAGCGCACTCAATAAGGCCTCAGGAGAAAGAGTGACAGTACGCTATAACCCAATCAATCACCGCGAATCGACACTCTTAACAGGGTTACGGATCAATCACCTGCTGCAAGGCTTATTTGGTGTGCTATTAATTTGGCTGGGACAGCATCTCTGGAAACGGCTGAGGCATTGACCTCTTCAATACTCGTTGCAGAGTTCCTGCTGTAATGAATAGTCAGGCTTGGCATCACTCTCCAGCAACGTTTTCACCCAGTCAACCGCCTCACCTAGCTGTTCAAACGTCTGTACAGACGTATTGGTCAACAGCATCTTCTCCATATGCACGACCATCTTTTGATGCTTTTGATAAGTCACAATCGCGGCATATCGGATATTGTTTTCGCTCATCAGGCGATTAGTTGCAATGGGGCATAAAGAGTAGGAATTGACCCGGTCACTGATGTAACCGATTGGCTTATTGCCATAATGCCGCTGTATTAGCGAGCTGAGTGGTGCTATAAATTCTTCACCCGCATTCACTCCTTCATCAACGCGACCAATAAAAAAGTTGTCATGAAGCTCAAAGGTGCCTAAACCGAGAATTCTTTCTGTCATCATAAGTGATATCCCTTTCGCCGACTCTCCTGTCTATATTATTAGCAGAGTCTGTACAAATAATCATCTATTATTCCTATTTTTTATGTGTTTTAGGAACTGTTCCTCAAAAAATACCTCAACTAGACGATAAACTCAGAACACCTTCGTATGATCTATGTTGCAGATTGCTACCATCCGTGCAAGATAAATATAGAAAGCGTGGGGATATGGAGCTGAACAAAAAAAACAAAAAGCAGGAGTACTGATGAATAGAAGTAATAATCAGCAGCTTTACAGCCTCATCAATGCAACTCACGAATCCGTCATCATGATAACGCACCAGTGGCAGATTTTGGTGATCAACCAAGCCGCCGCCGATTACCTACACCATTCCCCACAGCAGTTGGTAGGAAAAAAACTTATCGATTGTCTTCATCACACTTATGCCAACGTCTTAGATAAAGCTTTCAGGCAAGTGCTTACATGCGCTGAGCCGGTAGTTGTCAAAACGGAGCAAGAAGGAGTCCACACCACTAATAGTATCTATCCAGTTTGTAATGCCAGCGGGGAAGTTGACCGCTTAGCAATCTTTATTCGCGATATCACTGAACAACACCGCTTGGAAGCAACAGACCGCTTATTGAATAGCATCGATCGGCATGTCCTACATGCTGATAGTTTGGAGCAGCTTCTTACCTCCGTCTGCCAGGAATTGGTAGAGCAACTCGATTATAGGCTGGCATGGGTAGCACGAAAGGAGATCGGAGGAAATATCAGTATCGTAAGTTTATTCAGCCTAACATCCGGCTGTAGCAATCAAATTGAGAATGCCAATATTCGCTGGGATAATCCTTCAAAGGATGCTTGTCCTACTGGCACAGCTATTCGCATAGGCCAGGAACAGCAGTGCAACGTTTGCAAGCAAAAGTTGTCCCAGCAACACTGCCCAGGTGGCGAGTTTAAACTCGCCTCTGCACTGGCCATTCCGCTGGTTATCAAGGGGGAGGTATATGGTGCACTGACACTCTATTCCCATAACCCTGATATGTTTGACAATCCCAATGAGCGGGCACGCATCGACCACATTGCTACGCGCCTAAGAATCGCCTCAGAGATTACACGGGATCATCAACGTCTTCACCTGCTGGGCACGGCTCTCGCCACCACCAGCAACGGTGCTTTTATTACTGACCGGGATGGGCGAATCGTTTGGGTTAATGACGCATTCTGCCATCAGAGTGGCTATCTAGAGCAACAACTCATTGGGCAAACCCCCCGTATTCTGAAATCCGGGTTTCACGATGACAACTACTATAGAGCACTTTGGAAAAATATTACCAGTGGGAACTGTTGGCATGCTGAAACCGTTGAGCGTCATCGCAATCGTCACCACTATACAGTCAGTCAGACCATCACCCCTATTCATGATGAGCAAGGTAAGATCAGCCACTTTGTTGCGATACATGAGGATATCTCCAAGCAGAAAGAGACCCAAAAACGTATTGAATATCTGGCCCACCACGATATCCTCACTCAACTCCCTAATCGCGCCCTCTTCTATGATCGATTGAAGCAGGCAATTACCGTAAGTCGGCGTAGTGGCGACAAATTTGCCTTAATGTTTCTGGATCTTGATCACTTTAAGCAGGTTAACGATAAATATGGTCACGCCTTAGGGGATTTACTATTGCAAGCCGTTGCCAAGCGCCTCACCACCACACTGCGAGCCAGTGAAACAGTTGCAAGACTAGGGGGTGATGAGTTCACGATTCTCCTACCCGGCATTAAAGCTAAGCGGGAAGCCATAATGGTCGGTAAAAAGATTATTCATGCCCTGGGGAAAAACTTTACGTTAGATAAGCATAAAATTACGAGTGGCGTCAGTATTGGCATCGCCATCTACCCAGATCATGGAAGAGATGATAACCAACTTACCAGTGCCGCAGATTCGGCTATGTATCATGCCAAAAGACACCACGGCAGCGCTATCGCTTTTGCTAGCGAGTCGCCCGACAGAGTTAAAACGACTTTTCCTATAGGATGTTGCTGCTCCAGGTATTGGTGCGCCTGAGCCACATCCTGTAGAGGATAACAAGCCGCCACACAAATACGTAACTGACCATCATCAAACAAACTCGCTGCCTGCTGAAGAATCGCCCCTTGATGCTGCTTTGCTTCTTCCATCTCCAACATTGTGGGCGTCAGCATCAATTCTTGGGTAAAGCGTAGATTACGCTTACGGGCAGCTCCCCAATTCACCCCTTCTGGGGGCTGGAGAATGGTTATCAGGTCCCCATAGACTTTGGTGCAATCAAAGCTCTGCTCAATCAACCCACCACCTACAGTATCCAGGACTATATCGACGCCCTCCCCCTCACTCCAGTCGAGAGCTTCTGTCACAAAATTCTGCTGCCGGTAATTGATGATTCGGTCGGCACCCAGGCTTGAAGCAAAAATGCCCTTCTCATCATTGCTAATAGTGACAGCAACCTCCGCTCCTGCCAATTTGGCCAGCTGGAGTGCAATATGCCCGACACCACCGGCTCCACCATGAATCAGTACCTTCATACCCGGCTCAATTTTCACCCTGTCGTAGAGCGCCTCCCAAGCAGTAATCAGTGCCAAGGGCACTGCAGCAGCCTCCACAAAGGATAAGCTTGTTGGTTTATGGGCCAGAAAGCAGCTATCCACCAATGCATACTCACCATAGGTTCCTTGACGCCCATTGAAGCCACATTGGCAAAAGTAAACCTCATCACCGACCTTGAAATCTGCAATAGATTCCCCTATTGCTTCAATCACCCCAGCCCCATCACACCCCAAAACAGCGGGCAACGTCACCGGGAATCGCTCCGGCGCAGTACGGATCTTGGTATCAATAGGATTGATACCTGCAGCCTTAAGCCTGACCACAACCTGATCATCACTTCGTAAACCGGGTATCTCCCTCTCAGCCACATACAGCTGCTCGGTCCCACCCCCTTGCCGCAATTGAATCGCCTTCATTATCTCTCTCCATCTCCCGATGGCTAGATTCTGTCTTAAAGGGCAGAAAAAGCCAAGTTGTCAACCGAATCAAAAATAAACAATAAAAAAAGGCATCTTATGACGATATAGATAGGTGTATCTCTAAATTATATAGGGCCCGTTGACATTGCACTCTCTACAGCACGCCCCCGAGCCTCTATTGGCATCTTTTAGGCTCCACGAAGCAGGAATGAAATGCCCACATCCCTATCCGTGGCAACAATCCAACACTTTGGCGGGAGTTATTGAATGCCCCAAACACTGTTAAAACAACGTATAGCTCTCCTCCATATCTCACCAGCTTCGTGCCAGAGCACTGCTAAAAAAAGTGGTGGCATGCGGAGATAAGGCCAATGAAACACTTCTTTCCCCTCCGCTATACCCTTCCTGTTCTTTTTATTGTTATCAGTCTATTGGGTCAGGCGGCATTTTACTTTTACAGTCATCGCTTACACGACCAACAATTTAACGAATTTGCCGAGCGGGAAATTGAACATCTGGATCAATTTGCCAAGATCATTAAAGAATTTATTGCACAAAGTGGTATCAATTATGCTATTTCAACCCTTTCTCATTACGGGGATAAATACAATCAGATACAGCTCTATCTCATTGATCAAAATAACATTATTATTGCCTCCCACGACCCTGACAGCCTAGGAACAAAACATACCCCACTCAGCACAACACATCGAGTACTGGACGAAACACTACACGCCTACTATCCAATTACACTACCAGCAGTCCACAACAACCAACAACATCCTCAGCAGGCGACACTCTATCTACGTAGTGATCTTGCAATAGGGCACTCTGAATTTCACCAAATCCTTGATGGTCAACCCGTTGTGAGTAACCTTATGCTTGTCATTGAGCTATTGATTCTTTGGTTATTGATAAAGATAGTCATCAACCGTCGAATCACGACGTTGAAAAATGCTGCACAAAGGGTTGGTGAAGGTATGCTATCTAGCCGTGCAGAAATCGGCCAAGGGGATGAACTCGCCACTCTCGCCCATAGCTTCAATGACATGGCTGAACAGTTGGAAGCCTTACATAAGGCGGTAGACCAACATACGATGCTGGCCATTTATGACAGTCAATGGATGTTACAGCATGTCAACGATGAGTTTTGCCGAATGAGTGGCTACAGTCGTGATGAATTAATCGGTCAAAGTCATCAGACATTTACCCCAGCAGATGAAGAAAAAACACATTATGAAGAGATCCAAACCGCTCTTCATCAAGGGAAAATCTGGCATGGCATACTCCATCTGCAAAACCGCTCAGGCAATCACTACTGGATGCAAACAACCACTGTTCCCATTCTTGACGAACAGGGGGGCGTTCAGAAACTCATTGCAATTCATACCGATATTACTCAACACGAAAAAATGCGCAGAGCAATGGCCTCTCTCGCCGCAATTAGTGATAACTCATACGATGCCATTGTGGAAGCCGTTGCTAATGCACTGCAATTTCGCTGTGTAGGCCTTGGTCGTTTAGTGGGCAATAGTGGAGATTGTATTGAACTATTAGGACTTTGGAAAAATGGTGAAGCCAGCAATCTTTATCAATATAATCTTTTAGATACTCCCTGTGCAGACATTTGCAACCAAACAATCCCGTGTGTTATCTCAAAAGAAGTGGCCAAGCGTTACCCCAATGCCCCTATATTGGATGGACTCTACGCAGAATCCTATATTGGTGTGCCAATCGTCGAGAGAAATCAAACCATCGGCGTCCTATTCGCCATCAATGATACCCCTTGCGAAAACTATGAAGTTGAACAAACCGTGCTGACCATGGCTGCAAGGCGTGCTGCTATGGAGATCAAACGGGGGGATCATGAAACCCAACTACATGAAAGCAAAATGCAATTGGCTGCCACCCAATCCATGGCACATTTAGGCGGCTGGTGGCTGGATGTAGGCAGTCAACAGCTGCACTGGTCTGACGAAGTCTTCCGGATCTATGGAGTGCAACCAGAGCAGTTTGATGGCTGCTATGAAAGTTACCTCTCATTCATTCACCCAGATGATGTACTCAAAGTAAGACAAGCCTTTAATCAAGCCTTAGAGAGTGGTAGCCATTATGCAATAGAACACCGCATCATTAGCCATCGTGGAACCATCAAATGGGTACTCGAGCAATGTGAGATTACATATGACAATAATAGAAAAGTTCAACAGGTAGTTGGTTACACCCATGACATTACCGCACGTAAACAGGCAGAGATAGAGAAAGAGTTTATTACTCAAGGAGCCGTCATCGCGGCAGAAACCCAATCATTTCAAGAAGCTCTTGAGCATAATCTTGAACTAATTTGCCAATATACTGGCTGGCCTGTCGGCCATGCCTACATCGTTGAAAATGATAAAGAACGAATAGTCTCTATTGGCAGTTGGTCCATCAACACTTCCCAAACTTACGAGGCATTCCGTCAAATCACAGAGCAAACTTCCTTTAAATTCGAAGAAGGGCTACCCGGACGAGTCTGGAAAGAAGGTAAAATTGAATGGGTCCCCAATATCCAGAAAACCGATAACTTTATTCGTACCACAGCAGCTACAGAGAGCGACATTAAAGGAGCCGTGGCTTTTCCAGTAATAGTTGGTAGCCAAGTTGAAGCTATCATGGAATTTTTTAGCCACGGAGAACTTTCTCCAGATGTTAATCTCGAAAGACTGCTCACCCTCTATGCCGATCAATTAGGGCGTATCTTTGAGCGCCATAGTCAAGAACAAGAATTACGCAAAAGTGAACAACGCTTTAACCTGGCACTGCGAGCCTCTAACGACGGATTATGGGACTGGAGCCCTAACAGCAATGAAATCTTTTATTCCAAACGTTGGAAAGAGATGCTTGGTTATGAAGAACAAGAGTTAGATAACCATTTCAGCACATGGGACAACCTGATTCATCCTGATGATAAAGCGAAAATGCTCTTCCTTATCCAAAAATGCCTGGACGGAGATGCCGATGGCTTTGATGATGAATTCCGCTTGCGCCATAAAGATGGACATTGGGTAAATATACGTTCTCGTGCCACTGTCGTACATAATGAGAGCGGCGAACCGGAACGAATCGTTGGTACACATACCGATATATCAGATCGTAAAAGGTCTGAATTGGCATTAATACGTAGTCAACAACAGCTTCGAGAAGAGCATAACTTTGTTAATGCAGTACTCAATGAAACAGCCTCCGTTATCGTCGTCCTTGATCGCTATGGCAATATCATTCGCTTTAACCGTCATGCCGAGAAAATCACAGGCTATCAATTCAGAGAATTGGAAAATATTCCCATCTGGGAAACACTCATACCGGAGAAAAACAAAGAGAGTGTCAGAAACGTTTTTGAAAACCTTATCACTGGTGAATCCATTACCCAATATGAAAATGAGTGGGTAATGAAAGATGGCTCACTGCGTTTATTTGATTGGAGAAACGCAACGATCAAAGCCAGTAACGGTGAAGTTGACTATGTTATTGCTCAAGGAATCGATATCACTGAGCAAAGAAAAACTGAACTAATCCTCGCGAGGGATAGAGAACAACAGTCTGCGATTCGGGCACTACTCGAAACGGTTATTCATGATAATTCCGGCATCAAAGAAACTCTAGATGATTGCCTAAAAGTTATCTTCGAGACATCTGCGCTCATCGAAGGGAGTGGAGGAGGCATCTTTCTCCTCAATGAGGAGAACATTCTTGAATTGGTCTCACATAAAAACCTACCGGGTGATGTTGTCCAACTCTGTAGCAAGCTACCCGAAGGAATATGCCAATGCGGCAAAGCATCTCAGACCTGTGAAATACAATTTTCTCCAGCTGATTTACCTGATCGAATCAATAATGAATTTCATGTAGACCTCCATCACCATCGCTATAGTCTCCCACTACTTTCGACAAATGGTTCTCTCGGCGTATTGATTATCTATTTACCAAAGAGATTCCATCGAGATGCCAATATTGAACAATTTTTTGCCTCAGTAGCAGACATTTTAGCGGGCTATATTAATCGTAAAAAACACGAGCAAGCAGTAATCGAGAGTGAAATGATTTATCACAGTGTTACTGAAACCTCTAATGACGGTTTTTGGATGGTTGACCGTGCCGGAAATATCATGGAGGTAAATCACGCTTACTGTGAGTTAACCGGTTATAGCAGCAATGAAATCTGTAATATGACAATTTCAGAACTCGAATCTAATGAAAGTCACGAAGAGATTCAGAGCCGAATTGAGAAAATTATCCATCAGGGAAATGATCTCTTTGAGACAGAGCATAAAACGAAAGATGGACGCAAAATCCCCATTGAGATCAGTGTTTCATACTGGCCCGTCTCCGGAGGGCGTTTCTTTGCGTTTATTCGAGATATCTCAGAAAGAAAAGAGAACGAAAGATCCCTGACACAATATCAAGAGCATTTAGAAGATCTGGTAAATACCCGAACAAATGAACTGCATACAGCCAATTTGCGCCTCGAATCTATCATTGAAAACCTACCTGCAATTTTCTATATCAAAGATAATAATGGCAGATACCAAATGGTAAACCGCCGTTTTGAAGAAGCGGCAGGGATAAATAAGCAGCAGCTATTGGAAGGTCAAAATCAAGAGCCACTAAAACACAATATAGAAGGGAAAATGACCACCCAATGTGATCAATTCCTTCTCGAAAAGAGTGAACCACTCACCTTTGAAGAGCGCCTACTCCACCCGGATGGATCAACTCATGACTATCTCACTACCAAGTTGCCACTACTGAATGATAAAGGCACGCCTTATGCCTTGATGGGTATCATGGCAGATATCTCGCAGCAGAAACAGCTGCAGCGTGACCTCTCAAGTACAATGGCTCACCTTGAGCGACGTGCAAAACTTGAGCACTTGGTTTCGACGATTACCAGCCGCCTGATTGGTATGGATCCTGATACATTAGGCGATGAAATTAAGATAATGCTGGAGGAACTAGGAGAGTTTACCAAATCTGATCGCTGCTCGTTGATTGAAGTCAACAATGACCAAAAGACCCTCTCTATCTGTCACCAATGGTGTGCTCAAGGCGTCAAAAGCTCAAAGAGCTTCATTCAGGATATTCCTCTTGAAACGCAAATTTATGCCATTGAACGACTACAATATGACCTCCCCATCAACATTGCCCATAAACAAAGTTCGGGACCTGAGTCACAACCTCTTAAAGAATGGCTAGCAATGGTAGGAGCCAATACAGCACTGATATTACCAGTCAGTTATAGTGGTGAGCTGTGGGGTGCCATCACCCTCGATTCACTCGGTGAACACCCTGGCTGGAGTGAGGATGATATTGAGCTGCTCAAGACTCAGGGAAACCTATTAGGCCAAGTGTTACATAACATTGCGACCCAAAAAGCATTACGCATAGCCAAAGAGGAAGCCGAACATTTGGCGAAGGCCAAAAGTGAATTTCTGGCAAATATGAGTCATGAAATTCGAACTCCGCTCAATGCGGTGCTCGGTCTGGCTCAAGTTGGTGTAAGAGATAATGTGGGCCGTAACACTCGTAAGAATTTCACCAATATTTTTAATTCAGGTAAACATCTACTGGAACTCGTCAATGATATTCTCGACTTTTCCAAACTTGAAGCTGGCAAGCTGACCACAGAGAAAGTACTTTTCCGCCTTGGAGATTCTATTGATCAGGCACTGGCCTTTATCTCCGCAGAAGCATTCCAAAAAGGCCTTAATATCATTGTTAATGAAGCGGAAGATATTCCCGAATCGATTATCGGTGATCCAATGCGCCTGACCCAGATACTTGGAAATTTGCTAGGTAATGCCTTGAAATTTACAGAGCAAGGGACCATTACTCTAACCCTAAAAAGAGATCAACACCATCTCTTTATCGACATTACGGATACGGGTATCGGAATGACACAAGAGCAAGTTACCCGGCTTTTCAAACCCTTTGAGCAAGCTGATAGCTCCACTACACGCCGCTTTGGAGGAACCGGATTAGGGCTCGCCATTAGTTATCGTTTAATAGAGGCAATGGAGGGTGAAATTAAAGTAAAAAGCCAACCCTCGGTAGGCTCTCGCTTTACGCTTAAGTTACCACTAATCTCTGATAATAGTCCCGCCAATACCTGCAATATCTGTAAGCATATGGTAGCTACAGGCCTCCCCAAACGGGTCATGATAGATCTTAAAGAAAAATTACAACGACTGAATTTACCACTTCCCGAGATTGATCCACTCGAAGCACTCCAGAAGACAAATGAAGGTTATCTGTTGATCTCTCAAGAAACACTATTGGATCCCCAAACTTACCAAGCAGCGGTAAAAGCTGCCGAAAATGGTGTAACGGTCATTATGCTTAATATTCCTGGCCTTGAAACAACGCCTAATGATGAGCAGCGCTCCCCGTTCCCTAGCATTGATTGGCCAGTCCGCTTGAGAAACCTACAACAGGCCATCAAGGAGAAGCATGAATTCCCCTCCTCCAAACCTGTTCTACGCTTATTAGGGCTACATATCCTTGCGGTTGAAGACACTGAGTTAAATCGTGAAGTGCTAGCCGATATCCTTGAACATGAAGGTGCTAAAGTTACCTTTGCAGAAAATGGTCAAGTCGCTGTCGATATCATCCATAAAGAGAGTGACTTCGACATTGTTCTCATGGATATCCAAATGCCTATTATGGATGGTTATGAAGCAACCAAACAAATCAAAGCATTGCATCCAAATTTAACCATTATCGGTCTAACTGCCCATGCCTTTGCAGAAGAGAAAGCACGCTGTATTAAGGCGGGAATGGTATCTCACATCAGCAAACCCATTGATGTGGATATCTTAATTACCGAAATTCTACGCCATACGGATAAGCAGGAGACGATTATGCCAATTAAGAAGAGTTCAGTGACGACAGAAGGGGATCATCCTGACATTATCGATTGGCAGGCACTCAATGAACGTTTTTCCAATCGTGATGAATTCATCAGAAAAATATTAAGGACTGCACGTAGTTCTGCAGAAAAAGTCCGAGAGGGCTTAATTCAGGCAATGGCAAAAGAAAACTTTGACGAACTTGCATTTTCATCCCATACCTTAAAAGGGATTGCAGGCAACATCATGGCCGACTCTCTACAGGAGTTGGCCGCTAAAGTTGAAATGGATGCCCGTAACAAGCAACCACAAGCTTTTACACATAGCAAAGAATTGCTACAGATTTTGCAGCAAATGACGAAGCAGATAGAACGACAGGAGCAGGCGTCAAAGCCAAACTAACTGTTGCAGAGCCAGGAGTCAGTCGGATGAGCGAGAATAACGTAAAAATCTTTGTCGTGGATGACGATGATCTATCACGTATGATTCTCACGGATGAGCTGAATGAATCCAACTATGAAATCGTCGAATTTAGCAATGGTCAGGAATGTATTGAGGCATTGAGCCAGGAACCCGATGTGATTCTCATGGATGTAGAGATGCCTAAAATGGATGGCTATGAGACCTGTCGGCAAGTTAAGCGCAATCCGACAACCGCAGACACCGAAGTGATCTTCATCTCCTCACACGATACCACTGAAGAGAAGCTGGCAGGCTATGATGCAGGCGGCAGCGATTACATTATCAAACCGGTGCAGCCACTTGAAGTGAAACAGAAAATCTCTGTTGCGATAAAAAACCGCGCTGAACGCAAGGAAAAGGCTTCGGAAGTACAATCGGCCATGAAAACAGCCATGACTGCGATCTCTAGTGCTGGAGAACAAGGGGTTGTACTGGACTTCATGCGCCGCAGTTTTACTGTTGAAACGGCAGAAAAACTGGCTGAACTGATTATTGAATCATTCCGTAACTTTGACCTCTCCACGACAGTACAACTGAGAACCGAGCGCGGCGTCATCAATCATAGCAGCACCCAGCCCCCCTCTCCCCTGGAAGCTGAGCTACTGACCCGCCTTAAAGATTCTGGTCGCATCGAATGTCGCGGCAAGCGACTCATTGCTAACTTTGGCCCGATCTCTATGCTAATCAAAAACATGCCAGATGACACAGATAAAGCGGGCAGAATAAGGGATCACCTTGCCCTGCTGCTTGAAGGTGCACAGGCCCGCCTAAGCTCATTGGAAACACTGTTCAGCATTGCCAAGGTAATCTCCCAAGCCAAACAGTCTCTGGGGGATATCGAAATGATGCAACAGGCGCAAAAATCCACCGCCATGGAGATTATTGATGGCACACTAGAAGACCTTGAACAGACCTTTATGACCTGTGGCCTCACTGAAGAGCAGGAAGTCATTCTGCTAAAGATTGTTCAGGAAGGTGTAAGTAAATCCCTGGATAATTTTGAAAAAGGTGTCGAAATTGATAAAGAACTACGCAGCATTATTGCCGCTTTGGAATCCTGTCAACCTAACTCGAAATAGTCATAGTCCCTGCCCCAAGGTGTCCAAATCAATACGGACACCTTTTATATCATCACTATCCCCGATGGGCGTTCCACAAAATAACAGGAACTAGTGTTGCCCAGCTTCCTCATCCAACTGTTTGAGAAAGGCCAGCTTCTCCGCAATCTTCTGCTCCATACCACGAGGTACAGGGTGATAGTAATGACGAGGTTCTATCCCTTCCGGGAAATAATTCTCGCCAGCAGCATAAGCATGGGGCTCATCGTGGGCATAGCGGTACGCTTTGCCGTAGCCGAGTTCCTTCATCAACCGGGTAGGCGCATTGCGCAGGTGGATAGGTACCTCATAGGAGCCATGCTCCTTTACATCGGCCATCGCCGCGTTGTAAGCCTTATAGACTGCATTACTCTTAGGTGCAGCAGCCAAATAGACCAACGCCTGGGCAATGGCCAGCTCCCCTTCCGGTGAGCCCAGACGCTCCTGTACATCCCAGGCATTCATCGCCAGCTGCAGGGCGCGGGGATCGGCATTGCCCACATCCTCCGAGGCCATACGCACCACCCGACGGGCAATATAGAGGGGATCACAGCCACCATCCAGCATTCGCGCTAGCCAGTAGAGACAGGCATCCGGATTGGAGCCACGCATAGATTTGTGCAGTGCTGAGATTTGATCATAGAACGCCTCACCGCCTTTATCGAAGCGACGCACCCCACCTGCCAGCACTTCCTTGATTACCTCTTCACTGATTACCTCAAAGCTTCCCTGTGGCTCAGCCAAGTCGGCAGCTATCTCTAGCAAGTTGAGGGCACGACGACCATCGCCATCCGCCGCCTCTGCGATCTTACTCAGCAGTTCATCAGGAACCTGTAACTTGCGATCACCAAGACCAATGGTTTCATCCTTCAGAGCACGTGCCAAAATCTGCTGAACCTCCTCGCTAGTAAGGGATTTCAGCACATAGACCCGTGCCCGGGAGAGCAATGCGTTATTCAACTCAAAGGAGGGGTTTTCAGTGGTGGCACCAATGAAGGTGAAGGTGCCATCCTCCACATAGGGGAGAAAGGCATCCTGCTGGGATTTATTAAAGCGATGCACTTCGTCCACAAACAAGATGGTACCTTGACCGCGCATTCGCGCCTGCCGAGCCTGATCCACACAGCCTCGGATCTCCTTCACCCCGGAGAGTACCGCAGAGATGGTAAGAAACTGCGCCTTAGCCTGCTGGGCAATCATCCGCGCCAAGGTAGTCTTACCGGTACCCGGCGGCCCCCAGAAGATCATAGAGTGCAGATGACCTGACTCCACTGCCCGACGCAACGGCTTACCTGGCCCCAACAGATGCTGCTGGCCGAAGTATCCATCCAGATTAGTGGGGCGCATCCGGTCCGCTAAGGGGGCATCCGGCCGCTCAGGGGCGAACAGATCGTCCATTAAAGGTCGCCAACCACATCAGTCCCTTCAGGTGGTTCAAACTCGAAGGTACCAGCTGGAAGCTTTTTATTCATCTCAACATGATCCAGGGTGATGATGGTGAGCTGGCCGAAGCTGTCCTCCAATACCATGCGCGCCAACACATTGCCACGAAAACCCAGAGTCATGCGGTTGAAGCTTCCCTCTTTGTTACGAGGTGCCAACTCCACTCGAAGCAGGCCATCTTTTGGTGATAGCTCAAAGATATAGAAATTCTCATCTAGATCGGTATCCCGGCTCAGGATAACCGCAGGACTCTGCCCCAGCGCCTCATCCATCTCTTTGATGGTAAGCTGCTCCAAATCGGCATCAAAGATCATCAGCTTACGGCGGTCAGCCATAATCATCTGCTCATAAGGCGCGCTGTAATCCCAACGGAATAGCCCTGGGCGCTGGATATAAACCTCACCCTCCACCTGCTGTTGGATTTCACCTTTATCGTTAATCAACTTCTGCTCAAAATGAGCCTGCAGAGTTTCCAGCTCGGCATGGAAATGGTCCAGAACATCCCTGGCCTCACCCGCCCAGAGCGGTTGTGCCATGCTAATGGCTACAATAAAAAAGCTTGTTAATACCGTTTTCAATCTCATCCCTCCGGTGGTGGCGGCGCCAACACCTCACGATTACCATTTGATTGGGGCGGACTAATCACCCCATTACGCTCCATCTCTTCCACCAGATTGGCTGCGCGGTTATAACCCACCTTAAGGCGACGCTGCACTGAAGAGATGGAGACCTTGCGACTCTGGGTAACGAAGAACACCGCCTCGTCATAGAGGGGATCCCCCTCCTCCTCGCCACCATAGGTTTCTCCGGGTACCACCTCACCACCGGTCTCACCAGCGAGGATCTCCTCGTTATAGTTGGGCTCGCCCCGCTTCTTCAGATCGTTCACCACATTGTGGACTTCATGGTCATCGACAAAGGCGCCGTGAACGCGCATAGGGATACTGGTGCCGGGAGGTTGATAGAGCATGTCACCATGGCCCAGCAGGGTCTCTGCCCCCATCTGATCGAGGATGGTACGTGAGTCGATCTTAGAGGATACCTGGAAAGCGATACGGGTGGGCACGTTAGCCTTGATCAGGCCGGTCAGAACATCCACCGAAGGGCGCTGAGTCGCCAAAATCAGATGGATACCGGCAGCACGGGCCTTCTGTGCCAAACGGGCAATCAGCTCTTCCACCTTCTTGCCCACCACCATCATCATGTCAGCCAGCTCATCGATAATCACCACAATGTATGGCAGTGGCTCCAGTAGCGGCGGCTCTTCCGGTACATCAGGAAGGAATGGCTTAAAAAGTGGATCCGCAATCGGCTCGCCAGCGGCCTCCGCATCCTTGATCTTCTTATTGCAACCGATGATATTACGCACCCCGAGGGCGGCCATCAGTTTATAGCGGCGCTCCATCTCTGCCACACACCAGCGTAGCGCATTGGATGCCTCTTTCATATCAGTCACCACCGGTGCCAGCAGATGAGGAATCCCCTCATAGATAGAGAGCTCTAACATCTTCGGATCCACCATGATCAGGCGCACGTCATCCGGGGTGGATTTGAATAATAAGCTGAGAATCATGGCATTCACCGCCACCGACTTACCAGAGCCGGTAGTACCAGCCACCAGCAAGTGGGGCATCTTCGCCAAATCGGCTACCACTGGCTGGCCATTGATATCCTTGCCCAGAGCCAGAGTCAGCGGTGATTTCATCTTCTCATAAGCTTCCGAGTGCAGCGTTTCACTCAGATAGACAATCTCGCGATGCTCATTGGGAATCTCCAGACCGATGGTGGTCTTACCGGCGATCACCTCCACAATACGCACACTCACAGTGGAAAGGGCTCGGGCCAGATCCTTGGAGAGATTCGTAATACGGCTCACTTTAATACCCGCTGCAGGTTGCAATTCAAAACGGGTGATCACGGGACCGGGTGTTACCGCCACCACTTCCACCTCAATGCCAAAGTCAGCCAACTTGATCTCCACCAAGCGGGAGAGTGCTTCTAGCGATTCTGCAGAGATAGCATGCTTCGGTGGCTTAGGCTCATCCAGCAGCGCCAGGGCTGGCAGTTCCCCTTCGGTAGGTAGGTCCTTGAATAATGGTGCCTGCTTCTCCTTTTCCGCCCGCTCGCTCACCTTCACCGGTGCAATGGTAGGTTCGATACGAACCTTAGGTTTATCTTTCTTCTTCTCGATCTGCTTTTCGATCTTCTCTTTAACACTGGCTTCACGCTCTTTACGTGCCTTATTAGCAGAGCGCTTCTCCCGCAGGTCGCTAATCTTGAAGCGCAGCCAAACCACACTGTCCAGCGCATAGCGCCCCAGATTATCCATCAACCAGAGCCAAGAGAGAGAGGTAAAAAGGGTAACACCGGTGAGAAACAGCGCCAGTAGGAACAGAGTTGCACCCAGAAAGCTAAAAGCGTTTACCAGACCAGTAGCGACCAGATCACCAAGAATACCTCCCGCTCCCAGCGGCATTGTCTCTGGTCCCACTGAGAAGTGCATGGCTGCCAGGCCGGATCCTGCC
This sequence comes from Thiohalomonadales bacterium, assembly GCA_050295955.1. Lineage (GTDB taxonomy): Bacteria > Pseudomonadota > Gammaproteobacteria > RBG-16-57-12 > RBG-16-57-12 > JAFLJP01. The sequence goes on from JBNKQQ010000022.1 coordinate 57,277, forward strand.
CCCAGTGTCAGGATAAAACCCAACAGACGAATACCCAGCTCACGCCCCTCCACCTTGTGCTGGCTTACTTCCCCTTTGAACAGTACCCAAGCGAGAAAGGCCACCATAATGGGCACCAGATAAGCGAGATAGCCAATCAACAGCAGAGAAACATCGGCAAACCAAGCGCCTACCACGCCCCCTAGATTGACAATCTGCTCACCACCGTCACTATGGGTCCAACCAGGATCCGCACTGTCATAGCTGGCCAGCGCAACCAACAAGTAGAGCGCAATCGCCCCCACAACAAACAGCGCACTCTCCCGTACGCGACGACTGACTTGTGGCTTTTCGTTCTTTTCTACACCGTTTTTCGGGCTGGCTTGGGCCAAGGTGATTCCCCACTCATGTTACTTATCATTTCTTAGCTCGATTCTAACACAGCTATGCCAAGAGTTTTGTTATGGATGTCGCGATTTACTGTCGATTATCAGGCTTCACAAACTGACGCTCTATATGCACCGGGCGAAACCCCCATCGTGCGTTTAAAAGCCTTACTGAAAGCCGCTTCTGAACTATAGCCAACCTCCTGAGCGATCTTCGCCATCACAGCTTGTGGCCGTTGCAGTTTCTGCTGCGCCTGCTCAAGACGGTGGCGAGTCAAATAGGCCATGGGTGCAATACCCAAATGTGCCTTAAAGCGGGCGGCAAAAACCGCCCGGGACATGCCTACCTCTTTAGCCAAAGAGGCTACACTCCACGGCAAGTGATATTGCTGATGGATGAGGCAAACAGCCTGGCTTAGTCGCTCATCTGCCGCGCTTCCCAACCAACCGATTTGTGAAGTGGGATTGGCAGTATGGTAGCCTCGCAAGGTCTGAATGAAGAATAACTCAGCAAGGCGATTGATCATCATCTCCGATCCTGTGGCACGATTGACCGCCTCCTTGCCCAGCAGTTCAACCGTCGCCAGCAATGAATCCAGCTCCTGCTGATCCACCCTAAAGTGAACCAACGGCGGCAATAGGTCCAGAATCCGCGGATAAGCCTCATCCTCAAAGATAAAGCGCCCTCCCACCACGGTACAGGACTCCCCGCCACCGCCGTAGCGCAACAGTCGCCCCTGTAGATAATTAAGGGCCTCTTCAAAGTCGATGGTCATGCCCTCCGGCGTATCCCTCAGGCGAAAGGCATCTCCCCGGGTCAGTAGGTAGCAACTCCCCCGCTCCAGCTTTACCGGGGCCTCACCTTGCTTGAGATCCAAATAGCAACAGCCCTCGCTGACAACACCAAATTTGGTATGACGATAGGGAATAAAATCGAATCCCCACGGAGCAGTCACCTCAACGCGAGTATAGGCAGCCTGTTTAACCCTCAGGGATGGGGGAAGCAGTTGATTCCAATCCATTTCAAGACGCTCACACAAAAATCCAAGACGCCGGGAGATAGTGCGTCACAGGAAGGTTAATTATCGTAAGCGGGTCAGCATAACAACAAATCAGGAGAGTACAAAATGACACTGAAACTACAAGGAAAAAGAGTCATCATCACCGGTGCAAGCCGGGGTATCGGCTACGCTACCGCCAAGCAGTTTGTCAATGAAGGTGCCAACCTGGCACTATGTGGACGCAATCCCCAACAAGTTACCGAAGCGGTAAATTCACTACAGGGCACAGGCCGGGTATTTGGTGAAAGCGTGGATGTCAGCCAGCCAGATGCGCTACAGAGCTGGATTGGCCAAGCCATCGAGCAACTCGGTGGCGTAGACATCGTTATCGCCTGCCCGAGCGCCTTTGCCGTTGGCGCTTCGCAGGCAGACTGGCAAGCCGGTTTCGATACCGACCTAATGGGCACCATCAACACCATTGAAGCGTGTTTGCCTGCGCTAGAAAAAGCTGCTGGTGATAATGGTGACGCATCGGTATTGATCTTCTCCAGCGCAGCGATCGCAGAAACCGAAATGGTCAATGCCTACGCAGCCTACAAAGCAGCACTGATACACTACTGCAAAGGCTTGGCGCTACAGCTGGCGCCCAAAGGGATTCGGGTCAACACGCTCTCACCTGGAACTATCTACATAGATGATGGTTTTTGGGGGAATGCTAAACGGCAGATGCCGGATCTCTACCAATATTTCCTCGGTCAAAATCCTATGGGGCGCATGGGGAATGCGGACGAGGTTGCAAGTCCAGCGCTATTTCTCTGCTCACCTGCCGCCTCATTCATTACCGGCAGTAATTTAGTAGTAGATGGGGGTTGGAGCCATCGGGTGAACTATTAAAAGTGCAGACCTGTGGTGTCACCACCACAGGCCTAACCCCATTAAAGCAGGGCTGGATGGACAACCTTGCCCCCTTCAACGTTAATTCCCGCCTTTAGTGCCGGGTCATCACGCCAGTCTGCTTTAGCCAGTCGCAATACATAAGGAATCAGCGCTGAAGAGATCGCCTGGGACGAGCTACGTGGCACCGCACCCGGCATATTGGTTACGCCATAATGGACCACGCCTTCCCACAGGAAGGTAGGATTGGCATAAGTGGTCGGCTTGGTAGTCTCGATGCAGCCACCCTGATCCACCGAAATATCAATCACCACACTACCAGGGGACATCTTCTTCACTGTCTCGGCGCTTACCAGATGCGGTGCCTTGGCTCCAGGAATCAGAACGGCACCGATCAACAGATCACACCGCTCCACATGCTCAGCAATCGACTGTTTGTAAGCATGTAGGCCGGTCACATTGGGGCCAATGGCACGCACCTCTTCCAGTTTATTGCGGTTGATATCAAAAACGGTCACCTCTGCCCCCATTGCCGCCGCAACAATGGTCGCGCACTTACCCGCCACACCGCCCCCGAGGACAACCACCTTACCACGCTCAGCGGCAGGCAAACCACCCAGCAATAACCCCTTCCCTCCCATGGGTCGGCTCAACAACTGAGCGCCCGTCATCGCGGCAATCCGCCCCGCCACATCACTCATCGGTGCCAGCAACGGCAACTGGCCATTCTCTGTCACCGTTTCAAAGGCCACTGCGGTCATTCCAATATCACATAACCGTTTGGTCAGCTCAGGTTCTGCAGCCAAGTGCAAGTAGGAGAAGATGATCTGGTCTTCACGATAGCGATCCAGCTCTTGTGGCTGAGGCTCCTTCACCTTCACAATCATTTCCACCGCCTCGTGAAGCGCAACGGCATCCGGCATTATCGTCACGCCAGCCAACTCATAGTCGTGATCACCATAACCACTGGCCAGCCCCGCCTGACTCTCAATAAATACTTCATGCCCATGGCTCACCAACTCTGCTGCTGCGGCAGGCACCAAGGCAACCCTCCCCTCCAGGGTTTTAATCTCACGGGGAATACCGATACGCATATACATCTCTCCTTTACCCTTGTTAACTCATCTCGTAATATAGAACCATACAACCAAATTAGACTAATTCTAAAATAAATCCAGAAAAACATTACGGAGAACCATATGAGCGATGCCAAGCACTGCCGCCTGCTGATCCTCGGATCAGGCCCTGCCGGTTACACCGCAGCTGTTTACGCTGCCCGCGCAAACCTTAACCCTGTCATCATCACTGGCATGCAACAGGGTGGTCAGCTGACTACTACTACTGATGTCGACAACTGGCCGGGAGATGTTGAGGGGGTAATGGGCCCTGACCTAATGGTGCGCATGCAAAAACATGCCGAGCGCTTCGGTACAGAGATCCTCTTTGATCATATTAACGAGGTGGATCTGAAAAACCGTCCCTTCACTCTGAAAGGCGACAGCGGCACTTACACCTGTGATGCACTGATCATCGCGACCGGTGCTTCGGCCAGATACCTAGGCCTGGAATCAGAAGAAGCCTTCAAAGGTAAAGGTGTCTCCGCTTGCGCTACCTGCGATGGTTTCTTCTATCGTAATCAAGAGGTTGCTGTAGTTGGTGGTGGTAACACTGCAGTAGAAGAAGCACTCTACCTCGCCAACATCGCCTCTAAGGTAACCGTCATTCACCGCCGCGACAGCTTCTCTTCTGAGAAGATTTTGATCGATAAGATCATGGAAAAAGCAGAAAACGGTAACATCGACATTGAGTGGAACAGCGAATTGGATGAAGTGCTGGGTGATGATATGGGTGTTAACGCTGTACGTATTAAAAACAAAGATGGCTCTACCAAAGAGATTCCGGTGATGGGCTGCTTTATCGCCATCGGCCATGCACCAAACACCGGCATTTTCGATGGCCAGCTGGAGATGGAACACAACTATTTAGTAGTAAAAGGTGGTCGTGAAGCCAATGCTACCCAGACCAGTATTGAAGGTGTCTTTGCGGCGGGTGACGTTGCTGATCACACCTACCGTCAGGCCATTACCTCTGCTGGCACTGGCTGTATGGCGGCACTGGATGCGGAGCGCTACCTGGATTCACTGGGTAAGTAACCTCTTCCAGGCAAACCGTAAAACGCCCCTTCGCTGTAGGGGGCGTTTCACTTATACTTGAAGGATGAGCATAAATCATCATTCAGGTCCTCCATTTTTTTTGGACCCTCATCATATTGATTTTCCGGATGCACGGCTCGCCATGGATGAACCCGATGGCCTGCTGGCAGTCGGTGGCGACTTACGTGTTGACCGCTTACTAAACGCCTATCGACACGGCATATTCCCCTGGTTTAGTGATGATCAACCTATCCTCTGGTGGTCTCCCGATCCGCGTTGTGTACTCTTCCCTGAAAAGCTCTACACCTCCCGCTCCATGGCCAAACTGCTGCGCCAAGATAAGTTCACCATCACCGTCGATGAAGCCTTTTCTGAAGTAATGCGACAGTGTGCTGCGCCGCGAGCCGATCAAGATGGCACCTGGATTACCGAAGAAATGTTCCACGCCTATTGCACCCTTCATCAACAAGGTCATGCTCACTCAGCGGAGTGCTGGTACCAAGGTGAACTTGTCGGTGGTCTCTACGGCGTTGCTATCGGACAAGTTTTCTTTGGTGAATCCATGTTCAGCCGGGTCAGCAACGCCTCCAAAGCAGCCTTCATCACTCTGACAAATCAGCTGATCCGCTGGGATTACCAACTGATTGACTGTCAGGTAGAGACCGAGCACCTACTCAGCTTGGGAGCTGAGAATATCCCCCGAGAACAATTTCTTCAGCAATTGAATCAACTTAGTGAACTCAGCCCAGCGGGGCACGCCTGGAGTTCACGCTAATGCCCCAGCCTCTACGCCTTTTCCTGAGCCAACCTCACCCTTGTAGTTATCTAGAGGAGCGTGAAGCAACAGACCTGTTCATCGATCCAGCAGTACCAATGAACTCCCTTATCTACACCCAACTGGCACAGCAGGGCTTTCGTCGCAGTGGGAGCCACATCTATCGCCCTCACTGTGCTCAGTGTAACGAATGCAAACCCGTTCGCCTTAACACCGAACAGTTCCAGCCTAATCGACAACAACGGCGTACTTGGAAGAAAAATTCAGATCTAACCGTTATCGCAACACCGACACCCAATCGCACAGAACATATGGCGCTATATGGCCACTACATTAAATCCCGACATCAGGGTGGAGGGATGGATGAGTTTGAAGGTGATAGCCCTTTTACTTTCTTCCTGGGAGAGTGGAGCGACACCCTGTTTTATGAGTTTCGTAATCAGCAGCAACAACTACTTGCTGTTGCCGTCAGTGACCTGTTACAAGATGGATTATCAGCTGTCTACAGCTACTTTGACCCAGAAGCGTCCCAGCGAAGCCTAGGGGTGATGTGCGTACTGTGGCAAATTGAGCAAGCCAGACAGATGCAGCTTCCCCATCTCTATCTAGGATACTGGATCAAGGATTGCCAAAAAATGAGCTACAAAAACCAATACCAACCTCTCGAATGGTATGACGGTAACTGTTGGCAATCTCTATAACCCTCAAGATTAAATCGAAATAGACGATATATGGTATAATGGATTTTATCGACCACAATATATAGGGGGTCATCATGTTAAGCCATATCTATCGCATCGTCATGCAGTTTGAACGCTCTCACGGATACCGGCCCAACCTTATCTATCTCAACCCCATTCATTTCCACTACTTACGCGAGCAACTGGATAACCGAAATATGGAACAGATACGCCTTTTGCTTGGTATGGAGATCATCATCACCAGCGATGCAATCCATCCCCATGTTGCCGCAGTTAGACTTCGTGAGCGGTGCTGCCAGGGATAGAAACGAGAGATATCCCCTCTAAATTCACCTCAAATAACAATTTTTAGGAAAATTGAGCCCGTTTCCTGAAAAAGTCTTTGAAAAATGGTCTAAATATAGGCATCATTAGCGCCATTCTTAATATATAGACAACAGTTTTTCGAAGGGCTCCATGGCAAGAGAAGACCATATAGAAATGGAAGGCACGGTAATTGACACCCTGCCAAATACAATGTTCCGCGTTGAGCTAGAAAATGGCCACGTAGTCACCGCGCATATCTCAGGTAAGATGCGTAAGAACTATATTCGCATCCTGACTGGCGATAAAGTCACTGTACAATTAACGCCTTACGACCTATCCAAAGGTCGCATTACCTTCCGTAACCGCTAATTAAGGTTTGGATAGAAAAATACCCCGCCGCACTCACGTGCCGCGGGGTATTCTTGTTTAAGCGGGAACACCTTAAGCATTCCCATTAAGTGATAGAGCCTGATTGTTAATTGGCTTTAGCGGGCTCCTTCTTTTTCATTCTGGCCACGCTTTTCAGAACAATTTTCCCATCTTTTTCAGTGACTTTAACGGTACCACCTGAGGCCAATTTACCAAACAATAACTCCTCCGCCAGTGGTTTCCTCAAGTTCTCCTGAATCAAACGCGACATTGGCCGAGCGCCCATCTGCGGATCGTAGCCATTTTCTGCAAACCAGCTACGGGCTTTATTGTCCACATCCAGCACAACCCCTTTATCACTCAGCTGCTCCTCCAATTCGAATAGGAATTTATTGACCACATTGCCAATAGTATCGATATTCAGAGGCTGGAACTGCACAATCGCATCCAAACGGTTACGGAATTCCGGGGTAAAGGTCCGCTTGATCACTCCCATAGCATCACTGGCATGACTCTGCTCAGTAAATCCAATAGAGCTCTTCTGCAACTGATCTGCCCCAGCATTAGTAGTCATAATCAAAATCACATTACGGAAATCAGTTTTACGCCCGTTACTGTCAGTCAGTGTTCCATGATCCATTACCTGCAATAGCAGACTGAATACATCGGGATGAGCCTTTTCAATCTCATCTAACAACACCACTGCATGAGGGTGTTTACTCACTGCATCCGTCAGCAGCCCCCCTTGGTCATAACCCACATATCCAGGAGGCGCACCAATCAAGCGGGAAACTGTATGCCGCTCCATGTACTCTGACATATCAAAGCGAATCAGCTCAATACCCATCAGATAGGCCAGCTGCTTGGTTACCTCTGTTTTACCTACCCCGGTTGGCCCCGCAAACAAAAAAGAACCTATAGGCTTATCAACACTTCCAAGGCCTGAGCGAGACATCTTGATAGCAGAGTCCAGTGCAGTAATCGCTTCATCCTGCCCATAAATCAGTAATTTAAGATCACGCCCCATATTACGCAGCATCTCTTTATCTGACTTAGATACACTTTTAGCCGGAATACGCGCAATCTTGGCGACAATTTCTTCCACTTCATGGACACCAATGGTTTTCTTGCGCTTAGATGGTGCTTTCATCCATTGGTTGGCCCCTGCCTCATCAATCACGTCAATCGCCTTATCCGGCAAGAAACGTTCATTAATGTAGCGAGCGGAAAGCTCAACTGCGGAGCGAAGCGCCTGATGGGTATAACGTACCGCATGATGCTCTTCAAACCGGGATTTAAGGCCTTCCAGAATTTTAACTGCCTGCTCAGTAGTGGGTTCAGGCACATCAATCTTCTGGAAGCGACGAGCCAGAGCGCGATCCTTTTCAAAGATACCCTTGAACTCCTGATAGGTCGTTGAACCGATACATTTCAGCTCACCTGAGGCCAAAGCAGGCTTAATCAAGTTCGAAGCATCCATTGCCCCGCCAGACGCTGCACCAGCACCGATAATGGTGTGGATCTCATCGATAAAGAGTACCGCCCCTTCCTCACTGCTCACCTGATTCAATACCGCCTTAAGGCGCTTTTCAAAATCACCACGATATTTGGTGCCAGCCAACAGCGCTCCCATATCCAGAGAGTAGATGGTATTGTTACTGAGCACTTCCGGGGTTTCCCCCTCGACAATCATCTTTGCCAATCCTTCAGCAATGGCGGTTTTACCCACCCCAGCTTCACCCACCAATAGTGGGTTATTTTTACGACGACGGCATAGCACCTGTATCGTGCGCTCAATCTCATCTTCACGACCGATTACCGGGTCAATCTTGCCCTGCAGCGCTTTTCGATTGAGATTAACCGCATATTTCTGTAGAGGACTCTGATCTGATTCAGCATCGCCACGGTCTTCAGCCTGGTGCTCAAGTCCAGTAGCATCATCGTCATCAGACACCTTAGAGATACCATGTGAGATATAGTTGAGCACATCGAGGCGGGTAATATTTTGTTTATGCAGGAAATAGGTTGCCTGGGATTCCTGTTCGCTAAAGATAGCGATCAGCACATTGGCTCCAGACACCTCTTTATTGCCCGATGCCTGAACCTGCAGTACAGCGCGCTGCAATACACGCTGAAAGCCCAGTGTCGGTTGAATTTCCCGTTCAATATCCAATGGCAGCGAGGGGGTTGTCTCGTGCAGAAACTGACTGATCTCTACACGCATCTGTTCGAGATTTGCACCACATGCCTTAAGGGCAGCAGTTGCAGCAGCGTTATCAAGCAAGGCCAGTAGCAGGTGCTCGACAGTCATGAACTCATGCCGATCTTCCCGGGCCATCTGGAAAGCCTGGTTTAGGGTTATTTCAAGTTCTTTACTAATCATCGCAACTTACCACCTTTCTCCGCTTACTCTGCCTCCATCGTGCAAAGCAGTGGATGCTGATTTTGCCGTGAATAATCATTCACCTGAGCAACCTTCGTCTCTGCCATATCCCGACTGAATAGGCCACAGACGCCTTTCCCTTCATTATGTACTTGAAGCATCACCTGTGTCGCCTTCTCCTGCGACATAAAGAAGAAGCTTTCCAGTACCAGAACCACAAAATCCATAGGAGTATAGTCGTCATTCAAAATGATAACTTTATACATGGGCGGACGCTTCAACTCCGGCCCTGATTCTTTAACGGCCAAATCATCGTCAAATTCAAATTGGTCACTTCCTGACATTGCCCAAAACCTCAATTATTTTGATAACCTGAGTATTTTCATATGGATAGATAATATACTCGAATTATACCACGGGACCAGTGCTATTCTGAGCCCACTCATCGAATAGATTTTATACAAAAAAAACTTGACTACTACGATTAAGCGTACCAAATTTAGTCAGGATAGCGATAACAACTTCTAAAAAAACGCTATTTTTTTGTTATTTTATAAGTAGATGAGGAGGTTGATGGCGATGGACACTGGTATCGTTAAGTGGTTCAGCAATGCAAAAGGTTACGGCTTTATTGAGGGGGCTAATACGTCCGGGGATATATTTGCACATTTTTCAGCGATAGAGATGGAGGGCTACCGAACGCTCAAACAGGGACAGGAAGTCGAATTTGAATATACCGAGGGGCCAAAGGGGTTGCAGGCCACTAAGATCACCATACCTTCCAATGATGAAGTACCGTTAGATTCTTAAAGCTCCCCCTTGGCCATCTGGCTAAACAGAGGGCTCCCCACAGTTGGTGGAGCCCTTTTTTTAACCTTAACTCAAGATGCTTCTGGGGCCGCCTGTAGCTTAAACCAGGCAGGCAGAGGAATCCGCCCCTGCTTCTGGGCCTGGAACTTATTATCACCGATCGTTCTTCCAAATAGTCGCAGAGCCTGCTTTAGATTAATATCGCTGGCATCTCGGGCACTCATAGTGGTATTCAATTGATACATCCCGCTATCCTGCAATACCAACTCACCATTAACGCTGATAGGACCTTGTTGATCACTCAGCACAGCTTCTAACGCCCCTTCTTCCTGAGATAATTCAACTTGTAAATCCCCCAGACTAAGAGCCTCACCGATTGCAGCCTGTCGCCAGACAAGATGACCAGTAAGCCCACTTACTACCCCCTCTTCATAGTCAAGCTGGCTAAGTTGTAGTTCTAATAACCCTTGCAGATCAAAACCGCCTATCCCTAATTGCTGAGCATAGCTTGCTAATGGAAAACGCAATTGCATTTCAGACAGTGCGATAGAGTGGTTCAATAAGCCAACTGTCACCGTACCATTAAGCTGCATTTGGCTACTCACCGAATCTAGCTGCAGTTTTGCATTGCCCAACAGCAGAGCAAAAGGCGACAGTTCCCAGCTAAGATTCTCAAGGGTATTACCTTCGACCTTCAATGCCCGTAACTCGCCGGACCATAGAGAGCCCTCTACACCATAAAGCTCAACATTGGGATAGCGCTTTTCTATCTCATTAGCAATGAAACCTGCTGGAGCCAATACCACCAAGCTTAGACTGTAGGCCGAAACAAAAAGTAACAAGAAGGTGGCAATCCGCTTCATGCTCCCCCCTTCTTCAAGGTTAACCGTGCATCAACCAATGCTGGCGTTTGCTGCTTTTCAATATTACTGTCATCCAGCACGACGCCATATTCACTGGAGAGTTTGGACATCCAGACCAGCATCTTTTCGAACTTCACATCCTCTAACCAGATTCTTACGCTTCCATCCTTATCCGGCTGAATCCTTTTGATGCTCCCTCCGAGCTGAGCACTCTTGGCACTGCGGTCAACAATTGAAAGGAGAGATTCACTGCTCGCCACCGACAGTCCTGGCCCTCCACTCGATTTAAACTGTTTAGCATTCTGCTCCATCCATAGCAGATCCGCTTGTTGGCGCTCAACATCCTGGTGCAGGCGCTGAGTCTCTTCATTCAATGGTGCCCAAATCAGGGAATAGACAAGCATAATAATCAGCGCCAATCCCCCAAATAGCAGAATGCTCTGCTCACGACTGGAGAGCTCTTCAAACCACTCCTTCATTATGCTCCCCCCTCTTTAATCAGCAGGCGTGCTTCCACTTTACTGCCTCTAGCACTGGCAGAGACCACTTCAGCCTGTATGCCACTCTTTTGCCCCAACAACTGCTTGATGCGATCCAATACTTGTAGATCCTCTAATTGCAGGTCGACGCTCAACTCCCCTCCCTGATAGCGCAGCCGTTGCAGATCAAAGCTCACTTGCTCTTCTGCCATGGAGGTAACACCTCCCAACAAGGCGTAGAAGGTATCACTGCCTCCCGACTGACCAAGCTGAGAAAGCTTCTTCTCCATTTGGTAGCGGGCATCCACCACATTATTCGCATCAGGGAAGGTATCTCTATACAACTGCTCAATCTGTGTATCCAACGCCATATATCGATCAGAGAGCCGGGAATAATCCATCCCCATCATAATCAATTGCAACAACGCCATCACAGCCAAGACCGCTGCCGCAGGGATCCAGGGGCGCCACTGGCGACTTAGCTGCTCTTGGTGACTGAAACGTCCCTGCAGTAGGTTAATTCCCCGCTCCTGATGAAATACGGTAACAGCTTGAGTCAATAGTTGTGGCTCACTCTCCCCTTCAACCAATACTATCTCATGCTCTTCACCCCATTTACTCAACGGCTCGCGCAGCTCATCGCCCATGCCACTTACCATTAATTGTTCTGGTAATTGGTCACATGAGTTGTACAAATAATGCAGCAGCTGAAGCGGATCGCTCATTATTATCCGGAGTCCACTGTATGGACCACTACGCAATATAATAGCCCCATCATCGAGCCAGAGATGCCAACCATCACGAGGCCAGCTGATAGAGAGATAGTCTGCGATCACACGCTGCGGAATAATCCCGTAGCTCTCAAGCAGGGTCATCCATTGGGTCAACTGCTCAGCGCGCATCGTCAGAACGGAAACATCTTCCCCCTTAAACTCACCCATAGCAAAGTGAAGTTTCTCCACATCATCAATGAGTTGCTCCTCTAAAGCATAAGGTAGAGCTTGAGCTAAACGGCCGCGGCTAATATTGGGAAGATGCGCCTTCACAGCCGTACAATACTGCCCAGGCACAATAACGGTAATATGGGCATCATGGCAGGCTTCTGCTGCCTCGGTTAATGTTCCCTGATTAACAGGCGCCACCTCACCTGCATGCTCACGGCACCAGGAGACCTGCAGGGCTTCATCTTCTATGGACCCTACCTGCCCCAGCAGCAAATAAAAGTGATCGGACATTAATAAACCCCTTGGCTGCGATATATCACTTCGCTTTTTCCATCGCTATCTCGTTTCAGAACACTATACATGGTCAGTTCGCGCTCTGCATAACTGACAACACCATTCAGTAGGAAATAGTCACTTTTAACCGCAAGAGTCGGCTTTATTGGGTCAGTAAACCAAGATCCATTACTGTTACCTGTGCCCCCATTATTCCCCCCTGATGGACCACCACTATTTTTAGCATGAACAACAGGATCATTGAGCAGCTCATCCAATTTTTCCAACTCCCCTATTTCCCCTCCGACTAGGCCCGCAACATCATTTAATTCAATATCAAATGTTGCTGCGATGATCTCAGCAGAAGCCGTATTCACATTCAATAGGCTACCCCGAGGGATCGCCGTCAAAAGCGGCCGATCTTCATCATCGACAAGCTTAGCCAATACCTCCCTATTAAACCCTTTAACCAGACTCAGTTCACTGATGGAAGCCATCTCTGCATCCGCAGTCCGGTATGGAATCTCCAGTAATAGGTATTCATTATCCTCAGCCCCAAAACCATAAATGTCAGAATCGTTAGCATCCAACCAGTCCACCAGTGCATCCACCAAAGAATCATCCACGCTCTTTAGATTAAACAATCGACGCATGCGATCAATATGCACTTGAGATGGGGTGCCGTTCTCATCCAACAGATTATTCACGTTAATATAACGATTAAGATCAACTAATTGGCCAGAGATAGTTCCTGAACTATCGTCCGCCTCATAGGATTGGGGAAAAGTCCATTCTTCGTCAGGGCCATCAAAATCGGTATTTTTAAAATCCTGAAGCAGACCGTACATGGCCAGTTGCTCGGCACCTCTAGCAAATTGATCTAGTTGATCCAGTGAAAGCACATTACCAGAACGACGAATATCCATATTTTGTTGTGCAGCCATCGAAGCTGCCAACACCGTAACAATTGAGACAATCAGTACCACTGTTATCAGCGCTACACCACGTTGGCGCTTAGGCATCACAGCTATCATGGCTCATTCACCAGCAATACTGTTCGCCATATTTTCCCCAGCCCCTTAAGTTCAAGTGTAATTCTTAAAGCAACGGGTAAAACAGGCTCTGGATTTTTAGGGTCAGGGAATGCTTGATAGGGTGGCCAGGTTACTTCCCACTCATTATCCTTGTTCAACACCTCAACCCTAATCTCCTCAACATCACTAATAAGTGGTGTCGTTAAAGGTTTGCTGTCTTGGGCTCTATCCAATACCTGCCAATAGTCCCGATATAGCGTTCCATCCTCCAATCGATAAGCTACCCGCTGCAAAAATGAACGTGGTTTGCCTAAAGGATTACGCCACCCTGAACGGGTAAACTCGAGGTAACCTCCATCTTCAATAATAACTGGCTTCTTCTTCTCTCCAAATTCATCCCGAATCCCACGATTTGTCAATTGTTGCAAATCCTTGTTGAAAAGAAATAATGCTCGCTGCAATGCTTCAAGCTGCTCGCTACGCTGTTCCAAAATATAAGTAGTTGAAGTCACCTGAGTAAGGCCACTATATGCCAGTAGAGAGATGATGCTAAAAATTGATATCGCAATTACCAGCTCAAGCAGGGTGAAACCTTTTTCTTCACGCTTCGCGATCACTGCGGCAGCTCCGCCACATAGAAGACCATTTGGCTCAAGGGTTGTTTACCTGACTCATCCAGATACACCTTTACCCGCACAGCCCTCATCCATTCCGCATCCCCTTCTTGGCTTACCTCAGTGCGCACCAGCCAATCGTGGTTTGCAAAATTTTCTATATTTCGTTCTTTTTTCCCCACGCTTGGCCATGGTTCTTCAACACGCATTTCCTCAGCCACATTCGCAGCAATCAGCTGGGCCAAGGTCCTTTGCTCCAAATACCCAGCATTAGAGACATAGCCTGCCATAGACTTATAGGTAGCAACCATAGCAAAAGCCAGAATCACCATCGCTACCATGATCTCGATCAGAGTAAATCCAGCCTGACTAGGAGCCTTCATCACTCCCCTCCTGAGTTAGCTCCATAAGGCCAGTCACATACCCTTTCAACCGGTAACTATTACTATCTGGCTGACGAATAAACAACTCAAAGTCAGTCATTTCGCCACTGGAAAACATAAAGACATGGCAACCGATTGGATTTTCTGCTTCATAGTCCACGACTGAGGACTCAATATAGAGTTCCAACTCTATTTCTCCCGGGAGCTCACGAGGCTCACTAAGGTGCTCATCTTCGCTAATAGGAGTACATTGCAGCTTATCCTCCATCTTTTCCAAGGTCATAAACTGGTACTTTTGTAGCCCAAACATAACCCCGTACTCCTTACCCGAGATCAGCGCCTCCTGCGCAGCAATCTCCATCAGCGCCTGAAGACGACGGGCTTCCTGCTTCATCTCATCACTGTGTGCAAAGCTGATGGAAAGCAAAGTATAGGTGGCAAGAACGGCAATAATAATAATAATTACCAGCAACTCTAGAAGGGTAAAGCCGCGCTCACCTCCCCGGGAAGTAATGGAAGACACGTAACACCTTAGCCCTGCTTATTTTTCATCCCAATTGCCTACATCAGCATTTGGGCCATCACCACCCTGGCGACCGTCAGCACCGTAGGAGAAAATATCCACAGCACCACCACGGCTGCCAGGATTCAGGTAGAGGTAATCATTTCCCCATGGATCTTTAGGCAAGCGGTTGATGTAGCCATCGGCACGCCAGTTCTTAGGCTCAGGAGAGCCCGATGGTTTGCTAACCAGCGCCTCCAGCCCTTGATCAGTGCTGGGATAGTTGTAATTGTCCAGTTTGTAGAGGTCGAGTGCAGTCTGTAGGGCCGCGATATCACTTTTCGCCTTTACCATACGGGCATCGTCAGTGTGGCCAATCAACTTAGGCACCACCATGGTAGCCAGCACACCCAAAATCACAATCACCACCACCAGCTCAATCAGCGTAAAACCTTGCTGTTTACGGCGTTGTACTTGCATCACTTCTTCCCCCATATTCTATTGTTTAATCAATTGGTTGATGTCGATAATCGGCATCAGAATAGCCATTACAATAAGCAGTACCAGGCCACCCATAATTAGGATAATCAACGGTTCCATCACCCCTAGTAATGTACCGCGCAAAGACTCCAATTCCCGTTCCTGAATCTCTGCTGAACGAAATAACATCTCCTCCAAATTACCGCTTGCCTCACCACTAGCAACTAAGTGCAGCATCATAGGGGGAAAGTAGCCACCGCTCTCCAGCGCCTTTTGCAGGCTGGCACCTTCACGCAATAGCTTAGCACCACGTTTCACACCGTCGCGCATTGGTAGATTGGACATGACTTGAGATGAGATGTTCAGCGCCTCAAGGGCAGGCACACCAGCCCCTAATAGCGTGCCAAAGGTGCGGGAAAAACGGGAAGCATCCACACCAATCAGGATTTTCGAAACCAGCGGGGTACGCAGCAGAATATGATGAAATTGACGCCGTAGTGCCTCCACCTTTAGCATCGATTTAAAGGCGATCAACACCCCCAACAGGCCCAACATCCCCAAAAGCCAGTAGGCACGAACCATATCGCTGAACCAAATTACCGCCAGCGTCAGACCAGGCAGCTCTTTGTCCAAACCTTGGAATACCTCTACCACCTGAGGCACAACAAAGGCAGTCAGGCCCATTACCGCACCAAATGCCACTAACACCAAAATAATGGGATAGATCAAAGCCAGTAGCATCTTCTGACCTACTTCAACAGCACCTTCGGCGTAATCGGCCAGACGCTCTAGCACCAAATCCAGGTGACCGGATTGCTCGCCTGCCGAGACTGTGGCACGAAACATCTCGGAAAAAATTTGAGGAAACTCTCCCATAGCCGTGGCAAGACCATGACCTTCCAATACCCGCGCTCTCACTGCAACCAATACCGCCTCAGCCCTGCCATTACTGGCCTGCTGTGAAGCAATACGCAGTGCCTCTTCCACCGGTACGCCAGAGCGAACCAAGGTCGCAAGCTGACGAGTGATCAATGCCAGGTCACCACCTGATAGGCGTTTAGCTCTGCCAAAGGAGAAACTACCACCACTGCGATTGGCTTTCTGCTTAACCTGATTAACTTCGAGGGGAGTCCACCCTTTTTCCCGCAGTAACTGGCGAATCTGCCGGGGAGCATCCCCTTCCATCACCCCTTTCTGTTCGCGCCCCGAGTCATCCAGCGCCAGATATTCAAAGGCTGCCATGGTTAATCCTCGTGGGTTACGCGCAGAACTTCTTTAAGCGAGGTTTCACCCGCCAATACTCGGCGAATGCCATCCTGAAAAATACTTTGGGTACGCTTACGAGCATGCTGTTCCATGGCGTGTTCACCCGCACCATCATGGATCATCACCCGCATGGTTTCATCCACTTCAATCAGTTCATAGATACCAGTCCGTCCCAAATAACCGGTATGGGAGCACTTTTCACACCCATTAGGCCCATATAGTATTGGTGGCTCTTCAGAGGGTTTGCCCAGTGTTCTGCATTCAACTTCATCTGCTTGATATGACTCTTTACAGTGGGGACAGAGTACACGTACCAAGCGTTGTGCCAAGACACCTAACAGGCTGGAAGAGAGCAGGAATGGCTCCACGCCCATATCCCGCAGGCGGGTCACCGCGCCCACTGCACTGTTGGTATGCAGAGTGGACAATACCAAATGGCCGGTCAAACTGGCCTGTACTGCAATTTCCGCCGTCTCCAAGTCACGGATCTCCCCCACCATTACCACATCAGGGTCCTGACGCAAAATCGCGCGCAAGCCGCGAGCAAAGCTCATGTCCACCTTAGTGTTCACATTAGTTTGGCTAACCCCTTCCAATGAGTATTCGATGGGGTCCTCGACCGTCATGATGTTGCGCTGATTGTCATTGATTCGCATCAATGAAGCATAGAGCGTCGTAGATTTGCCGGAACCGGTGGGGCCCGTCACCAATAATACCCCGTGGGGTTTATGGATAATTCGATCCATCCCCTCCAGGGCCTGTGGATCCATGCCTAGCTGCTCCAAGGTGAGGCGGCCAGCCTGCTTATCCAGCAGACGCATTACCACTCGCTCTCCCTGACCAGTAGGCAGTGTAGAAACACGCACATCTACCGCACGGCCAGCGATCTTCAATGAGATACGTCCATCCTGAGGCAGGCGTTTTTCAGCAATATCCAGACGTGCCATGACTTTAATACGGGAAACTAATAGCGGGGCAAGTACCCGCTTAGGCCGTAGCACCTCACGTAAGACACCATCAATCCGGAAGCGCACCGACATGTGCTTCTCGTATGGCTCAATGTGAATGTCCGAAGCTCCCTCTTTAATGGATTGAGCCAGGAGAGCATTGATCAAGCGGATAATTGGCGCATCATCCTCACTCTCCAGTAGATCCTCTGGCTCAGGCATCTGGTCAGCAACAGTAAACAGATCCAGATCCTCATCGAACTCATCTGCTGCGGCTATCGCCTGCTCAGAACCCTGCTCATATTTCTTCTGTAGCAGTTGATCAAATTCACTAGAGGCAACTTCTTTTATGGATATTGGCAACAACAAAAAGCGTTGTAACTCAACCAAGGCGAGGCTGTTCAGCCCTTCACGACAGATGATCTGTACCACGCCATCCATCATTTCATCAATCAGCACACCATGGCGCTTAGCAAAGGTAAACGGAAGTCGAGGTAGCTGTACTTCAGCCTCCAAAGAGATCGGCATTAGATCACTCATCGAATACGTCGCTCTCCAGGAATTCGTCGTTTTGCTCCTCCACCTCAGGCATATCAGTTTGCGCAGGCTCAGGAGTCAAAAGCAGGCCCGGTTCATCCCCTTTTAATGCGGGTGCAACCTCTTCTGGCATAAGTGCAACCCCATCAGCTCCCTGCAGAAGCTGGCGCTGGCGTATATCCTGGTACTTGGCATCAGTTACCCGTACCGCATCATTACTCTCACGCAAAACAGTAGGTTTCAAGAACACCATTAAATTTGTTTTTAGTTTAGTAGTGCTCTTATGGCGGAATAAGGAACCCAGCAGCGGAATATCACCGAGTAATGGTACTTTCTGCTCGCTTTCGATCAATTCGTCCTTCATCAATCCGCCCAACACAATCATCTTGCCATCATCCACCAACACGCTGGTTTTGAAATTACGGGTATTAGTCACAAGATCGGCGGCATTAACCACATTACCTGCAATACTGTCGGCCTTCTGTTCAATATCCAGCTTCACAGAATTTCCCTTATTCACCTGAGGTAAGACTTTGAGACTTAAGCCAACATCTTCACGCTGAATGGTCTGGAATGGATTTACAGATGAGGCCCCACCACCACTACCCGTCGATGAGTAAGAACCTGTTAGGAAAGGCACTTTCTGACCGACGACAATCTCAGCCTCTTGATTATCCAGCGTGACAATACTTGGTGTAGACAATATATTTGCGCCACTACGTCCATCCAAAGCACGTACCAGTGCTGCAAAGCTCAACCCAGTATCACTGAAGCGCCCTGCTCCCAGCAACGTCCCTTGAACACTTGGAACAGTACCTGCTGTGGCAGCCTGAGCCACACTCAAAATACTGCTGCTACCGCCAAAGTTAACAATACCAACGGGGCCACCACCACTATTGGTACTGTCAAAAATCCACTGTACCCCGAGCTCAGCGGTTTTATCCATATTGACCTCAGCAATTACCGCTTCAATCAACACTTGGGCACGACGAATATCCAGCTTTTGAATTACAGATCGCAGTGAGCGAAACATCTCAGGCGATGCGGTAATAACCAAGGCATTTGTCGTCTCATCGGCCTGAATCTGGAAATTCGCTTTGGCCGCTGCGGCAGGAGCCTTAGCCGCGCCTCCTTTGCTACCTTGCTCCTTTGCCTGACTCTCTGCCACACCAGTGAGCACCGTCACCATATCTTTGGCTTTGGCATATTTCAGGTAGACAACATGGGTATTTCCAACATTTTCAGTTGGCGAGTCGAGATGGGAAATGAGTGCCCGCAGACGCAGACGCTCAGAGGGGTCCCCGCCTAACAGAATACTATTGGTACGTTCATCCGCCACCATGGTAGGCGCATCAGCCTGGGGATCAGACTTTCTATCCTGCTGCTGCAAGCTCTCCAGCACCCGAACCACATCTGTGGCCGATGCATTTTGTAGTGGTACCACCTCAATCTCACCACTTGAAGGCTGGTCAATGCGTTCGATGATCATCATTAGGCGGTCAATCGTGGATGCCTGACTAGAGACAATCAGAGTGTTACTCTGGGCATGCGCTGCGAGATGCCCTTGAGGGGGAATCAAGGGACGTAGAATAGGTACTAGTTGGGCACCAGAAACATGCTCTATCTGTACAACTCGGGTAACGTAGGCATCCCCTTTACCTGCATCCCCCTCATCTTCGCCGCCAGTATGTTTTGCATTAGCAGCAGGGACGATTTTTGTAATTTCGCCCGCATCAATCGCGGCAAAACCGTGTACATCCAACAGAGACAGGAATACTTCATAAAGCTGCTCTTTGCCCATAGGGTGGGACGAGATAACTGTCACTTTTCCTTTTACACGAGGATCCACGACAAAATTCTTACCGGTCTCCTTGGAGACCATCTCCACTACCGCACCAATCTCCGCATCCTTAAGATTGAGGGTCACCGCTGCCTGAACCAGGCTGGAGCTCAACAGCATGGCAGCGCCAAGCACGACACAACGCCACCCCATGCCCTGGCTACGGTATTTATTATCATTTTTTTGCATATATCTTCCCGACTTTAGCTCTGATTCGCTTAATTCAACGAAAATTCGAAAAATTGCTTGCTGCCATTGCGCTCAACCTCGAGGCTTAGCGATTCGGCACTATTTAGTTTCTGCATCACCATCAAGCCGTTTGCCGGACTATCCAGTGTAATGCCATTAACAGATGTCACTATATCCCCAGGGCGCAAACCAAACTTCGACAGTAATGTTCGATCTCGACCGGGAGCAATGCGATAGCCTACAAGCTGATCTCCACGTTTAACGGGAAATGTACGCAACAATCCCATCAGTTGCTGGGGATCATTTTGCAAGGTCTGGCGATACTCTTGGAGTAAACTGATCGTTTCAGGATTTGTCCCTGGCATCATGTTCGCCCCAGCCAGCCCCCCTGACGGAAATCCTGGAGCCTTATCCTGTGGGATAAGGCCTTCGGCCCCCTTCTCCACCGGTAGACTCAACGTTTCATATAACCCCCCACGGTCCAGAATTACCCGATCTTTATGAACCTCATGAAGAAGGACATTACCGGGTAAACTATCACCAACCCGGTAGTAACTTTCGTTTTTTGATGCATCAGCAATAATTGCCGCGCCATAAGTATCTCCAGTGGATATCACACCCCGTAATTCAAGCTGCAGCTTGGTCTCGGGTGCCTTAATCTCCTTAGGCGCTTCCACAATTTGTTTTTGAGGCTCGCCAAATAGATGATATCGAGTGATGGAGGTAATATCTAAGGCTGGATGGGATATATCCTGTTCTGCAGACGTGACTGGCGCGAGATAAACCCGACCTTGCCAGGGAGGAGAAAGCCAATTCCAAGTAAGTTGCGCCAGCTGATAAGCTAACACCAGGGAGAGCACTACAAATAGTAGCCTTGGCAATGAAGACTGAGATGCCTTCTGCCAGATTTTTGTTAGATTCCCCGTCATTTAATTCCTAATTTCCGTACTTAATCGGGCCAATCTGCCGTCGGCCCTGAACGCTTTATCGCTAACTAGCGGATTATTACATGTTTTTCACTGGTAGGGCTATGATGGATTTAATCAAAGACACATGCGCACGTTTAATCTATCAACCTTCACATAATCCAGCACCCGCCTCAGGCAAGGCCAAGACCCTACGAGCATTGCTTGCGGTCTGCTGAGCCACCAACTCAACGGTGGTATTAAATAAATCCGCTAGTATCTCTACTACAGACAAAAGAACCAGCGGTGAGTTTCGTATCCCCCTCCCATTCACTGGAGGCATATCTGGTGCATCGCTTTCAAGCACTAATGACTCTAGGGGAAGGTGGGCCAACATGTTACCAAGGCGTTCGGCACGAGGATAGGTAAGCGCTCCGCCCACCCCCAAAACAAACCCCAACTTCAAGTAGGCCCTCGCCTGCTGCTCGCTACCCGAAAAAGCGTGAACAATCCCGCCTTTAACCCCAATTCGGCGCAATGTTGCCAAAACTTGATCATGAGCCTTACGCACATGCAAAATCACCGGTAAGTCGAACTGCTTTGCTAAATGAAGTTGCGCCTCAAACAACACTTGCTGATCCAGCATATCTTCATTTTGTTGATAAAAATCCAGGCCAATCTCCCCAATTGCCACCGGCTCCCACTCACCGAGTAGTCGCTCAAGTGTAACAAGATCTGCAGAGGAGTGAGACGACATAAACATGGGATGTAATCCAAGTGCACCATACATTCCATCATTTTCATCCACGCAGTCGATAACCCGCTGCCAATGCCGCGCTTCAACACTTGGGATCACAAAGCCATGAATCCCTTGCTCGCGACACTTGCCCAGCAACACTCCCCGATCTCCATCGAAATCGGGAAAATCTAAATGACAATGACTATCAATCATATCCATATTCTAAAGTCTACCATCGAAATATGACGGTTCATTCAACTTATCGACTGCGTCTAACAGGCAATCCCCAATGATGTAAAGCCAATCCAAGCAAAATCAACACACTCCCCACCAGCATGGCCCCACTCAGCGACTCCCCATTAAACTGCACACCTAACCACACACCAGCTACAGGAGTCACTAATGGTATCAACCCAGCCCGACTCGCACTACTATTACGCAATATATAATAGTAGAGCAAGAAACCAATCACCGAACCAAATACACCTAGATAGAGTATAGAAATCAACTCTCTCCAGCTAAGATGCTGAGGTAGCCCTGAGTCCCCAAAAAACCATGTAATAAGATAGAGAGGCAACGCAATCAGCAATCCACCTGTTGTAATGTTCACGGGATCCAGTGAAGCCGAAACTTTCTTCACCATTACCGTACTCAACCCATGTAGAAAAACAGCAAACAAGAGGATTATGATCCCCAGTGTTGCTTTATCCTCGCGTAGCTCATGAGAAAAAATCACCCATAATCCAACCACTCCCAATCCCATCCCCATAACCTTAGAAAAACCCAGACTCTGCTCACGCAGAAAAAAATAGGCCAATCCACTGGTAACCAGTGATGTCAAACCAAACATCACTGAGATCATTCCTGAACTCTGCATCTGCGCCGCCCAATAAACACACCCCAAAGAACCATAGATACCTACTGCAGCAGAAACATACGCCTTCCATGCACCATTACGCCATGGCAACGGACGCCTTAATAGCAACAGAATCAATACACAAACTCCGACGCCAATCGCTATACGGCTCGTTACTCCAAATAAAAAACTACTCTCACCACTCCACTTAATTGCCAAGGGAGTTGTTGCCCATATCATTACAGTGATAATGAATGCCGCAGGTACCGACACCGCCTCTCTCCTAGTCAGCGGAAGCCAAAACATATCCCGACTCCCATAAAAACAAAAAGGCCGCAACTCTTGAAAGTGCGGCCTTGTGGCTTTTTATTCTAAAGATACTAATCTAACATCGTCGCATCCATCGAGCAGCCACAAGCCCACCGACCATTCGCCATAGGCAAATAGCAGTACTAAACATGGACACATTTACTCGATTCAAAATATTCATGTCCCTAACGATGCCATTAATCACTCTCTAACACAAGTGGAAAATCTACCTGAAATTAGCGTCTATCACCTTTATAATTAAGCCTCTGTATGATTGACTCTGAGCCACCTATGCCAACCACCCCTGACCATCGCATCTCCATTGCCCCCATGCTGGACTGGACTGACCGCCACTATCGCTATTTTATGCGCCTCATCAGCCAGCGATGTCAGCTTTATACCGAGATGATCACCACCGGCGCAATCCTCAATGGAGATCGAGATTATCACCTAGGATTTGATCAATCCGAACACCCTCTGGTAGTTCAACTGGGAGGAAGTCATCCTCAGCATTTAGCAGAATGCTCCCGCATCGTTGAGCAATACGGCTATGATGAGATTAACCTCAACATTGGCTGCCCCAGCGATCGAGTCCAAGAGGGACGATTTGGAGCCTGCTTAATGGCCGAGCCAAGTTTAGTTGCAGAATGTTTTGATGCCATGTCATCAGTGGTAAAGATACCAGTTACTATTAAATGCAGACTAGGTATTGATGACCAGGATAGCTACCGTTTCCTTACCATCTTTATTGATGAAATTGCCAAAGCAGGATGCCAACACTTTATCATCCACGCCCGTAAAGCCTGGTTAAATGGACTCAGCCCAAAAGAGAACCGTGAAATCCCTCCTCTGAATTATGAACGTGTCTACCAACTAAAACAGGACCACCCCTCCCTACAGATCAGTATCAACGGCGGCATAACCACGCTAGAAGCATGTCACCAGCATTTACAAGCGGTAGATGGTGTCATGATCGGTCGCGAGGCTTACCACAACCCCTATCTATTTGCAGAAGTCGACCAACAGTTTTATGGAGAGAACAGCAAGATACTGTCACGTATGGAAATTCTGGAACAGCTCTATCCCTACATTGAATCAGAACTCCGAAAAGGTGCTCGCCTTAATTACATTACCCGCCACATTCTAGGCTTGTTTCAAGGCGTCCCCGGTGCCAGAGCTTGGCGTCGACACTTAAGTGAAAACGCACACCGTACAGGAGCGGGTCTGGATATTGTCAAAGAAGCCGCAAAATTGATAAGCCATTAATAAAAATATATTTTGTCAGAAAAAATTCACATACTGACTCTAGAAGAATAAAAACAAGTGACTATAATGAAGATTCTGCACAGATTTAATGTGATAACAAATATCGCTAATTTCGTGTGATAAGGGTGAGCATGAAGCTCCGATTAATAACAACTGGTTACTAAGGTAGTAGAGAAGATGAAAACAGGTACAGTGAAGTGGTTTAACAACGCAAAGGGCTATGGATTTATCTCCCCAGAGGAAGGCGGTAACGACGTATTCGTACACTATTCATGCATTGAGTCAGATGGCTACAAAAGCCTAAATGAAGGACAAGCTGTCAACTTCCTCTCGGAGGACAGTGGTAAAGGCCCTCAGGCGACAAAAGTAGTCCTAGCCTAAACCACGCTGAAGCTGGCTAGTAGAGCCACTAGCCAGCTACCTTAATTCTGGTAATGGACTAACCAAAAACCAACGCCCATATTCATCATCGTACTCCCATAGCTGTTTATCCACATACTTATGAACTTTCATACTATCATTGTCGATATAGTCAATGGACACTGTCACCTCAACAATACCCTCTTTACTAATTGGTGAGCGACTTACCGTTTGATATCCGCCGATACTCACACTGGAATAGCGCTCAAATAGTGCTCGATCAACCGCAGTCCCTGGCGGCATATATCCCATAACATTATCCACAGCTCCCCATCGGAATGCCTTTTCATATGAAATAAGCGTTATAGTTAAATCATGTTGTTTATCGTGAGTCGTACTACAACCAACCACCAACAACACTAGCAAGCCTATTACAAGTAACCGCATATATTATCCTCTATCTATTCCAAGCCATCATAGTCGCTTGATCAACAATTGCCAACGCTATCCCATCGCCCTTTTGGCAAACTCCAGTGCAGAATAAAAAAACCATAGACCGCAGAAAAAAGCGACCCCATTAGAATCCCCAAGCGATCATCAATTAAAAAGCTTACGTCGCTTTGAAAGGCTAAAGAACTTATAAACAGGCTCATAGTAAAACCGATACCACAGAGTGCAGAAAGCCCATAAATGTGAACCCACCTTACCCCTTTCGGTAACTTGGCAAAACCCAACTTTACTGTCACCCACACAAAACTAAATACACCTATCTGATTACCCACAAACAATCCTAAAGCAATTCCGATTGGAACTGGACTCATAATCGCCTCGACCGTCATCCCCCCCAGAGAAATCCCTGTATTAGCAAACGCAAATAGAGGCAATATAGCAAACACCACGGTAGGGTGCAGGTCTCGCTCTAACCAACGAAGTGGTGTCACCTCTTCTCTCCCTGTTCTACCACGCAATGGAATAAAGAGTGCCAATATCACACCGGCTAAAGTAGCATGTACTCCAGATTTAAGAAGCGCAGCCCACAATACAGTCCCAACCAATAGATAGGGGGTAATTCGTGTAACACCAATTCTGTTCATCAACATCAGTACCGGTAATACCACCAAGGCAACCAATAACGAAAAGATACTTAAATCATGCGTATAAAAAAGGGCAATAATAATGATCGCCCCAAGGTCATCAACAATAGCCAACGTTAATAAAAAAAGCTTAAGAAAAGGCGGTACTCGTTTCCCCAAAAGTGACAGGACACCCATAGCAAAAGCGATATCTGTCGCAGAGGGAATCGCCCATCCCTTCAGTGTCAACTCATTACCCCAATTCACTCCTATATAAATAAGAGCGGGAAATACCATCCCTCCCACAGCAGCAATAGCCGGTAACGTCACTTTACTGGGATGAGCCAAATGTCCTTCCAACACCTCTCGTTTTAACTCCAAGCCAATTAAGAAGAAAAACACAGCCATCAGGCCATCATTAACCCACAGCAATAAAGGCTTATCTATTGAAAAAGCTGAAATACGGAGCTGGATTGGTGTATTCAGTAGTGCGTCGTAAAGCGGCTCAAGACTACTATTTTTCACCAGCATCGCGCACAGTGCAGCAATAAGCAGCAGAGCACCGCCTATTGATTCATGATGAAAAATCTGCCGAATCCAACTAATCACACTGACACTCCTCCCCCCACTATTTTAACAATAGCCCAGGAAGATACTTTTGTATAAAGCCATCATGGGAAACAAAAAACGCCGCACCCGTAATTGATGCAGCGTTTCAATTAACAATAACTCCCGCAGCAATTACTGGGGTAATTCAATCTCAGCAGGCGCGTCCTCTTCAGGCTCGGCTGACACTTCTGCCTCCAACTCTCTATCAGTAGACAGATCCAACGGATCTTCTGCTGGCGCATCAGTGGTAGTCATCTCCTCACTGACAACATCAGTACTATCTCCCTCCATCTGCCCATTAACCTGATCAGATCCCATTTCCTCTTCTGATGCAGTGGATGTCGCCTGCTCCTCACGTTCCCGTGCATACACACTAAGTTGAGACTTCAAGCCTAATGACTCCATTTCCAATCGTTCATTTTCCTGCACCAGCAGATTAAGTCGGGAGACAAGATCAGTACGCTCTTCTTCTACTTCATTAAGACGAATTTTCAACAGATTCTCTTGCTGTTGTGCAGCAAGCAGTTGCACTTCTAGAGTTGCCATTTCAACCTTGGAACGATCCCCTTCTTCCATGTTAAGAGATAATTCCTCTAGCTTCTTTTTCACATCCTTTGCCAGACGTTCAGCCTGCTCAGTCAATGATAAATTTCCCATCTGGAATGATTGAATCTCATTAACGGTTGGCTGAAACAGTGATTCTAAGGCGGCTACTTCAGACTCCCATGCATCTTTATCAACCTCTTTGAAGTGGGTTACTTTATCCGTTATCCAGTCTGCCCGCTCAGCCGCATATAGCGCAGCATGCCCTCTACGCATAATCTCATCTTTGTTTCGAGGATTGTTTTCGATATAAATCCGAGCCTCTTCATAACGTTTTTTTGCCTCTTCAAGCGCCTTGGGTGCATGATCTTCAGCATCCTTATCATCCAAAGCGGATAAGAGCTTTTTCGTTGTGGTTAAGGTGATGGCCTTCACCACCTTAATCTCGAAGGCCTGCATCTTATCCAGTAAATCTGGTACATAACCTTGCGCTTTTTCAAAACGCCCATCTTGAACGTATTTTATAAGATCCTTTAGCTCATCCTGAATGTCCCGGTATTTTGCTGGAAAAGTCTCACTGGAATTTAACCCATCCAAGATCGCCAGCTGATCGAGCAGTGGTTTCAGATGTTTTTGTACATTTTGCTTATCAGTAAGCCCTTCATTGTAGTTAAATTCGATCGATTTCTTTAATGACAACACCTCTGCCAATTGGGATGCCGGATTGACAGCCAATGTGTTCAACTCATCGAGCTCTTTGCTCATAAAGCCAATTCGCCCTGGTGAATAGAAATCAAAACCCTCTTCTTTTGCCCTCTCTACCAGTGCTTCAGCCTCACTCGCAATCTCCAAATGAGAAATGCCACGGTATTGGGCTAGCTCATCTGCTGCGACCTCTGGGCGAGCCTGTTCGCCACCACCAAAGCAACCACTTAATAACAATATAGGGAGAACGATTGATACAACCTGCTTTCTTACCATACTTCACCCCCAGTCAAACTTATGTCAATCATTGATTGGATATAACCATACCCAAATCTGGTCATTACGTCGGTCATACCAAATAGCTCGAACATGGGCCTTAACCTCTTGCTTTTGCACCACCAATTGAGTTTCTTTGGCTGAATTTATATAGGCCCGATCATTTATCACATTTTCTTTAACGGTATGTACGCTACTTACTTCAACCCCTAAGCGCGAAGCCAGTCGCTCTCGAGCTCGTGCAATGGCCAGTTCCTCTTGAAAATGCCGCCCCTTCACATGAGTACCCGCCGATGAGGCCACACCATCGCCAGGGTTTTCAACCCAATCAGGCATAGGCCTAACACCATCGCGACTACATGCAACGAGCACCATTAAGGTTAAAATGAGGATGAATAACCGGAACATACGACAGGCCTACTTCCCTTGAAGTGGAATTCCAACAAGAAGATATAACTCCCCAGAGCGAGGATCCTTCCACTCTTTCAAAATTTGTTCATCACCCAAGCGAATATTTGCCAATGTAGTGGCTTTAATGTCACGGGAATAGCCACTATCCAGCTCACCATTACTATCAGTAAGATGGGTACGCTCCTCCGCTTCCATACGAACACGAATTGTTTGCGCCAATTCATGGCGTGCTTTACTCAAAGCCACACGACGCTGCGCCTCTTCCCCTCCCATATTTTGAATCGGAGCAAAACCAACCACTGTGAAATAACCAGGGAGATTAGCGTTATAAATCCAGCTAGGCGTGTTATTGTGTTTTTCATAATTAGCTGGGCTATTTGACTTAACCACAGCAGTTCCACCACAGCTAATTAGGAAAAATACGATTAGAATAAATAATGGTAATTTCATAAATAGTAATAAGGGGGCATTTAGCCCCCTTTTTATACTCTAAAAACTATAAGTAGCGCCTAGAGAAAATAAATCTTCAGTATTTTCCACTCCCCATGGATCATCATAGGAGAATGATTGTGACTTCATATTGAACCCTAAATTACCCAATTTATACGCCACACCAAAACTTGCAGCCGCACCTGCGTCACTATCATAATCTACGCCTTGATTGTTTGAAAAATTCGCATCGAGCAGCGCAATTGCAATATTAAACGACAGTGTTCCATCACCAGCAGGTATGCCATAACTAGCACCAAAGAAAGGACCAGAACTTTCAATAGTATATTCAAATCCATCCCAAAGGCCAGAATGTGAAAATACAGCCTCACCAGAACGATATCCACCAAAGACTGAAGTTGCATCATTAACAAAACCACCAAATGTCAGAGCCCAGCTGGTTCTTTCAAAATCTGAACCATAGCTATTATCTGAACGATCATGCTCTGCGCCTAAACTAGTGTCATAAGCGACATCAAAATACATCGCCTCGCCGACAAGAAAAGTACCACCAACATTCGCAGCTAAATAAGAGCTTTCGTCTGTTGAAGATGATGAATAGCCATATTCATACATGTCATATGAAAGACCAACTCTTGGAATAAACTCTGCGGAAGCGGTTGCAGGCACAATACCCAATCCAGCAATGACCATCATTGATACAATATTTTTTTTCATTTTTAAGTTCTCCCTCATTCAGTAGTACATTCTCTTTGATAATCTTAAATAACACTTTGCATTTAAAAACCACCTATAGCCCTACGCCTCGGCTTTTCCTCCTCCTCTTTTTTTATTGTAGGTGCGGGAGGCACATATACATCTCGTTTTGGAGGCGGAGTATAAACTTTTCTCTCAGGCTCTACCGTTGCTGCAGGCCTGATTGGTTCTGGCGGGGGGGTATAAACAGGTTTCGGCTCAGGTTTTTTATATTCGGGATCTGCAACTGGGTTCTGAGGTGGGACTTTAGGAGGAGGTATAGTGGCAGGAACACTGTCAAAGGTGAAATCGTTAACACCACCAATCTTAGAGAGGATATCCATCTTCTCCGCATCCATCATACTTTTATGTAAACTCTCAGTGATCACTGGACTCACTGTTGCCTCTATCTCCACTCGGAAACTGGTGTAGTCGTCATTCATCTTGGCTGATTTTTCTACCACATCAGAAAGCGTTGCAGAGACTTCACTGCGAACTTGCTCTTTCTGCAATTGGAAATTTCGGATCTCGGTGACCGCACCCACCGTCAAAACTGATCCCTTCTCCGAAGCGTTCTGCTCTGCTAACTGACGCGCCTTGGAACGACACTGAGGTACCGTCATCTCACCGCAGGAAGCCGTACCAATACCTGTTTGACGCTGCCCCCTTTGCATATCTGCAACCTTAGCATTTACTAAACGTGAAGCGATATTATCCAATGCATTTTCCAAGCGCCTCTTACGGTGATCACGCTCTGACACAACCGCTCTGGAGCTATTCTCTGCCTGGAAAACATTGGTTTCCAGATCTTGAACCTCCCGTTCTTGATTCATAAAATCATTTTGTGCTTGTTGATATTTATCATGATGTTCGCGAATCTGGTTTCCCAAGTTTAGTTCTGGGAATTGGCGATCAGCCTGTCGGGCAGCCTCCAACTTATCCCTCGCCTCATCACGACGTTGCCCCAAATTGGATAGCTCTTTTCTATCAGCTACCAATTGATCACGCATACGCTCTAAATTACGCATGTAGCGATCAACACTGCTTTGTTGTTCGTTATAAAGATCTCTCAGGTTCTTCAACTGATTCAGCTCTGTTTGTGTCACCTCTTGCGACATAACAGGCATCACCACTAACGACATGCCTAATGCGAGTAGAAAAACTAATTTATTTCGCAACATTCCGATCTCCCCGAATATCGGGACCTTTCATCAATTTAAAAGACATTGTTATCCATTAACTATAGTAACCTATCTTTTTTGCTAAAATCCGCAAATTTTCATCAATTTGCTGTGAGCTGTATAACCTCTGGGGATACCGAACGGTAATTGGGCATTGCCATTCCTACCGTAGCACCAATATAGGTTGGGTCTGCAACAACATATTTTGTACCGTTATACTTCACTATATCGCCAGAAATTCCGGAAACTTTTACTGCTGTTGCCACATGTCCGGGGTAGGAAAGACCAATTACTGGCAAATCCAATAGATTGCGAACTAACCAAGCAAACAACACCGAGCGGTCTTCACAATCCGAATAGGGATAATACAGCGTCTCTTCCGGTAGCAGATAATTTTCCTTACCAAACTGCTCATCATCTGTTTTATAAGGAAAAGCACTTTGAACTAACCCCAAAAGCAGATTTAAAGCCTCCTGTTTCGGCATATCGCCAATAACTGGACGTAAGCTATTTAGTAGCCCTTGTTGAGTCGTTATTCCAACAGGGGTATTAAAATACCACTGAATGTCCAACTGTGGATAACTATCATAAAAAGCTAATAATTGCTGATCCAGTGGAACATTCAGTTGATGTTTACTTCCTGAAAAGCTGAAGTCCACTTTTCGATAACTCAATTGCTGACCAGTTTCCGGCAGCTGAGAGAGTGTGAAATCCAGTGGCCGTAAAGTGGCAGGATACTCCCCTTCGTAGGTATAGATATCGGCTAAGGTTTCACCAGAAGGAAGAAAATAGACATAATATTTGTGATCAGATATTTTTAAGTAACCACGTTCAAAAACCCTCTGCTTCGAGGGAGCAAACAGGAATAATCGATCCTGCTTATAACCCACACGGACCTGTAGGCCTGACTTAATCAATAGGAACCAGCTTAATAACTCCCGACTATTGCCATCACTAGGGTGAATTGCACTTGCAGCCTGGCGAACCAGTAACAGATAGCCCCAATCATTAAGATGATATTGCTGAGCAGTCTCCTGTAACTGAGACAACAAAGGCTCAAAGGGGCCACCACTTACCTCACTCCAATAGCGAGCAATATTCTTTGATTGGGGTTTCCCCTTCAATGTTACTGCTATTTCGGGTGAGTAGGTCATCTCTAGTTGATGACCAAGATAACTCAGCTGGATCAACTTCCCCTTTGGCTTATCGACAGCAATGTCAACCGGTGATTTTTGAGGAGACTTACTACTTATAGGTAAGGGCTTTTGCTCCACCACAGAAGGCAACTTATCAGGCTTAGTTTGAACCACGGGTGGTTTGGGAAGGGTAACCAGAGAAGGTTTATCTACTTTTGGTACAATTTTGGGCTTAGGGGCCTCATCTCGACGCTCCCCTTTAAATAGTGCCATCTCTCTCCACTGAGCTTCGAGAAATGACTTAAATTCCCGATCAACAGAAGCCTTATACTGATTAAACGCCTCACGCTCCTGCTGCATCATCTGCATCTGCTGCTCTTTCCAGCTCTGCAACTCATCATTAGCCTGGGCAACACCTAACAGACCAAAAAGACATATCAGATAGCGAGCATCCATAACGTTCCTTATGCTAAAAAGCAAAAGGCCAGGTGTTACAACCTGGCCTTTTGGATGATCAGTTTTCCATCTCGACCTTCATTTTGGAAATCTCTTCCGCTAACTCATCCTGTGCTTTTTTCGCTTGGAATTTTTGCCACAAAGCTCGCTCATTATTCATACTGGTCTTGATAGCATGCTCTGCAACGGCTTGAACCGCATTTGCATCCAAGCCTACCAGAACAAACAGGGTACCATCTGGCGCAGTACGACTCTTATAGATGCGAGTGCCAGTCAGCGTCTCATCAGTGATCAGCTTCGATACTGAAGTATTTACCCGGTCAACGGTTTCCGCATCCGCTGCACCAGTGGTCTCAACAAACTGCTTGATCATATTTCTGACTTGCACCTTCATATTCTGAGCCAGCTGCACTCGAGCATCTGCTGCAGCCATCTGTTTCATAAAACCAGGACCTGCTGCTGATTTTGTCGCTGATCCTACAGCGGATACAGTCAAGCCCTCAACAGGCTCATCACAGATCCAGCCAGGTGCCGCATCGTTGGTACCTGGGAAGGTACAATCTGCAACTTCTTGTTTCGGTGCAGAGGCACACCCCGCTAGACCTGCCACAACTAAAGCCACCATTAAGCCTTTACTGCCCATATGCATTCTCCTTTACCTCTTTATTTTAAGAGTTATATTTTTAAAAGCAGGTCTGCCTGCAAGGCACTCTTCTACTTTTGTTACGAAAGAAAAGTATAGCCATAAATTTGCAGAATTGCCCAGGCGGAATTTATTAATTAGAGAAAAATTTAGGGAGTAAACAGGGAGATAGGAAAAAACCGGCGGGAACATTCCCGCCGGCTTAAATTAGAATTACTTTTTCTTGTGGCCAAACCAATCTGAAATCGCAAATAGCAGACCGGTTACCACAAAGGCCATGTGGATACCTACCTTCCAGGCCAAGTCTTCATTAGTAAGAGAGCCTTGCCCAACCTCAACAAAGGCCTTCAGGAGCTCGATACCGGAAATCGCGACAATCGAGCCTATTAACTTCATCTTCAAATCTGAGAAGGTAACCTTGCCCATCCAGCTGGGGCGATCCTCACTATCTTGCGTATCGATCTTGGAGACAAAGTTTTCATAGCCAGCAAAGATGATGATTAACAATAAATTCGATAGCAACACCACATCAATCAGTGTCAAGATGCTGATCACCACATCCGTACCAGAACCAGAAAAAACAACACCAACAAAACTGAGGAACTCTTTAGCGAACTTGACCAACAGCAGGGCAATCGCCATTACTAAGCCGAGATAGAACGGCACCAACAGCCAACGACTGTTAAATATCAGCGACTCAAGAAAGGTTTCAATACTTTTCACAACATGCTCCAAAATATAAGGGGGAATTAGCTGACCATATAATGGCGGGCAATCCAGTGCATATCAAGCCATAAAGATATGCTATTTGTCGATAAGTGTGGGGGAACTGGCGACTAAGCCACGCTCTCGAGCAAGCGAATTTTCATCAGAATATAACTTCCCAGTAGTATCAGGGAAGCTACGAGCATCTGCAGAAATAACTGATCAAGGATGAAGAAAATAGAGAGTCCTCCCATTAGCAACATAGAGCTAATGGCGATATTTCTCACACGACGGCTAATCGCCCTATGCTCATGCCAGTGTCGGATCATTGGACCAAATGTACGATTTTCCAGCAGCCAGTTGTGCAAACGCTGAGAAGACTTGGCAAAGCAACCTGCCGCTAATAGCAAAAACGGCGTAGTGGGCAAACCCGGCAACAACACCCCAATTGCTGCTAAAGCAACAAAAAAGAGTCCTAATGCCATGAAAAACCATTTGAGTGCCATTTCAGCCCTACTTCAAAGCCAATACCTTACTCTTTTATTCTACTTCTCTATCAGCCATATGCAAGCTAGGTTGTCGAGCTAGTTACCTAAAGTACAACCTCAAATCCCTCAAAATTGGGCGGCCCAAGATAAAGATCCCGTGCCCCCCCAGCTTTGGCATGAGCAGCTCGAAACGCTTCTGAGCGGGTCCAGGCCTCAAATGCCTTCTGATCTTCCCAAACAACATGGGAGCTCATTAATGTATAACCTTGCTCCTCATCTGAAGGCCCTTGTAACAAATGGAACACCTTAAAGCCCGGCACAGTAGACAGCATTGAGTCACGGTTTTTCCATATCTCAATAAATTCTTGTTCCCGACCAATGGCAATTCGAAAACGATTCATCGCAATATACATCTCTCCCCCTTCTATTATCGGTTTGTTGATACTTGGTGAATTTCCAAAATACTCTTTGCTGACATTAAGTCGTCATATTACATGGCCATACTTTAGAACAAATAATAATAAGGCGGGAAGCCAATCAGCAACAGGATATGCTGATGCCAAATCATAGGATATGAAATTGAACAAGGTCGCTAAGCGACCTTATTCTTTTATTAGGCATTGGTAAACGCTTCTCACAAGGCTTTACGCGCCTTCGCCAACACGGCTTCCACCTCTTTACGGCGCCCTGCATCAGCGAGTGGACGATCGTCACGAGCCGGAGCGTTTAAGGCCTTCTCCAATACTGCAACCGCTTGCTTATACTCCCCTTCTTCCACCAGAAAGTCACCATAAAAGTAGTTACTGTCGATACCATTAGGATTCAAAACCAACGCTTTTTGCAAATTCTCCCGAGCCAAATCATCATCACCAAAGCCGATCGGCCAACCGGGCACTTGATAATAGAGGCTACCCAAAGAGGTATAGATAGAACCATTCAGCGCTTGAGGGTTGATCTTCTGAGCCCTCTCCAACAGTGATTTTGCCTCTTTCACCAGACTCAATGCCCCCAATCCCCCCTTCTCACCGGCATAGGTACTCAAAACAATTGCATGCCAAACCAGCAGTTCGGCATTTTCAGGCTCTGCCTCAACCATCTGCTGCGACGTCTTAGCCAACTGTTTAAAAGCGGCCTCCCGTTTATCTTCTGGAGTTTGATATTTGGCAATTGCCCACTCCTTCTGCAAAAGTTGGTAGCCATCTGTTCCGGTTTCGGCATAGCCATTCGCCATCATCAACCCACTCATTAGCAACAGTGTAAGTTTAATAATACGCATATTTATTCTCCTATCCGTTAACCTTTAGTCGCGAAAGTCGCCATGATCTGGTTCTGTTTACGCAGTGCCCAGTCCGCCAGCGAGGGAAATAGACTGTTGATCCGCACAAACAGTCCCTCAGGAAACCCAAGATAGGCGTTAGCCTTGCCCCGCAGAATCGCCTGAACAATCTGTTGTGCCACCTTTTCAGGAGGATCCATCTGCATCTTGGTCGCCTTTGCCATCTCATATACGGCAGTACTATTGGCGTCAGTCCGAGTCGCTCTTGGTGCGATATAGAGCACCTTGATGCCACTCCCCTTCAGCTCTCTACGTAATGATTCAGAAAATCCCCGTAGGGCAAACTTGCTGCTTGAGTACGTCGAAAAGTAAGCAAAGCCAATACTGCCGAAGATAGAGCCGATATTGACCACTGTCCCGGATTGTTGCTCCAACATAGTAGGTAGTACCGCCTGGGTCAGTAATACCGGCGCTGTCAAATTGGTACGAAAAATACGCTCAATCATCGCAGGCTCTTGCTCAGCGAACTCAGTAAACTCAACTATTCCCGCATTATTAATAAGCAAATCAATCCCTCCCAGGGTCTGATGAATGTAATTCATCAGACCCTGGCGCTGATCACTGTCAGTTAAATCTGCCGCATAGAAAAGTGGCATCGTTCCAGTTTGTAAGGTGATCTGCTGCTGAAGCTCCCGTAATGCAGCTTCCCGACGTCCAACCAACATTAAACGTACCCCCTGTTTAGCCAACGCCATTGCTAGATGGCTGCCAATTCCTCCCGTCGCACCGGTAATCAGAGTTCGACACTGTTCAATTGCCATAACCTTCTCTCCTCTTTACTGTTGTGGAAGTGAGCGGAAGATATCGCCATAGAGGCGATACATCACTCGAGCACAATGGATAATGGCCCGCTGATCCACCTCATTTTCCACCTTATTCATCAGCCCCTCGTAGAAGTCGATATGTTCCAGATCCAACGAACCGTGGGAGGTAAGATAACTAAAAGCGCTATCAGGAAGCCCCAGATTCTGCTTGATAGCCCCTGCAGCATTAGTTGCCAGTTTTACGCTGGTCCCCTCCAGCACCAACACCATGCCGAAAAAGCCGAGGGGATTACCTCGCTGGATGGTGTCGTAGGCATAACTGACCATCAACTCGGTAGCAAGAGAGGGTTGACCATGCCGGACTGCTTCAGAGTGGCCATCGCAGGCTCTGATGTCATTAAGAATCCACTCATCATGACCAATCTCTTCCTCGATATATTCAGCAACAGCATTCCGTAGCCAATCCGCCTCCATAGGCAGGCGGGCACCACAGGCCATCAACAGGGGCACAGTATGTTTAACGTGGTGGTAGGCTTCGGTCAGGAAGGCTACATATTGCGTTAGAGAGATCTCGCCTTTTGCACCAGCCTGTAACATTGGCACACTAAGAAATTCATTGCGTGCCTCTTCCGTTGCAGCGATCAATTGATGGTAAAAGCTCATATTGCCTCCTTGGGCTGGGTGCCCTCTGACTCGTAACAGGTTTCAATAATGGTTTGGTAGGCAGACCAAATAGCCTCCCGGCGAGGCCTACCCGTTGCGGTGTACTGTTGATTAGAAATAGAAAATGGCTCGTTGGCGCGTAGCCAATGACTAATACGAGCATAATCAGGCAGTTGTCGATTGGCACTATCAACGGCCTGCTGGATCTCAGTATCGCTGCACTCTCCCCGAGGAACAACCAAGGCCACATTGAAGGGGCGAGCCTCTCCAAATACTGCCGCCTGAGCAATAGCACCATGGGTGGATAGTTCCCGCTCTACCCACTCTGGAGCGACATTTCTTCCCAGAGAGGTAATGAAGATGTTTTTCTTGCGTCCAACTAAATAGAGATAGCCCTCATCATCCAGGTATCCCAAATCCCCTGTAGCCAGCCAGCCATCTTCCTGCCGAGGCTGATTAAGATAGCCCTGAAAATGATTCCCCTTCAGCAAAATCTCACCTTCTGCAGTAAAGTCGATATCCAGATGGGGAAGCAACTTGCCGACACTACCGGGGCGGCTCTCTCCAGGACAGTTCAATGCCACCACAGAACTGCATTCCGAGAGGCCATATCCTTCAAATACAGGCATATGCAATGTGGCGGCTCGCAACAATAGGCTTTCCGATATCGGCGAACCACCGACCGCTATAAAACGAAGAGAATCAGGCAGATGATGACCCGCCTCACCCAACTCCACCAGAGCTTGCAGCATCTGTGGCAACAAAATTAGGCTGGTAGGCTGATAGCGTAGAATCACCTGATACATCGCCATCACATCCAACCCTGCCGCCCCTCGCATACCGCATTCATTCAGTGACGGAACAATCACCTCCCCCCCACTCAGCAGAGGAACATAAACACCGCCAATGTTCTCCAACAACACTGCCAGCGGTAGCAAGCAAAGATGACGATCCTCATGGTTAACCGCTAGCTGCTGGCATAAGGCACGACTGACTCTCTCCATCTCAGCCTTACCCAGGCAAACCCCTTTGGGGGTGCCGGTGGTTCCCGAGGTGTAAGTCACTTTGGCAACACCCTCAAGCACACTACGCTGTGGAGTGAGCTCCGCCAGATAAAGTGTCACACCGGAAATTTCAGGTAGAGGAGTAAATTCATGCATCGACTCAGCAAACTGCTCGCAACTATGCTGATCCAGTAATAGGTGATCCAGCCCACCATCTGCAATGGCATGTTGAATCTGCTGAGAGGAGAAAAACCCAGGAAGAGGAATAAGGGTAATGCCAGCCTGCTGGCAAGCAAGATCCACCACCACCCAAGCGGGATGGTTGTCCATCAACAGGCCTAAGCGAGTGATGCCTCGCTGCCTAAGCTGATTTACCATGAAATGTACTGAATCAAGCAGTTCAGTATAACTCAGCGCTACGCCACCACCCTGTAGCGCCATGCCCGTGTGCTGTTTGATCGTATTAAACATTGCGTCCCTCAAAGAATGATCGCATTGCCAGACTGGCGCCCATAACGAAATCTTTCACCAGAAAGATATGCTGCTTCCCAAATATCGTTAAGGCCCCGACTCCCTAATTGCATCAATAACTTTTGGATACGCCTCGCTCCCTGTGCCACATCACCCACCACAACCTTTGGCTGCTGCTGATAATAACTTCCCCAGTTATCACGAGGTTCAGGAAGGGCATCAACGTGCGCTTCAGCCAATGGCTGCAAAGGAATCCCTAACTTGGAGAAACTGTTGATCACCCGAGGTACTGCAGTGAATACTGCCCAATCGATACCGGCACCCAACAGGTAGGCATTTAGAGCGATAAAGAGAAAGCGTGCCGCACCAGGAGGGTGGGCAGCTAAATTGCCCACTTCGACGATACCGCTACGGCTAATAGGACGGTGTAGATGTTCAGCCAGCAACTGCTCAACAGGCTGCTGCAAATAACACTCCAAAAACAGCGGTACATTTTGTTGAGCAACGTTTACTCCTAATGCAGCCTCTACTCGGTCATGGCGCTGCATCGCCATCAGTTGTGGCATAAAATGGCTAATTTCTGCGCCATATGCCCGCTGAAAAGAGTGATAGATAAAAGATTCGACGGTTTCCCGAAATATATCGCCCTGGGAAAAAATCTGAATCGCCATTTCAGGCATCAACGCAGGTATGACTGAGTCGTTGGTAAGTGGCTGATTCATTGCTAAGTCTCCTTAACCCAAATGGGTTTTCTCCGAACTTAGCGCTTACCATACAAGAAGAAAGGTAAAGGCCCCGTCAAGGGGGCGTGAAGATTACGTAAAGGGTGAAAATTTTTTGTGTACTAATACTCAAAATGAAGCGTAATAGCGGTTCCCCGCCCTGGGTGACTCTGAATTTCTATCCGCCAATCAAAACGTTCACAGATTCTCCGCACAATGGAAAGGCCAATGCCACTTCCACTACTCTGCTTACCTCGATAATGCCGAAGGAAAATACGCTGCTGCTCCTCTTCTGATATACCGGGCCCCGTATCACTAACTGTAATCGCGTGCTGGTCTCCTTCAACACGAATCTCCCCTCGCTCAGTATAAACCATGGCATTTCTCAACAAATTACTGATGGCAATGCTCAACAATGCCTTGGGTGCCCGAACAGAAACTGGCGCAATCTGGCAATGGAGAGAAACGGGCTTACTCCCCAATAAATTACGTTGTTGATCTACCACCTCATCCACCACATCTTGTAATCCACACTGAGGATTCAATTCATTATCTGAGCCACTACGGGCTAGCATCAACAAGACTTCAACCATCTGCGTCATACGTTGACTGGAGCGATAGATGCGGGAAGCCTGCTCTCTCGCCCTATCCGGTAACTCGCTATTTTCCATCAATAATTCAGCTGCCCCCTGAATAATTGCTAGTGGTGTCCGCAGCTCATGACTCGCATTACCGGTAAATTCCTGCTCCCGGGTAATAAATTGCTCCATTCGCTCCAGATACTGATCAAACGTTTGCGCCAATATTCCCACTTCATCTCTGGCATAACCACTAGAAACCCGTGGTGCATTACGACTATCAGCCGGCATCTGGGAAAGCTGCCTAGCTAAATTGGCCACAGGCTCAATCACCTGACCCGAAAGTGCCCGCCCTATCCACCAAGCCAACAGTGGGGCGACAATACAGATAGCAATCAATGCTAGCTGCAGTGCCACCTCACGAGCTTCGAAGTCAGTAATATCTTTAACAATGTAAACAACAGCGTTATCAAATTCACCTGCTTGCACATAATAATTCTCTTCGTTCAACTCCAACTCATTAAGCCCCATAGGCATCAGTTGGAGATAAACGGGCAACCAGTCCTTGTCATCCAAAGAGGTGTAATAGCGGGTAATCGTCGCACTCGGGTAACTGACACTCCCCAAAACCTGCTCAGGGTTACGGATAAAATTATGCAACTCCTTCTCTAAACTCTCTTCGATGATGGTTGATTCGATACTCTCCAGCGAGAAATTCACCACTAGTGCGATTCCCCAACTGATCATAATACTGAACAGAAAAAAGGAAATCGTAATCCGTGTGCGCAAGCTTTGGTTATAGTGCATCAGTATCTGCCAATTTAAAGCCAATACCATGTAGAGTATGAATCAAAGGTTTGTCGAAAGGTTTATCCACTGCATTACGCAAGCTATAGAGATGAACCCTCAATGAATCACTATCTGGTGGCATATCTCGCCATAGAGCATCCTCAATCTGTTGCCGACTAACAACATTGGGGGAGTTGCGAATTAGTAGCTCAAGAATTTTTAGTGCCGTAGGGGGTAAATTGATGCTCTTTCCAGCCCGTTGCACCTCAAATGTCTTGGTATTAAAGGTTAAATCTGCCACCTGAAGAATTGCCTTGTCTGTGCCGCCATTGCGGCGGCGACTCAATACCCCCAGTCGCGCAAGCAGCTCCTGAAGCGCAAATGGCTTCACTAAATAATCATCAGCCCCACAATCAAAGCCCGCTAATTTGTCATCTAACGTATCTTTTGCAGTCAGCATCAGCACTGGCGTATCGTTTCCCGCCTCGTCCCTTAACTTCTTACACACCGTATAACCATCCATCCCAGGCATCATGATATCCATCACGATGACATCATAGTGGTTACACACAGCCAGATGCAGTCCTGTCACCCCATCTCGAGCAACGTCTGGGATATGACCTTTAGCCTCCAAATAGTCAAAAAGGTTAGCAGAGAGGTCTGCATCATCTTCGATAATCAATATACGCATAGGTGAGATGGTTTTCATAACGCTCCTGGAAGTAATAGCAATGCCACTGCATCCATATTAAATCATCCTAATATCTCTTTAACGAGACAATCAGAAAAATATTCAGCGTAGAAATTAATTTAGAGTGTAATAAAAGAGTAAAAAATTGAAGCTAAGATACGGGGTATGAAGTGAGGATAAAAAAACGCGCTTGCTCTCCCCCCAGAAAGCAAGCGCGTAGAGTGTACTAGCAGTATTAGCCAGTGAAAACGTGGAAGTAACCTACACTGGCTACCCACAGACCAAAGGCAGTAAAGCCGGTGATCAAAATTGTGTTGATCTTACGAATAGTTGACTCAATCATCTTCCTCTCCTAATGAATCGCTGTGGTAGTGTCACTTTTGGCACAATCACCAAATAACTACCCCTCTAAAACAATGACTGCCTGAGCAGGAACAAATCCTAATTTAAGGATCTGCACTCATCCCGTCCACCAATTCACCGAAGTTTTTTCCCAAAATTTAGAAAACAGCCTTATGGCCAACAATAACCTATTGAAAATGATAAGAAACTATTATCATAAACTCATAAAAATATGCTTTAAAAAAATTTTAACATCCGTCATTTATTGCCGACCACC
This sequence comes from Thiohalomonadales bacterium, assembly GCA_050295955.1. Classification (GTDB taxonomy): domain Bacteria; phylum Pseudomonadota; class Gammaproteobacteria; order RBG-16-57-12; family RBG-16-57-12; genus JAFLJP01. The sequence continues at coordinate 98,868 of JBNKQQ010000022.1, forward strand.
GCGGCATTCAACGCAACAATGCGGCAAATGCCTCATCAAAAAAGTCAGGTAATTTTCTACACAATAAAGATACAGTCTAAAGCGTCTACCAATAAAAAAGGGGGCGAAGCCTAATGCCAGTCAGTTAAGCTTGACGTAGGCTAAATCCCTGAGAAAATCCGGTGATCAATGATCATCGGATTTTTTTATGCAACTGAGTCAGGCTCTTAACCTCACAAACACCTTTCTCTCCCAGTCTGATTTGCTCCAAGCACTTGGCTCATTACTCGATCCTAAATTGATTGATAGCGCATTAGAGGAAGCGGGCGTTGCTACCGTAAGAAAACGTCGCCTTCCCCTTGATATGGTACTTTGGTGTGTCATTGGGATGGCTTTCTTTCGCCGAGAATCGGTTTGGGATATTGCCACCAAACTGGATCTTCGCCTTCCCAATCAACAACCACTGATCGCCCCCAGTGCCGTGGTACAAGCGCGTCAACGCTTAGGCGCCGGTGCGGTGCAGTCTGTCTTCTTGCAAAGCCAGCGCTATTGGCATCAACAAGCCAATCACCCTCAATGGTGCGGATTAACATTGCTTGGCGTCGATGGTGTCGTGTGGCGTACACCGGATTCAGAGGAAAATCGCGATGCCTTTGAAAGTCCCTCGAACCAGCACGGAGAGACCGCATTTCCACAAGTGCGTATGGTCTGCCAAATGGAGCTGACCAGCCATTTATTAGTGAATAGTGCATTTTCTAGTTATAAAGCCAGTGAAATGAAATTGGCTGAACAACTCATTGAAACCACTCCCGATCACTCTCTTACCTTATTTGATCGAGGCTTTTACTCTTTAGGTTTACTTCATCAATGGCAGCAAGCCGGGCAAGCGCGCCACTGGTTAATTCCCCTGCGAAAGGGCACACAGTATGACGTGATTCACTCATTCAGCAAGTACGATAAGCTCGTCAGGCTGACCACAACTCCCCAAGCGAGAAAACAGTGGGAGGCACTTCCCGAACACCTTGAGGCCCGCTTAGTCAGTAAAAGTATTAACGGTAAGCTTTGTCATATTTTGACTTCCATGACGTTGCCTTCACGCTTTCCCAGAGAGGAGCTCGTGGAACTCTATAGTCATCGCTGGGAAATTGAATTGGGCTATCGCGAAATGAAGCAAACGCTACTCAGTAGTGCCTATACGCTTCGTAGCAAATTGCCGGAGATGATCAAGCAGGAGCTTTGGGGTATCTTGTTGGGCTACAATTTGTTGCGCTATCAAATGATTCAGATGGCAAGAGCGGTGGATGTGGAGCCTAATCGACTTAGCTTTTCAGGCTGTTCTGCTGCCATTATTCAGCTTTTATCGAGTCTATCGCTAAACCATCCTGGAAATTTGCCCAGGCACTTATCATATTTATGCGCCTCGGCAAGACACTTTATCCTGCCCGATAGAAAAGGATTACGCTCTTATCCCAGAGTCATTAAACCTAGACCGGCAAAGTATCCCCATAAAAAAAGAAATGCCAGTCAGCTTAACTGACTGGCATTAGGGAATTCCCGCCTTTTTTCGTTACTGTCTTGCCAAGCTTATTGACCTGCTTTGAGTGCAGCAATGCGCTCTTCAAGTGGAGGATGGCTCAAGAACAGTTTTTTCATTCCTTGAGCCAAACCACCAGAGATACCAAATGCAGCCATCTGCTCTGGCAGTTGTGAGGGCTGACCTGATTGTAAACGTAGGCGCTCAAGTGCAGCGATCATCTTTTCACGACCTGCCAGCTCTGCACCGCCATGGTCTGCACGGAATTCACGCTGACGGCTGAACCACATCACGATAGTGCTGGCCAGGATACCCAAGATGATCTCGGCTACAAAAGAGGCGATGAAGTAACCCAGGCCATGACCGTTTTCATTCTTGAGAATAACGCGATCAACAAAATGACCAATAATGCGTGCAAAGAATATCACGAAGGTATTCACAACCCCTTGGATCAGAGTCAAAGTGACCATGTCGCCGTTCGCTACATGACTCACTTCGTGGGCCATTACTGCTTCGGCTTCATCACGACTCATACTATTCAGCAGGCCAGTACTTACCGCTACCAACGCATTATTACGTGACATGCCGGTAGCAAAGGCGTTCACCTCTGGGGAGTGGTAAATAGCGACCTCAGGCATACCGATACCGGCTTGTTGCGCTTGGCGGGCAACGGTATCCACCAACCAACGCTCCATCTCATTGCTAGGCTGTGTGATGACCTGAGCACCGGTAGTACGTTTGGCCATCCATTTGGAGATCGCCAGTGAGATAAAGGCGCCACCAAAACCGAATACCGCTGAGAAAATCAGCAGTGAGTTAAGATTCAAGCTTCCATTCTGCTCCAGTAATGAATCTACCCCCAGAAGGCGTAGGGTAATACTCAGAACAATAATAATCGCTAGGTTAGTCGCGACAAATAGCAGGACTCGTTTCATCATTGACTCCAAAAACAACGATACAATTTCCGGGTAAGTTACTCTATTTTTCAGAGCAACTCCAGCTTCTGCCCCTTAAGATTGGGTTAAAATGACAAAGTTCAAGGGGGTGTTGTTTAAGGTAGGCTAGGTATTTGAGCTGATATCCAGGATGGAGAAGTCGTGATGTCGGTGTGCCACCCCAGTTATCTCGATGGAGAAGAGCCGCTCTCCCTGGCGGACGAACAGCGAGCCTCTAGCCAGCGACGATGAATACTTGGCGGGTATCAGCAGCTGCCATCCACCACGCATTGAGCGTAATAAGAACCCAGGCACTGCCTGTCCGGATTTATGCATTTGTGGCGTTTGCAGCGCGACACACTCTACACGATCAGAGAATTTTTGCAGGGTGACGTTGATCTCCCCCTGGCCTGGGCGCATTAATCGGGAGATGAAACCCAGCTGCAGAGGCCCGGAAGGGTCATTGACCTGCTTGAACAAAGCCAAGTCCCCCACCTCCATGGAGACTAGATACTTGGTCTCTTTGGTACGAACCAGCACACCTCCGGCACTATCGTTGACCACAAACCACTCACCGTGTTTCACATCACGGCTATCGTCCGCCAATGCAGAGGAACGCCCTGCCAGCATCTCATCCAAGCTAAGCTCAAGGACATTTTTCGCTTTTTGATCAACCTTCTCTGGCTTGGCAGAGAGTTTCTTATAGCAGTTCATAAAGCCTGAAATGATCGTAAAGTCCCGATAGGCTTCAATTACTTCACGGTTATCCCGACGCTGGTGAGGCTGCAACTTATACTGCAACATCTCCATAAAGGTGAGGCGCTGGCCATTTTCCAATACAGATAAAGGGGGCGATATCTTCAGCAGCGCCGCCTCTGCATCCAGACTATTAAGGATGGCGCTGTCCTCGATGATCTGGCGCTTCATGGCGGTGATATCGATTAGGCAACCACTTCCCCTTGAGCCCGTTCGCCGATACAGCGGGGGCCGTTCCCAATTATAAAAGGTCAATAAATGCCCAGGCTTCAGCTCTGTGCCCCCATCTGGAGTAATGTTGATCTGCGGCTCGAAAAGCTTAATGTAATTATCCAGCACCTGGACAAACTCATTGGGCCAGGTATAGCAGTCTGCCAAACCAAACAGCTGGATTGAAATGAACAGCTGCTTGGCACTCAAACGCTGTCTCTGGTTGTTTTTTGTCGTTGCCGCTTTGCGTAGCGCCCCTGGCAGATTGATCTGCATCACATGAGGCTCATCCACCCGCTCATAGAGCCAAAGCACAAAGAAGACCTGATTGATATCCCGCCAACGCTGGGGACCAAATAGTTGATAACGTTGAGCACAAACGCGCTGCTCCACGTAGAGCAGTTCCAGGATGCGTATTCCAGAAAGATTCAGGCGCTCGCGATATTGGCGATAGCCAAAATCTCCCATTAGATAAATCTCGTTAAACAACTGTTGTTGGCCAAGACAAAGCAGACGTATCAGCTCAATCAACTTATCCATGTTACGCCTGCGGGCTTCACTCTCCGGCACACCGGCCTCTTCCCGATATTGGTCATAGGTGTCACAGATCAGAGGGGCTAGCTCATTGCCAACCATCTCCAACATGGCGGCACGCTTACGGACACCACATTGGTATTTGGAGAGGCGATGAAGCTGGTCGATTGCCAGCTCCAGCTGATTCAGTGGCATATCTTTATGCTGCCTCAGCTCTTTTTGCAGCTCCCTGACATTGAGTTCAGGCGCCCGCTGCTTATCATTATGGGTCTTGGGCAGCTCAAATTGGATACGCAATTTCCGCTCAGGCAACCGCTTATCCCGATGGCCCACCTGTCCCAACAGCCGATCAACAAAACGGGTTACCATGGGTTATTCAGTCACCTCTATACGATCCACTTTCTGGAAGCCCCTGGGCAACTTATTCCCCCGGCGGCCACGCTCACCGAAGTAATGTTCCAGATCAGCCCCCTTCAGCTTGCAATGGCGCTGCCCCGCATAAACAATCAGGGTATCAGTGGCCTTGATCACCTGCAGGGCAATCAGCAGCTCCTCACGACTGGCAGCGCGTGAAGAGGGAATGCTAATAATCTTCACGCCCTTACCTTTCGCCAGCTCAGGCAACTCTGTCAGCGGGAAGACCAGCAATCGTCCCTCATTGGTAACAGCCGCGACCAGTCCATCGGGATTATCAAACAGGAGGGGCGCCAACGGCCGGGCCCCTTTAGAGAGATTGAGAAGTGCCTTACCCGCCTTGTTCTTGGCTTGAAGATTCGCCAATTGGGTGACAAAGCCATAGCCAGCATCCGATGCAATCAGGCAATTCTGGCTGTCTTTCCCCATAATTACATGACTGAATAACGCCCCATCAGTTGGACTCAGGCGACCGGTAATGGGCTCACCCTGGCCTCTTGCCGATGGCAGGGTATGTGCAGGCAGCGAATAACTGCGTCCTTTGTTATCCAAGAACAATACCTGCTGGTTACTCTTGCCATGGGCTGATGCCAAATAGCTATCCCCGGCCTTATAGCTGAGGGTGGTGGGATCAATATCATGGCCTTTGGCGGCGCGAATCCACCCTTTCTCAGAGAGCACCACAGTGATGGGATCGGCACTCACCAAAGCAGTTTCATCCAACGCCTTCGCCGCACTTCTCGCAACGATAGGAGAGCGACGCTCATCACCATACTTCTCAGCATCTGCTTCCAGCTCTTTGCGTACCAGTGTTTTAAGACGACGCTCAGAACCTAATATCTTCTCCAGCGAATCCCGCTCTTTGGACAGCTCCTCTTGCTCACCACGAATCTTCATCTCTTCCAATTTGGCCAGATGACGCAGTTTCAACTCGAGGATCGCTTCAGCCTGTTCAGAGGTAAGATTAAAGCGCTTCATCAATACCGGCTTAGGCTCATCTTCTGTACGGATGATATGGATCACCTCATCGATATTGAGGAAAGCGATCAATAAACCATCCAGAATATGCAGACGTTTATTGACCTTATCCAAGCGATACTGCAAACGACGACGTACCGTATCGATACGGTAAATCAGCCACTCGCTAAGCATGGTATGCAGATCTTTTACCTGAGGGCGGCCATCCAAACCGATGACATTCATATTGACCCGGTAGGTACGCTCAAGATCGGTGGTGGCAAACAGGTGAGCCATCAGTTGTTCAGCATCCACCCGGTTAGAGCGAGGCACAACCACCAGGCGGGTCGGGTTCTCATGATCCGATTCATCCCGCAGATCCTCTACCATGGGTAGCTTCTTGGCCTGCATTTGGGCAGCAATCTGCTCCAATACCTTGGCACCGGAGGTTTGGTGAGGCAGTGCAGTAATCACCAGATCCCCTCCGTCCTTCTCCCAACGGGCACGCATGCGGATCGAGCCATTCCCCTTCTCGTACATCTGCAACAGCTCGTTGCGTGGGGTAATCACTTCTGCATCAGTCGGATAATCCGGCCCCTGAATATACTCACACAACTCTTCTACTGTCGCTTTGGGTGATTCCAACAGCTTCACGCAGGCCGCCACCACTTCGCGCAAGTTATGGGGAGGGATATCTGTCGCCATCCCCACCGCGATACCCGTGGTGCCGTTTAGTAATACATGGGGAACCCGGGCTGGCAAGATGGATGGCTCTTCCAAAGTGCCATCGAAATTAGGCACCCAATCAACCGTCCCTTGGGTGGTTTCACTCAATAGTAAATCAGCAAAAGCGGAAAGCCGGGACTCGGTATAACGCATCGCCGCAAATGACTTGGGATCATCTGGCGCCCCCCAGTTCCCCTGGCCATCCACCAAGGGATAACGATAAGTGAAGGGCTGCGCCATGATAACCATCGCTTCATAGCAAGCTGAGTCACCATGGGGATGGAATTTACCCAGCACATCACCCACAGTACGGGCCGATTTCTTGTATTTGGAGCCCGCCTTCAGGCCCAACTCCGACATAGCATAGATAATGCGCCGTTGTACGGGTTTCAGACCGTCGCCAATATTAGGCAGGGCACGATCCATAATGACGTACATGGAGTAATTGAGGTAAGCCGTTTCGGCAAAAGTCTTCAGAGGTTGGCGCTCTACGCCAGCCTCATCGTAGTGAATCACGTCGCTCATGCTATCGAATGCATCTTTATCGTTATTATCGAAATGAAGAAGTGGCACAAATAATCAGCGCCATAGATAACATTTAACCATCAGGCAGGGCAATATTCCAAATGAAAAATGCAATGGGCGCAATTTAAGGCATTGCATTCAGCAATACCGATAAATAATTAAAGTTATTCTATTATTGTCCGAAAATAGTGCTACCGATGAGTCGTAATTAAAGGGCCCATTGGCGTTTTGTTGTTGTCGCTGAACATGGCTGACGAAAGCGCCTTTCACAGTGGTAATGATCAAATGCCAATGGGCTTAATCTTGCGATATCACCCAGGTTGAGAATAATTCTAAAATAAACTCACAAAGTAGAGAGACTCACTGTGGAAATTTCCAATAAAGCCGAGTTTAACACCCTATTCAGGCAACAGTTGCGTGATACGGAAGCCCTCCCGCCCCTACCGGAGAGTGCCAGGCAATTATTGAAGTTACGCAACAATCCAGATGCCAACCTAGATACCCTGATCGAAGTCATCGAACAAGACCCCAGTTTAACCGCTCAGGTATTGCGCTATGGCCGACAAGCAATTTACGGCTATGGGGATCGCATTCAAGAAGTTCAACACGCCGTCTCTCTGGTTATGGGTTTCGACACTGCCCTACACTTCTGCCTGGGATTGGCCTCTGGAAAATCCCTCCAATGTCAGAATAGTGGACCATTAAGCCGCATGACCATCTGGCAACAGGCACTGGAATGCGCGACACTCTGCCAACGTCTAAGTGCTTTTTGCAAAGGAGAGAACAAGCCCAGCAAAGGGCTCAGTTATCTATGCGGTTTGATGCACAATTTTGGCTATTTAGCCTTCGGCCACATGCATCCCAAAGAATACGCCTATCTGAACACGTTACTTGGGCGACATCCAACCGTGGATATCCGCGCCATCGAACTACATGCCTTTGGCATCTCCCACGACAAAATTGGCATGGAACTCATGCGGGCTTGGGAGATGCCTGCCGCAGTGATTCGCGCTACCGCAGAACACCACTTTCCTGACTATGATGGTGAGTATGCCACCTATGCCAAGTTGGTTGCACTAAGTAATCGACTACTGGAACACCCCGGCATGTATGACAGCGCAGAATTCTTACAAACCAACCAACTATTGAGCCAACTCGGTATCAGCCAAGTGGATGCTGATGAGGCACTTGCCGAAGTCCGTGCCCAGCATTCCGAATTCATGTCCATGGCTCATGCAATGGCAGCGTAACTATTTCCCGGTGAATATAAAGTAAAGGAGGCATCAGCCCCGAATGACACTTACTTAAGCTTCTTGGGATGTCCATTTTTCTGAAAAGAACCGCTAGTGTCCATTGGCTGGGTGGCGACTCATATGTGTTATGCGTAAAATTATGGTATGACCGAAAAGCGAATTTTGGATTTTTCTGCTTCTGCTTCATTAACCTTACTTAGGCAATCCTCTAATTCCTCTAGTACTTCGGAAGGAGATTCTAGATTACCCTTACCTGATTTAATGGCTGAGATTAGCGACTCAATTGTAGGTCTCGCATCAGCAGGAGACAAATAATTTGGTTCCACCTCAACATCTCCAAACTCTTCACTTAGTATTGAGAAATCAAGTAACTCATCGAGCTTTTTCACACCTAGCTCTTTAGAGAGGCGTTTTAGCTCGTCTTCTTCAGTCAAGATAAATGAATGATCCCAATCATCCTCTTCTTGACCTTCCTTTAGAACCCAAACCGTATTTCCCATACATAGTCTCCTTTACGCATAACGTCATGGCTGTGTGGGAACCTACCGCGACTGCGGTAGGCGATCCGTACTAGCGTATGGTTAGATTTAGTCTTGAATATATATGTCATGCAGTTGTGGGCGCGTATTTCCCCACCACAGCCCCTGAGTGCAGCCATTTATCCAAAAACTTACTTTTTTCTTTGCAGTATATGCAGTTAGAATTGCCGACAAAAATCTACTGCTACCCACGCTATCGTCTAGTTCCCTTATATAGAATCCCCCTGCTCCGCAATGATCTGGGTTAACAATGGGCTGGCTAAACTCTATTTTCACCATGCTCCCATCACCACGAACATAAACTTGCTTAATCGTTCCCCAGTCTGATGTTTGACCAGCGAATGAAAATGTTGATATCGAGAGCAAAAATACCAGCACAATTAATTTGGACTTACTTTTCAAAATTATTTCTCCAGCTTAAAAAATCTAACGAGACTGTAGAAAAACTCATCTTCAGCAATAAATATCCCAACAGCGCTCTTAATTTGTTATTACCCCAATCATTATTTAGTCACTACAGGATTTCAAGAAAAATCGGGCTGTCCTCATCATTCCAGCATTTTTATGACCCCTTTTTCACATATGAGACAAATAGCTCCTAAATTCTTTAAGTGACAGAACGCGAACTGGCTTGCCTTTTATCCTTTCTTCTGGGAAATCAACTTGATTCTTTGTTATTAAGACACCCTCATCTGCACCCGACACTTCAATCGCCTCTGAAAGCTGTTTCAACATTTTCCCAATAATGCTTGTTGGCAATCTGTGTGGCATAGATTTTATTTCAACAAGTATATTCTTTCCACCGATAGAGGCTTGGAAGTCATATCCTCGATCTTGCACTGCAGCGGGGCTTAATTTTGCTCCAGACCTTTTAATTTCATTCACAACTTGCTTCTCGAAATCTAAATATTCTTTAAGTGATTTTGAACGGCTGCTATAGGTTGTTTCTTCTTGAGACTCTCTGAGCCTATAAAAAGAAAAAGCGGAAATTATTACTGCAAAGCTCAGAGCAGAAACCATGGCAATTAAGGGTAACACCTCATCTTTTTTTATCTCAATATTGCCAATCTCAGGAACTGCTGTAATTAATCCCCCTAAGACTGATGCAATAATGGCTAACGCCAGGGGAATAACTGTTTTATTAAGTAAGTATTGTTGTGAACTAGGAAGTTCGCTTATCTCCCTTTCCTGAACTGGACTTGTTTCTGCCTTCTCTAATATTGGGGTAAGTCGACCTAGTATTTCCTCGCGCTGCGATTGCGGTATAAAATCCGACTCAATTATTCTGGTAAATATATTAGTTAGTACTTGTGAGTCAGAATATAGATCACCGACTTTAACGCGGAAATTTCTAGCCTTTCCTTCAAGCAATCTATTTGTATCAGAATCACAGGGCGTGTAATTTTCTAGGACTATTCTACGTACTAATATTTTTTCAACCTCAGCATTGGCATTAATTATTCGTTCTTTTTTAGCTCCTACGGTCTGCCTATAACCGATAACAAACAATAGGACTGAAACCACAATGCCCAATATTCCTAAAAAGTAATCGCCCATTCTAGGCTCCTAGTCCAATTATTTTGCAATCTAACGAACCTGTAGAAAAACTCACCTCACAAACTAGCAAATCTCTGAGATCGATTTTCTAGCGATCCTCAATTTATTTACTCATCCCAACCTTCATAAAAGGCTCCGATCATCTAAGATACCTGATCGGAGCCTTTTAGCCCCCTACGTGGCATATGAGGCCCCATATCGATGTATCTTCAGTAGTTTGTAGAGCATGGCCATTAACTTCCATTGCCCATCTACCTTCTCTTTCCCTCTCAAGCTAAATCGCTTGATGCCTATCATCTCTGTTAGATTACCAAAGACCGGCTCCACTGTACCAAGTCGTTGGCTATAGATAGCCCTTCCTTCAGCGCTATCTATTTTCTGCTTGAATAAAAAGTGAATAAAAAGGGTCAGAAGATTGAAGAATTGATAGCTGTTAATTTGTTCTTTATAGCGACTTAAGCGTTGTTGTTGTCGCGTAGATACAGTATCTTTTATTTTCATAAAGACTAGTTCCTTGGTGACTGTGAGTTTGGCGATTTACAGCCTACCACGACTCCAGTCTTTTCTCTTTTTATTCAGATAGTTGGACCTTAAGTAAGTGCCATTCGGATCTTCCCCCTTTTTCGTCTCACTCAAACAATCATCCACCCGGTGCAATACGCTGCGCTATTGCACCCTACCTACTCAGGATTTATTTTCGTGATTGGCGCAACTCCTCAAGCCATCCTTCAACAAGCTGCTCATTAGGTGAACCGAGCTCTCTATACAGAGCAATCGATTTGAGATACATCTCCTCAGCATCACCAAGCTTACTCTGGTTCTGATAAAGATTCCCCAAGTTACAATAGCCACCTGCCATCATCTCTTTCAGCCCCAAAGCCTCAACAATCTCCAGTGATTTACGATACATAGCCTCGGCCTTGTCGAGCATACCTTTACTTTTATAGAGATTCCCTAAATTACCATAGTTGCTAGCCATCCCTCCCTTATGCTCCAAGGCACTATTGATCTTAAGTGCCTTATGATGCATTACCTCTGCATTTCCGAGCTTACCTTATTTCTGATAATTAATACCCAGGTTACCATATTCATATTGAATAGCCATCCCCTTTTCATCTCCTAGCTCCTTATTGATTTCAAGAGACTGACAATACATTAATTCAGCTTCAGTTAGCTTCCCACATATACTATAGAGATTTCCCAAATTTCCATATTGGCTGGCCATTCCCTCCTTATTTCCTAACATCTCATTGGTTACCAGTGCCTTGCGATATAGCGTCTCAGCCTGCCTAAAGTCACCCTGAGTCTGATAGAGAACCCCCAAGTAGCCCTGTGCTGCAGCTGTTTCTACACAATGGTTATCCTCACCACTGATCTCTAACCACTGTTTTAATAGCCTCTCTGCAGTCTCTAATTCACCTGTCCAATAGAAGAACTCATAGGCTAAATAGAGTATACGCAGATGCGAAGTTTCATTGAGCAGTTGATTAAACTTCTCCCGTGCATGCTCCAGCAATCCCTCCTTTGCCAGCAAAGCAGCATCTTCTGCCATCTGCAGTTGTAGCTCTTGCAGTTTTAGATAGGCGGCTTCCGCCTCCTGCTTTGCCTCGCTTGCTTGCTTTGCCTGTTGACGGGCCTGCTCTTTGGCCCGTTTTACCTCTGCAAGGACATCCAGGGGAAGAACAATCACCTCCCTCTCAGGCTGGACACGGCTCAACTCCCCTTTGGTATAAGCACGCAGATGTTTGTCCACCTCATTGAGGAAGTCCCGTTCACCATCGCCCACATAGCGGTACATCACCTGGCGGGTCTCTTCCAGCTGTTTACGGAAATCGAGCACCTTTAATAACTGCGGGCCCGCATCCGCCTCTTGGGCCGGATCAACCCGTTTGAAAAAGACAAAGATCTCCGGGGCACCACTCTCTTTATAGCGCACCAAAGCACGGTGAAACTCCTCTTCGGTATAGGAAGAATAAGGGGCGGCGTCAGGTGCCGGTTGTCCCCAGCGGCGGTGCATCACCAACACAAAGACATCACAGCGATCAATCTCTTCATTGATCACACTCTGATTGCGCCTCCCGGTGGTAGCCAGCGTATCCTCCCAACCCATAGCTTCAAACATCACATTAGCCCCATCCGCAAAACCTGTATTGAGTTCATCTATAGCCTGACGGAACTGTTTACGCTCATCGATAAGATCGCCCGGTGAGGCAATAAAGACAGAGATCATTCGCTTCTGTTGGGACTTTGGCACATCGACTCCTTGTAGCAAAGCAGGGGTGGGTTTTATGCTAGCCTATCTCAATCTCTCATTTGCCCGCAATATAATACCCTCATAAAATCAATGCTTTTGTAGGGCGAAATACTAGTAGGCCACCTAATCTAGAAATGGTTATTTTATTCGATGGATTGGCCTTATTAAGGCCTGAAGTTGAATGGGGCTTCCGCCAATGCCAGTAAGTTAAGCGATAGCCCATTGAATTAAAGAGGAAGAGGATATTCTCACGGCATAGCTGTTCGATCTTTCTGCTACTAATCATGCCACGTGAATAGGCCAAAAAGATAATTTTTAACAGAATGGCTGGATCATAGGCTGGCCGACCATTGTCATCGTTTTGATAGCAGTGATCAAAGATGGAGAGGTCTAGCTCATTCTCGATAAGGTAGGTTAAGGAATGCTCAAAGCTGCCGGGAAGAATCTGCCGATCAAAGCTAATCGCCAGCATGACCGATTGATCATAAGAGTAATCTTTGAATCTAGGCATCCTTCCATTTCCTTGTTCAGCGAACAATAGGCCTAATCTACCATGATTTGGATTTTTCTACAGCCTCAACAACTAAGCTCACCCGAGAGGAGCCGCGTAGCGGTGACGCTGGGGTGCCTTGTTAGGGCTAGCAATTCAGTGTCATAAAATACCATGATGTATCTGGAACAAATTCAATTTCCGAAAGTTCATAAAGATAACCATCAACACTGAAACTAGGCAATTTTAATGTAAATCTATTGTATTTAGATTCTGGTATATCAAAGTGCATTCCTACAACCGGCCTTTCTACATGAGATAGAAGTGTATCAAATGAAATTTTTTCAATGTTAATTTGTTTAAGTGAATAGACATCATAAGGGGTAAAACTTCTAGAACTATTACCGGTGTTGATAAGTAAACAAACCACGTTCTTAGAACGTGGTATTGCATTTCGCCCCCTAGAAGGGGGCACACCGTCAGGCCTCACCTGGAGACCTGACGCAAGCCATCCCCTGTTACGGGCTATCTTCTATTCAACTCCAGCTGTTGCTGGTTATATTCCTGCTTTTCTTGATATTTAACGTATCTTTGGACCATTTCAGCATCCAGGCCCACCGTATCTACGCAGTATCCCTTTGCCCAAAAATGATTACCCCAAAAGGGCTTCTTTCTCAGGTAAGGAAACTTATTGAACAGCCTGATCGCTGTTCGTCCTTTCAATATTCCCATCAGTTCGGATATTGAGAGCTTAGGCGGCACCTTTACCAATAGGTGAACATGATCAACTTGCACATTCAGTTCCACGACTTCGCACTTCAACTGGCCACAGAACGTCATTACGCTTCGATACACCTCTCGACCAACCTGACTCTTTAATATCCTAAATCGGTACTTGGGAACCCAAACCAAATGGTATTGACAATGCCACAGGACATGGGATGCTTTGTTAAATCTACTCATGCGATTGCTTCCTTATAGTTGTGGGGACAACTCAGGAAACATTTTGCATGAGTAGATCTCGCTCTGACAGGCAAAGCCTATCAGGCGATGACCACGTCCAGAGGACGTGGTTTTTCAAGCTACCAATAAA
>JBNKQQ010000023.1:0-8492 GCA_050295955.1 Thiohalomonadales bacterium
AAACCTGGCCAGCGGCTATCGAGGGCTGTCAGCGTGCCTATGTTACCTATCATCCTGATCTGGCACTTCCCCGGGCGGAAGCCACTATCCAGGCATTTGTCGAAACGGCAAAGCAGCACGGTCTGAAGCATCTCATCCTGCTCTCTGGACGGGGTGAAGAGGGTGCTCAACGAGCGGAGAGAATGCTTCAGGAGAGCGGTATTCCCTGGACCATTGTCCGCTGCAGCTGGTTTTTCCAAAACTTCAGTGAGAATTTTATGCTGGAGGGCATCCTGAATGGCAAGCTGGTTCTGCCGATTACCGATACCGTAGAACCGTTTGTGGATGCAGATGATATTGCCGATGTGGTCACTGCGGCACTCACAGAATCAGGGCATCTCAACCAGCTTTATGAGCTTACCGGCCCAAGAGCGATAAGTTTTGCCCAATGTGTCGAGGAGATCTCTGCCGCCCTGGGTCGACCTATTCAGTACACCCCCATCCCTCTGGAGGCCTACATGCAAGCGCTGGAGGCCCAAGGAATAAATTCAGATTTTCAATGGCTGCTAAGAGAGCTGTTTACTGAGGTTCTGGATGGTCGCAATAGCCAAGTAATGAATGGTATTGAGCAGGCCCTGAAACGACCAGCCACCGATTTTCAAACCTATCTCACCAAGACCATCGCCTCTGGGGTTTGGGACATACCACCAGCTAAGTCAGCTTAGCAGTAGACTGCTCCCGATAGGCCAAAGAGTATACCGCTGGCACCAATAACAGCGTAATCAAGGTGGAGGCGGCCAGCCCGCCCAGTACCGCCCGCGCCAATGGCGCCTGGGCATCGGCCCCCTCCCCTATCCCCAAGGCCAAGGGTAACAATGCTAGCATAGTGGTCAACGTGGTCATCAGGATGGGGCGCAGTCGACGACGCCCCGCCTCTAACAATGCCTCATAGGTAGCATTTCCCTCCTGACGCAACCGTCCCGCCTGATCCACCAACAGAATCGCATTATTCACCACAATTCCACAAAGCATGATACAGCCGATGGCTGATTGCAGATTCAGGGTTGTATCGGTCAAAAACAGCGTCACGATCACCCCGATAGCCGCTACCGGCACCGAGAGCATCACCACCAATGGTGCCCGCAGAGATTCATACTGGGAGGCCAGCACCATATAAACCAGCAATAGTGCCAGCAGTAGGGAGATTACCAGCTCATTAAATGACTTCTGCTGCTCCTCGAAATTACCCGCAATCAACAGATCGTATCCCTCAGGCCGAGGAAGCGTATCCAGGCGGACCTGAATATCTGCGGCCACTGATCCCAGGTCCCGCTCTGCCACATTGGCACTCACGGTAATCAACCGCTGCTGGTCTTTACGCTCGATAACCACGGGCCCCTCCCCCTTGGTAGTGGTGACCAAATTACGAAGCGCCACCTGTTCTCCTTGGGGTGTCAGCACCGTCAGGTCCAGGATCTCATCAATAGAGCGCTGTTCCGCATCTGCCAGCTGTACCCGGATGGCATAAGCATTGCCCGCTACCCGATACTCACCAGCCTTGGAGCCAGCCACCGCGGTCTCCACCACCTCGGTGAGGTCCCGCACACTTAGCCCCAGGTCGGCAATCTTATCCCGCTGCACCAGAATCTGTTGTTGGGGCAATCCCTGCTGACGGCTGACATCCACATCGCTAATACCCGGCACATCCTTAATCGCCTCTGCCACTTGGTGGGATAGCACACCGAGAGTGGACAGTTCAAAACCTCGCACTTCAATATCAATCCCCTCCTCACTGGAGAGAAGCCGCTCCAGTAGGAACTGTCCCTGGGGCGCGCGGGTACGTATGGTCATACCGGCAATCTTGCCATCCAACAACTTACGCAGATCATTGGCAATCTGCTGATTTGAGCGCTGCCGTTGAGCTGCCGGAGTCAGCGAGATACGGATCTCGCCTTGAGCTTTGGCACTACCCCGGGTACCAGAAGCCGTCACCGTCACCACGGAGGCCACCGCCTCAGGTACGGCATCATAAACCAGCTGTTCCAACTTGCGGGTCTGTTGGTCAATCAGTGCCAGTTTGGTCCCCACCTCCATCTCGCCACTAATTCGCACTTCACCCTCATCGCTAGGCGGCATAAATTCACTACCAATGTAGGGGATCAATAGTAGAGATGCAGCAAACAACGCGACAGTCGTCAGAATGGTCTTCATCCGGTGATGTAGTGCATAGACCAACGCATCGTGGTAAACATGCTCCAGGGATCCCAACGCCTTTTCCGCCATCTTCGAGAGTCTGCCAGGTACTCTCTCCTCACTCGCTGAAAGCAGCTTGGCAGCAAGCATCGGCACCATGGCCAGGGCAACAATCAGCGCACATCCCAGAGAGAACATGATCACATAGGCCAGCTCTTTGAATAGCACTCCACTCACCCCTTGCAGGAAGATCAGTGGCAAGAAAATGGTTAATGTGGTTATAGTACCGGCAATCACTGCTGAGGCCACCTCGCGACTCCCCGCCACGGCGGCACGCTTGGGCGGCTCACCTTGCTCCTGATGGCGGCGGTAGATGTTCTCCAACACCACCACTGCGCTATCCACCATCATCCCCACCCCAAGAGCTAAACCACCTAGGGTCATCAGGTTCAAGGTGAAACCACCAAAGTAGAGCAGTGTGAAGGTAGCGGCCATAGAGATGGGAATGGCCAGAGAGATCACCAGGGTACTACGCAAATTACGCAGGAAGAACAGTAGAACCAGCACCGCTAGTGCACCGCCGTATAACACCGATTGAGCCACGTTCTGGATCGAACGCTCGATAAAGTTACCTTGGTTGATCACCGGGGTGACGTGGATCTGGGGAAAGGCGCGGTTGATCTCCTCTACCTCCGCCAATACTCGCTGTGCTACCTCTACCGTATTGGCCTGCGCCTGTTTGCGGATCGCCACTCGAAGTCCCCGCTCCCCATTCACTCGAATGATACGACTGAGCTTTTCATAGCTATCCTCCACCGTCGCTACCTGGGCTAGGGTGATCATTATCCCCTGGCGTTCCGCCACCACGGTGTTACGCACCTCCTCCAGGCTGGTAAATTCGGCAGGTGCTCGTAAGATCACCTCAAAGCGGCCACGCTCGATTTTGCCGGCTGGCAGGTCCAGATTTGCATCTCGCAAGGCGGATAAAATCTCATTAAGAGGAAGGCCCAATGCACTTAGTCGGGCAGGATCCAGTGCCACCCTCAGCTCACGGGTCCAGCCCCCCCAAGGATCCACCTGAGCGACACCAGGAATCCGAGCGAAACGGTAGCGGATCTGATTCTCAACAATCTCCGTCAGCTCAACAGGATCCAATTTACTGGAGATCCCCAGCAGTACCACCGGGAAACTATCCACATCAAACTTAGAAATACGCGGGCCAGTAATATCCTCCGGCAGCTCATTGAGCTCATCCTGTAGCGTAGCCTGAACATCCACCGCCACACTGTCGATATCGCTCCCCCAGCCAAAGGTGACCCGCACGCTACTATTCCCCTCATAAGATTGAGAGGTCATCTCCTCCACCCCAGGCACGGTAGCGATAATCTCCTCGATGATCTGGGTCACCGAACGCTCAATGACAATGGGATCCGCCCCTTCGTAGCTGGTACGCACAGTCAGAGTTGGCAACTCAATACTGGGCAATAAATCAATCTGCAAACGGGAAAGGGACATCAATCCCAACACCACCACAATCAACGTCACCATAGTGGCAAACACCGGACGGCTTACCGCCGCACGGGCCAGACTCATGGTTGCAACTCCTCAACCACCTTTAAAGATGAACCATCCTCTAATAACTGCTGGCCCAACGTGACCACCTGACCACTAAGCCCTTCACCCATTATTTGCTGACGACTCCCCTCCAAAACACCCAGCTGAACCGGCACCCAGCGGGCTCGCTCTCCCTCCACCACAAATACACCGTCCTGTTCATTTCGACGGCTAATTGCCTGTTGGGGTACCACAGTGGCACTCTCCAGCTTCTGAAGCTGTACAGTGGCACGCACAAACATACCGGGCTTGAGGCGCTGCTGAGGATTTTCCACTTCCAGTTCGATACGTGCCTGGCGGGTCGCCTCATTAAAGACTGGAGAGATACGTGCCACTCTGCCCTGAAAGCTCTCTCCAGGGTAGGCATCACTGTTCAGACTCGCCAATTGTCCCTGTTGCAGGTGAACATACTCCCGCTCGGTAATATGGAAAACGGCAGTGATAGGGTCTAGTTCAACAATACGCAACAATGGACCGTTGCTATTCACATTGTCACCCTCATCCACAAGTCGCTCTGCAACCCAACGCCTTTTCTTCCCCTGCCAAGCGGCATGGATACGGGTATAACCCAAACGAATTTTTGCTGCCTCGAGAGCTGCTTCAGCCTGGGCAATTCGTGCCTCACTCACTGCCACTTGAGCCTGCTTAGCTGCCTGCTCTGCACGTGCTAGATCTAACTGTGAGCTGGAAGCACTTCCCTGTTTGCTCAAGCGTTCCAAACGCTGTAATTCTCGCTCAGCAATGGCCAACAAACTTTTGGCCTCCGAATAATTCGCACGAGCCAATATCAACTCTGCCTCAGCACTGGCTACCTCTTGCTGATACTCTGCATCATCCAATTTAGCCAACAATTGGCCTGGCTTTACCTGATCTGCCAGCTCCGCATAGAGTGCCATCACCTGGCCACTCAGCTTACTGGCCACCACCGATTCACCATGAGCTTCCAGTGTTCCACTAAAGGTACGCATTTGAGCAATAGCTCCCTGAGCAACATCAGCCACCTGCACAGGAGCAGCCAAACGCTCCCCTCTCGCCCTGACCTCCCCTCCCTCTTCCAGCTTTCCATAAATATTCCAAAACAGCGCAGCAGCAACCAATAACAAGATGATCAACAACCACTTTACAGGCCTTAAGGTCACATCCAATCCTTTTATTTACAGGTAACAATTATTCCGCCAGTTTAGCAGTGGAAGAGGATTTCTGAATAGTGAATAGGATACGACGACCGTACGAAAGAGAGGTACTTATACAATCGACGTCAAAAACAGAGTACTGAAAAAACAAAGGCCCGAACCTCTATTCGAGGATCAGGCCTTTGTAAAAATTAATGGTGCCGGCACGAGGAGTCGAACCCCGGACCTACTGATTACAAGTCAGTTGCTCTACCGACTGAGCTATACCGGCAATGGCGCGTATATTACTGAAAAGTTTTTCAAATTACAATTCATTACATAACTTTTTTTGAAAAATAAAATCGCTATTCTGCTGTGGCAGTTTCTTCGCAAGGCTTTCTGCCTCCTCATCACCCACAGGACCAATCACTACATAGTAACCAGGAATACGTTTATTCCGCGGCGCCAGCTTCACTTCTATGCCTTTTGAAGCAAACCATTTAACGCGAGATTCTGCCGCAGCATAGTCGCTATACAGCCCCAAAGAGACGATATTTTTATTTCTACCCGCCTCAATCACATAGACGTCCTTCACGCCCATCTTGCGGATTTTGTCATGCATTGCCCGGGCATCAGAAAGTGTTGCCTGCGCTGGCACATAAACCCAATGATTCACCAGCGCCTCAAAGACTCGGCTCTCTTTACTGTATTCTACGTCAAGCTGATCGAGCAGCTGAAATATCTCGGATGAATTTTCCTCAACAAGATGGTCAATAACAATGCATTGTTCTGGCTCAGCTTTTTTCTCTACCGGCACAGAAACAAGCTCGACCTCCTTTACGGCACTCTCAGTAGCCAACTCGCGTTCATCCAGCAAGACTAAAGATGGTCCTTCTGAAAATAATGGTTGCTGTACTATTTTAGTTTGCAAAGGGGGAATTAATTGAAAATGGTACAGTGCAAATGCCACTGCATTGAGCAATAACAGCAAGACAAGAACGCGCTTCATCATTGAATCCGTAGTAAGGCTTTCATGTACCGTATCACGCACTGGGGAACAGCGGCAAAGAGATCATGACACTTCGCCGCTCAAAGTCACATGAGCCAATCCTTTTAGCACCAAATTAGGCTCATACTCAAATTCATACTCCAATAACGGCATTAATATTGGCGCATCGCCACCAGTAATATAAAAGAGTGTCTCATCACCAAGAGTCATTCCAATATCATTACAGACACGGTCGAGCATCGAAGCTGCAGTATAAAGAGAGCCACCCGTTACAGCACCTTCAGTATCTCTCGCCAGGAAGCTAACTTCAGCAGGCTGCTCATCTTTTAAGCGTATGCCGTTGGTTCCCTTCACCAGTGCATTTCGCATCATTGAAACGCCCGGCACAATCATTCCACCAAGATGCTGCCCGTTACCATCCACGGCATCAATAGTAATGGCACTTCCGCAATCCACCACACAGAAAGGCGCATCTTCCAAATCATCTTTTTCTGAAATTGCCAGCATCGCCAGCCAACGATCAACCCCTAAACGCTCGGGTTCAATATAACCGTTTATCAGCCGGCCGTGCATCTGAGTCGACTTCGCAACACTGAGTTCACACCCCCAATGCTCTTCCACCCATGTGGTCAACGATTTAATCACCCTTGGTGCAGCAACAGAAGCAACGGCTAACCGCTCAGGCTTTTCAACGCCACTCCATAACACGTCGAGTTGAGCCTCGAATTCCTTTGCCACATACTCAGCTTCACCAAGCAGCTGGACAGACTCATCACGATAGACCGCCCATTTGATACGGCTATTACCAATATCAACTAATAACATACAATAACACCACTATTATTCGGCAAGGCGTAAACTTACCTCACCGCTGTAAATTCGACAAACAGTTTCATTCTGTTTTAGTAATAAGGCACCACTACTATCAATGCCTGAAGCAATACCTAATTTATGTGTATCGCCTCCCGAGACAATGACTTCTTTTCCATACATCGCATCCCGAGAATTCCATATCGCTTGTAAATTCTGTAAACCACTCTGCCTGTACTCTAGCAAAATAGCATCAATTGCCACTAGCAAACCAACTACTAGCTGATTTCGACAAACCTCACGACCTCCAATAGAGAAAAGATCAGTCCACGGCTGACCTACATCAGGCACTTTAGCACTGTTAGCCATATTGACATTAAGCCCAACCCCAATCACCACATAACCATCGGCAGTAGGATCGCCACTCATCTCGAGAAGAATGCCAGCTAGTTTTCGACCTCTATAATAAATATCATTAGGCCACTTCAACTCAATTTCATCGAAACCTAATAAACAAAGAGCATCAGCAATTGCAATACCAATAGCGAGGCTCAGCCCTGCCAGCCCCTGAGAGCAATCACTAAAACGCCATAACAGTGAAAAATAGAGATTTTTGGCAAATGGTGAAAACCACTCCCGACCTCTTCTCCCTCGCCCAGAACTTTGATGTTCAGCAAAAACGACCGTCCCACTCGGTGCTCCATTCCTCGCCATCTCTCGCACTAAATCGTTAGTCGATGTAATAGAAGGGTAGCTATGCAAGGAGAAATCAACAATTTCTCCTTTCCCATGCTTTGCCAAGCCTTCTGCAATAGAGATACAGTCAAGCAAACTAACCGGCTCTGATAGCCTGTACCCTTTTCCAGGCACAGAGTGAACATCAATGCCGTATTCGGCAAGTGACTGAATATGCTTCCACACTGCAGTACGACTGATACCAAGTTCATCTGCTAAACAATTGCCAGAACAGAATCGTCCCCCAGCAAGTGCTATAAGAATCTGAAAAGCAGTTTTATGCATACGACAACGCCACACTGATTTAGAGCAATTCTACCACTAGTTGTAGGAATAAGCAGTGATTACCTAATTAGTGTGCAAACCATGATAGCGAGTCACGAAAGACAGCAACGCCAATAATATAAATAAATAATGAAAGGGCTAGGAGAACAAAAAAAGTCCGAGAAGAGTGAGTTTTACAGCGGTGCAGTGCAACGCCTCCAACAAGAATATAGACAATCATTGCCATAAGCTTAGCGGTTAACCAAGCGTCAACAAATGGATATTGATTAAGCAATGGTAACATTGCTAGCGCAGAAAATAACAATAAGCTTTCAACCACATGAGGCGGATATTTCATCAAAGGGTGAGAAAGTGCGGTCGGCTTCGTAAAGGCCAACAATGATCTCATCACAAACCCTAGTAGCGACAATACAACACAGCTTATATGGAGGTTTTTGATTATCGTGAAGCTAGTCATATGTAAATTATGAACCAACTAATTAAATTGGAAAAGAAGATTTACAGCAGTGACAGTCTGGTCCACCCCAGTAATCACCTCTCCCTAAGCCCGCTACTGGCGAGCGCCTTAAAGGGCCTGTTTCCCTAAATGTCAGGCAATAAAAACCCTCTGTTTAAAAGACAAATAAAAAAGGCCCACCGAATCTCGGTGAGCCTTTTCGTATTTAAAAGCCTGACAGTGACCTACTTTCACATGGGACCTCCCACACTATCATCGGCGCTAAGTCGTTTCACTTCTGAGTTCGGGATGGGATCAG